>NZ_CP192510.1:2573809-2895535 GCF_050613175.1 Halomonas sp. H5
AAGACTTATCGGCCATCTCGATTATGCTGAGTGCACCCCAATGGAAGTCAGGAGTGCAACATGGAACGGACGATTACCTTCTACACCAACCCCTACTCGCGTGGCGGCATCGTGCACTGGATGCTGGAAGAGGTCGGGGCGCCCTATCGGGTGGAATATCTGGAATACGGCAAGTCGATGAAGGCGCCCGACTACCTGGCCATCAACCCGATGGGCAAGGTGCCGGCCATCCGGCATGGCGAGGTGGTGGTCACCGAGGCGGCGGCGATCTGCGCCTATCTGGCCGACGCCTTTCCCGAGGCCGGCCTGGCCCCTCCGCCGGCCGAGCGGGGCGCCTACTACCGCTGGCTGTTCTTCGTCTCCGGGCCCCTCGAGGCCGCCCTGGGGCTGAAGGCCTGCCAGGTGGAGATGAGCGCCGACCAGGAAATGCAGCTGGGGTGTGGGCGCCTCGACACGGTGCTGGACGTGCTGGCCGACGCGGTTCGGGGACGGCGCTATATCGCCGGTGAGCGCTTCTCGGCGGTGGACGTCTATGTGGGTTCCCATCTCGGCTGGGGCATGCAGTTCGGCACCATCGACCGGCGCCCCGAGTTCGAGCGCTACTGGCAGGAACTGGAGCAACGGCCCGCACAGCGCCACAGCATGGAGCAGATCGAGGCGGCGATGGCCAAGTACCCGCTGCCCGGCACCGAGGCCTGACCGGCCGGGCGCTCGAAAGAAACGTCGGCGCATCGACAAGACCGGATCGGGGAAGCCCGCTCCGGTCTTGTCGTTTTCTCCCTGGCTGCCTCACTCGCCCCGAGCATGCTATCCTCGGCCGAGAAGCTGGCTGGCCGTCTGGCCGGCCCGATAGCCATCCATCGAGGAGTGTATTATGGCCAGGGCAACCGCGCGTCATATTCTGGTAGAGAGTGAAGAGAAGTGTCTGGCCCTCAAGGCCGAGATCGAAGGCGGCCGTGACTTCGCCGAGGTGGCTCGCGAGCACTCCAGCTGTCCCTCCGGCCGCCAGGGCGGTGACCTGGGCGCCTTCGGCCCCGGCCAGATGGTGCCGGAATTCGACAAGGTGGTGTTCTCCGGCGAGCTCAACACCGTGCTGGGCCCGGTGAAGACCCAGTTCGGTTACCATCTGCTGGAAGTCACCAGCCGCAGCTGATTTCCCCGGGTGACCGGCGCCTCGGCGCCACCGAGAAGGCCGCGGCGAGTCGCCGCGGCCTTCGTCATTGGGGAGGCCGCAAACTCGGCCGCACCGCCCGCCTCGACTGACATTAGCCCCGAAACGATCTGGCCCGCTGACAAGGACAGCCCATGACCACCGCCTTCGCGCCAAGCCCCACCCATGCCGCCCTGGGCGCGCCCATGATCCGCATCGAGGGCGTCTCCAAGACCTATCGCGGCGGCTTCCAGGCCCTCAAGGAAGTGAGCCTGACCATCAATCGCGGCGAGATCTTCGCCCTGCTGGGCCCCAATGGCGCCGGCAAGACGACGCTGATCAGCATCATCTGCGGCCTGGTCAACGCCAGCGGCGGCACGGTCACCGTGGATGGGCACGACAACGTCGGCGACTATCGGGCGGCCCGGGAATTGATCGGCCTGGTGCCCCAGGAGCTCACCGGCGAGGCCTTCTCCACGGTGTGGGACACGGTGAGCTTCAGCCGCGGCCTGTTCGGCAAGCCCCGCGACGACGCCTACCTGGAGCGCATCCTGCGCGCCCTGACCCTGTGGGACAAGCGCGACAATCGCCTGATGACCCTCTCCGGGGGCATGAAACGCCGGGTGCTGATCGCCAAGGCGCTCTCCCACCAGCCCCAGGTGCTGTTCCTCGACGAACCCACCGCCGGGGTCGACGTGGAGCTGCGTCGCGAGATGTGGCAGATCGTCCGCGACCTGCGCGACGAAGGCGTCACCATTATCCTCACCACCCACTATATCGAGGAGGCGGAGGAGATGGCCGACCGCATCGGGGTGATCCGCCGCGGCGAGCTGGTGCTGGTCAAGGAGAAGCAGGCGCTGATGCGCCAGTTGGGCCGCAAGGAGCTGACCCTGCAACTCAAGACGCCCCTGGCGTCGGTGCCCGACGCCCTGGCGCCCTACCACCTGAGGCTGGCCGAGAATGGCCAGGCACTGGTCTACCGCTACGACAGCACCGCGAATAACGGCGAGGGCTCGGGAATCGCCGAGCTGCTCGGCGCCCTCAAGGAGGCCGGTATCCGCTACAGCGACCTGCGTACCCGCCAGAGCTCCCTGGAGGATATCTTCGTCAGCCTGGTCAAGGAGCCCTGAGAGCGGCCCTGACGCCCCCGCTACCCGGCCAAACCCGGCCGAAATGGATGCCCCGCACACAGGACTCCGTCTTATGAATCTCAAGGCCGTACGCACCCTCTACCTGGCCGAGCTCGCCCGCACCAAGCGCACCATGCTGCAGAGCATCGTCTCGCCGGTGATCTCCACCTCGCTCTATTTCGTGGTCTTCGGCGCCGCCATCGGCACCCGCATCAGCGAGGTGGAGGGCGTCAGCTATGGCGCCTTTATCGTGCCGGGGCTGATCATGCTGATGCTGCTGACCCAGAGCGTGGCCACTGCCTCCTTCGGCATCTTCTTCCCGCGCTTCTCCGGCGCCATCTACGAGCTGCTCTCGGCGCCGGTCTCCTACGCCGAGATCGTCATCGGCTATGTGGGGGCGGCGGCCACCAAGGCGGTGGCCCTGGGGCTGATCGCCCTCGGTACCGCCAGCCTCTTCGTGCCGCTGGAGATCGCCCACCCGCTGTGGATGCTGTTCTTCCTGGTGCTGACCGCCATCACCTTCAGCCTGCTGGGGTTTATCATCGGCATCTGGGCCGATGGCTTCGAGCAGCTGCAGCTGGTGCCGCTGCTGATCATCACCCCGCTGACCTTCCTCGGCGGCACCTTCTACGCGTTGGAGATGCTGCCGCCCTTCTGGCAGGCGGTGACCCTCTTCAACCCGGTGGTCTACCTGGTCAGCGGCTTCCGCTGGAGCTTCTACGGCATCGGCGACGTCAGCCTCGCCGCCAGCCTGACGATGATCGGCGCCTTCCTGGTCGCCGGCATCGCCCTGGTCAACTGGATCTTCCGCTCCGGCTACCGACTCAAGCCCTGATCGCCCGGTACCACCGGGCGCCTTCGGCGGGTATGATCGCCCCCTCGCTTTCGTGATCTCGCTTTCGCCACCCGGGGGGCCCCATGCCGATACTGCACAGCATCATCCATCGCATCGACCTGGCGGGAGAGCAACCGGCCCGGCTGGTGGCGGCGGAGGCCGAGGCCGCGCCCTCACCGGCCCTGGATGAGCTGCTGGCCGGGGTCAACAGCGCCTATCACGGCAAGACCAAGGCCTGGGGCCACTTCGCCGCCGCCAGTCGCACGGCGACCGCCCTCGGCGCCTACCTGGACGGCGAGACGGACTTCGTCAGCGTCAGCCGCGAGCTGGCCCAGCGCCTCACCGAGATGCTCGGCGAGCACCTCTCGGTGGGCGGCCACCTGCTGCTGGCCCACTACCGTCACGGCGACGCCGAGTACCTCAGCCTGGCGCTGCTGCATCATCGCGAGGGGTGGGGCATCGACGCGGATGGCGCCATCGTCGCCGCCAATCAGCTCAACCTGGCCCAGCTGTCGCTGGCCGCGCGTCTCGATATCCGTCAGTGGCGCGCCGAGACACCCTCCAAGCAGTACCTCTCCTGGCTGCGCGACCGCGGCGGCAAGAAGTTCGCCGAGGCCTTCGCCGAGCTACTCGGTGCCGAGGAGGGCATCGACGCCGGCGGCGAGACGCGCACCCTGCTCAAGGCCTTCAGCGACTACGTGGAGCAGGAGGACCTCGCCGACGACCAGGCCCGGGAGAAGACCGAGGCGCTGCTCGACTACGCCAGCGATCAGGCGCGCCGCGGCGAATCGATCACCCTGGAAGCCCTCTCCGAGGTGGTCGACGACCACGACTCCAAGGCCTTCTACGAGCATATCCGCCACCTGGACTACGGCCTCTCCCCAGAGATCCCCCCGGACAAGAAGGCCCTCAACCAGTTCCGCCGTTTCACCGGCCGCGCCGGCGGCGTCTCGATCAGCTTCGACTCCCACCTGCTGGGCTCCAGCGTGGAATACGACGAGACCAGCGACCGCCTGATCATCAAGCAGGTGCCTAAGCAGCTCAAGGAACAGCTTAAGGGGCGCTGATTCAAAACAACCTCAGCTGACGATCGATCCGTACCGGCCGAAGGTCGACGTAGTTAGAAGAGCCCCATCTGGCGGTCGATCAGGGCATCGAAGTCGTCGCCGACGAAGGGCAGGATGGCGTCCGCCACCGGCTTGAGCTGGCGGCTCAGGTAGTGGTCGATGTCGATGGGCGAGTGCCGCGCCTCCAGGGGCTCGGGGCCGGCGGTGGTGATCACGTAGCGGATCCAGCCGCCGTTCCGGTACTGGGGCGGCCGGCCCAGGCGGGCGTTATGCTCGTCGGCCAGCCGCGCGGCGCGCACCTGGGGCGGCACATTGCGCCGGTAGTCGTCGAGGCGCCGGCGCAGCCGCTTGCGATAGACCAGCCGATCGTCCTCCTCCCCCGCCTCTAGCCGCGCCACACAGTCTCGGATGGTGTGATTGACCATCTCGCGCACATAGTCCCGGTAGGGCTCGCCGGTGAAGACGCGGCGGTAGAGCTCGCGCTGGAACGCTTGGGCCAGCGGCGTCCAGTCGCTACGCACCGTTTCCATGCCCTTGAAGACCACCCGCTCCTCCCCCGCGGCGTCGCGCACCAGGCCGGCGTAGCGCTTCTTGCTGCCCGCCTCGGCGCCGCGAATGGTGGGCATCAGGAAACGCCGGTAGTGGGTCTCGAACTGCAGCTCCAGGGCGCTCTCCAGGCCCAGCTCCTCGTCCAGGTGCCGGCGCCACCAGCCGTTGACCTGGGCCACCAGGCGCCGGCCGATGGTCGCCGCCTCGGCCTCCTCGCAGGCCCGCCCCAGCCACACGAAGGTGGAGTCGGTATCGCCGTAGATCACCGTATAGCCCTCGGCCTCGATCAGCTCCCGGGTGCGATGCATGATGGCGTGGCCGCGGCGGGTGATCGACGAGGCCAGGCGGGCATCGAAGAAGCGACAGCCCTTGGAGCCGAGCACCCCGTAGAAGCTGTTCATGATGATCTTCAGCGCCTGGGAGAGCGGCGCATTGCCGGCGGCCTTGGCGGCCTCACGGCCGGCCCAGACCCGTTCGACGATGGCCGGCAGGGCATGGTGGCGGCGCGAGAAGCGCCCCTCCAGGTAGCCGGGCACGGCGTCGGCTTCCTCCTCGGCGGCGATCAGCCCCACCGGGTCGATCAAAAAGGTGCGGATGATCGACGGGTAGAGGCTCTTGAAGTCGAGCACCAGCACCGAGTCGTAGAGGCCGGGGCGGGAATCCATGACGAAGCCGCCGGGACTCTCTGCCGCCTGCCCCTCGCCCAGGTTGGGGGCCACATACCCCAGGCGGTGCATGGCCGGCAGGTAGAGGTGGGTAAAGGCGGCCACCGAGCCGCCGCTGCGATCGGCGGCCAGTCCGGTGACGCTGGCCCGCTCGAGCAGGAAGGCCAGCAACTCGGTCGTCTCGAAGATCCGCGTGACCAGCTCGCAGTCCTTGAGGTTGTAGCGGGCCAGCGCCGGCTTGTCCTCGGCGAAGCGACGCTCGATCTCCGCGAGACGCTGGTAGGGGTTATCGACGGCCTTGCCCTCGCCGAGCAGAGTCCGGGCCACATGCTCCAGGCTGAAGGAGGCGAACTGCCAGGTGGCACCGCGCAGGGCCTCGATGCCGTCGACGATCAGCCGCCCGGGGGCAGAGACGAAGTGGTAGTTCTCCTGGCTGCCGTGGGCGCGCCACTCCAGTGCCGTTCCCTCGCGGCCCAGACGCAGCGGCACGCCCAGGGCCTCGGCATGCTTCTGGAGGAGGCGCAGGTCGAACTGCACCAGGTTCCAGCCGATGATGACGTCGGGGTCGACCTCGGCGAACCAGGCATTGAGCCGCTCCAGCAGCTCGCCGCGACTGGCGCAGTAGTCGAGGGCAAAGTCGAGCTCCGCCGGGGCCTCGCCATTGGCCGGCCCCAGCATCAGCACCCGGCGCTCGGCACCGCTCTCCAGGGCGATGGAGTAAAGCTCGCCACGGCCGCTGGTCTCGATATCCAGCGACACCATGCTAAGCGGCGGGCGATAGTCCGGGGCGGGACGCAGCCGGGCGTCCCTCAGGCCGCCCTCGCCATCCGGGGTGCCGGTGATCTCCACCGGGGCGGTGATAAAGCGCTCCATCAGGTAGCGCTCCGGGGGGCGGATATCGGCCTCGAAGCAGTCGACGCCGGCCTCGCGCAGGCGTCGTACCAGGCGCAGCAGCTGGCGGTACTGGGGGCAATAGAGGCCGAGCACCGGACGCCGCTGGAAGTCGCGAAGCTCAAGGGGGCGGAGTTCGGCCTCACCGGCCAGCTCTCTCGACAACAGGGGCTCGGCCAGCCGGCGCTGCCCGGCGGGCAGGAAGGCCACCGAGGGCCGGGGCGCCAGGGTGACCCTCAGGGGCCCCTCGTCGGTGGCCAGCCAGAAGCTCACCCGCGTGCCTGCCGCGCCCTCCTCCCAGTGCCGCGTCAGCAAAAAACCCTGCCGTGTGATCACCGCCCACCCTTATGCCATGACTCTCGGGCCATTCTAGCGCCATCGGCATGCCGACGCTTCGGACGGCGACCGCCGACGGCAGGGTCGGCGGGCCGGTGACGTCAGAGGGTCATATAGGGCGAGGCCTGATGATCCTCGAACCGATAGACCTCGTAGGGTTCGCGCTGGGGGCCCGGCATGCCCGGCGTGCCGAGGGGCATGCCGGCCAGGCCGATGCCGGCCGTGGCGGGGCGCTCCTCGAACAGCGACTCGACGGCGGCCAGCGGCACATGGCCCTCGATCCAGTAGTCGCCCAGCGACACGGTGTGGCAGGCACCGAGGCCATGGGGCACCCCGGCGGCCCGCTTGATCTCGCCCAGCTCGATATCATCGACCACGGTCACCGCGATGCCCAGGGTTTCCAGGTGGCGGGCATAGGCATCGCAGCAGCCGCACTGCGGGTTCTTGTACAGGGTGGCCTCCTGGGGCAAGGCGGCCTGAGCCGTGGCGGCCCCCAGCAGCAGGGTGCCACCGGCAAGCAGTGCGGTCAGGTGACGATTCATCGACGATCCCCCTTGTGGGACAGGAAAAGGTATTTGACGAGCGCGGCGATCCCCAGGCCCAGCAACAGCAGGAAGGCGAGCGGCATCAGCCATGCCCACCACCCCATGGCTCCCATCAGGGCGAAGCAATCGGCATTCATCATGGCACGACTCCCGAGGCAGGCCCCGGCGAGGCGCCGCCGGGATAACGGCCTGAACCTAGCACCTATGGGTAGCCCCAAGGTCAAGTCCCCTGGGCTGTGGGGCAAGTCTCGTACCAGACGCACCACTGCCGAGGGTGGCATCCGGCTGCTAGGATAGGCGGCGCGGGGTGCACTCGCCGGCGCCACGGGTTCAGGCCCGTTTCAGGTTCGTGCGCTATAAACGAGCCTCCCCAGACACCACGCAAGAGGTGACACCATGCGCAAGACGCTGCTGGCCCTGCTCCTCGGCCTGACCGCGACCACCGCCTTCGCCGCCGGCGAACACGGCGGCTCCCATGACGCCACCGGTGAGGCCGATATCGATCGCACCATTCGCTTCCAGGCGGGCGACATGTGGTTTGCCCCCGAGGGGCTCGATATTGCCCCGGGCGAAACCCTCCGCTTCGAGATCACCAATACCGGTCATCTCGAGCATGAGTTCGTCATCGGCGATGCCGAGGCTCAGGAGGCTCATCGCCAGATGATGCTGGAGATGGGCGGCAGCCATGGCCATGGTGGACACGGCGGCCATGATATGGCCGAGGGGGCGCATGGTGGTCAGATGCCCTCGGTGACCATCGCGCCGGGCGAGACGGCGGCGCTGGTCTGGACGGCCCCGGCGAATGTGGACGACCTGGAGTACGCCTGCAATATCCCGGGCCACTATGAGGCCGGCATGTCCGGGACCCTCGAGTTCCAGGGATGAGCTTGCCGCATGAAACTGTTGCTTCTCGAGGATGACGACCTGCTCGCCGAGAGCCTGGCCGAGAGCCTGAAAGACAACGGTTACCGCACCGACCTGGCCACCTCCCTGGGGGCGGCCAGGTCACTGATGGCCACCGAGACCTATGCGCTGGCCATCCTCGACCTGGGGCTGCCGGATGGATCGGGCCTGGCGCTGCTCAGGCAGTGGCGTCAGCAGGGTCGCGACCTGCCGGTATTGATCCTGACCGCCCGCGACACCTGGGAAGACAAGGTCGTGGGGCTGGAAGGCGGCGCGGATGACTACCTCACCAAACCCTTCCACGAGCCCGAGCTGATCGCCAGGATCAAGGCGCTGTTGCGGCGGCGTTCCGGCCACCTCTCCCAGCGACTCTCGCTCAACGGCGTCTGCCTGGATGAGGCCAACCAGAGCGTCAGCGTCGACGGGGGACCCTGGCACTCCCTGACGAGCACCGAGTTTCGCCTGCTGCGCTACTTCATGCACCACCCCGATCGCATCCTCTCCAAGGCGCACCTGCTCGATCAGCTCTATGCCCTGGATCAGGACGCGGCGGCCCCCAACCTGGTCGAGGTCTATATCGGGCGGCTGAGACGCCACCTCGGCAGGTCGCGGATCGAGACCCGGCGCGGCCAGGGGTATCGCTTTGTTTCGCATTGATCGACGCAGCCTGCGGATGCGGTTGCTGGCCTGGCTCTCCGGCATCGCCCTGCTGGTGACCGGCACCACCTGGCTGCTGCACGGCATCCTGTTGCAGGACCTGGCCCGCGACTTCCTGGGAGCCCGGCTGGCACGGGAGGCCGACCATGCCATCGACCAGCTGCGCCAGGATCGGTTGGCCACGCCGGCCCTGCTCGATTCGGCGAGTCGTGGCTATCAGGTCTTCCACCACCTCTATGTGCTGCGCCTCGGCGATGACATCAGCGCCTCGACACCCCACTGGCGAGGCGTCCTGGCCGAGGTGCTCGACGCCCCCGGTGATGCCCTCGTCGAGGTCGAGGCGCAGGCGCAACACCTGCTGGTCTACCGCCGCCATTTCACCATGAACGGCGACGACGGCGTCCTGCTGGTGGGAGAGGATTTCGCACAGGTCGAAGCGGGACTGCACCAATTGCATTGGTGGGTCGGCGGTATCGCCGCCGGGCTGCTGTTGCTGCTGGTCTCCCTGAATCTGCTGGCGGTCAATCGGGGGCTGATTCCCCTCGCCCGGCTTCGCGACCAGTTGGGCGAACTGCGCCTGGGGCAGCGGGAACGCCTCTCCCCGGACGTGCCCTCGGAGCTGGATAGCCTGGTCATGCAGCTCAACCATTTCATGGACGAGATCGACGCTCGCCTGCAGCGCTCCCGTGACTCATCGGCCGACCTCTCCCATGCCCTGAAGACGCCGCTGGCGGCGGTCACCCAGGTGCTGAGGGGGGCGCGGCCCATCGACGACGAGCGTCGCCACAAGCTGGTGCGGCGCCTCGAGGAGGTGCATGCCCAGCTGGATGCACAGCTACGGCACTCACGCATCGCCGGCCCCCATGCCGGGCGCATGAGTGACCCGCACCGGGATGGCACCCGCCTGATCGAGCTGTTTCGCGCCCTCTACCCGGATCGACGGTTCACCCTGCGCCTGCCGCAGACCAGCGACCAGCGCGTGCCCATCGAGGCCCAGGATCTCTCCGAAATGCTCGGCATCCTGCTCGATAACGCCGGGAAATGGGCCACCCGCGAGGTGACCTGCCGCATCACGCTCACGGACAGCCTGCGTATCCTCGTCGAGGACGATGGGCCCGGCGTCGCCAAGGCCGACCTGTGCCGTCTCGGCCAGCGGGGCACGCGCCTCGATGAGCGCCACCCCGGGTACGGGCTGGGCCTGTCGATCCTCACGCAACTGGTATCGCGCTACTCGGGACAGACCCGGTTTGCCACCAGCCCGCTCGGCGGCCTGAGGGTCGAGCTGACGATCCCCCTACGGTCGGGGTAAGGCCAGTTTTTTCAGGGCGAATTCAGCTTGTCCCCTCAAGATGGCTCCGACCAGACACTGACAGGAGTCCTGCATGGCAAGTTCGAGAGTCATCACCCAGCCGCTGTCCCGCCGCCAGCTCCTGAAAGGCGGCGCGGCCCTCGGCCTGGGATCGGCGGCCGCCTTGGGTCTTCGCCCCAGTTGGGCCGACCCCTGGGGCCAGACCAGTGCCTATGCCAAGGGCATCGAGGAGGGGCCCGAGGTGTCCCTGGCGATCCGTCGGGAATCGCTGCCGATCGCCGGCCAGGAAGCCCATCCGATCAGCATCAACGGTACCAGCCCCGGGCCGCTGATTCGCCTCAGGGAGGGCCAGGATGCCGTGCTGCGGGTCACCAACCTGCTCGACGAGCCCACCTCCATTCACTGGCATGGCCTGATCCTGCCCCCCGGGATGGACGGCGTGCCCGGGATCAGCTTCGCCGGCATCGCCCCCGGCGAGACCTTCACCTACCGCTTTCCGGTGCGCCAGAACGGCACCTACTGGTATCACAGCCACTCCGGCCTGCAGGAGCAGCTCGGTCATGCCGGCCCCCTGATCATCGACGCCGCCGAGCGCGAGCCCTTCCGCTACGACCGCGAGCATGTGCTGCTGCTCACCGACTGGACCTTCGAGGAGCCCATGGCGGTGTTCCGCAACCTGAAGACCGCCGAGGGTTACTACAACTTCCAGGAGCGTACCGTCGCCGACTTCTTCGCCGACGTGCGCGAGCGGGGCTTCGCCGCGACGGCCGAACGGCGCGGCATGTGGGCGCGGATGCGCATGAGTTCGCGGGATATCGCCGATGTGACCGGCAGCACCTACCGCTACCTGATCAATGGTCACTCACCCGAGGAGAACTGGACGGCGCTGTTCCGGGCCGGCGAGCGGATTCGCCTGCGGATCATCAACGGCTCGGCGATGAGCTACTTCGACGTACGCATCCCGGGGCTGAGGATGACCGTGGTGGCCGCCGACGGCCAGCCGGTGCAGCCGGTCCCCGTCGACGAGTTCCGTATCGCGGTGGCCGAGACCTATGACGTCCTGGTGGCCCCCGAGGACGACACCGCCTATACCCTCTTCGCCGAATCCATGGACCGCAGCGGCTATGCCCGTGCCACCCTGGCGCCCCGGGAGGGGATGGAGGCGGAGCTCCCCGAGCGTCGCCGGATCGCCGACCGCGGCATGGAGGCCATGGGCGCCCACGGCATGGCGGGCATGGATCACTCCACGATGGAGGGAATGGATCACTCCGGCATGGGAGACATGGATCACTCCGGCATGGGAGGCATGGATCACTCCGGCATGGGAGGCATGGATCACTCCACGATGGAGGGAATGGATCACTCCGGCATGGGAGGCATGGATCACTCCGGCATGGGAGGCATGGATCACGCCAATATGCCGGGGATGGAGCCCTCCGACATGGAAGGCATGGACCACTCCACCATGCCGGGGATGGATCATTCCGCCATGCCGGGCATCTCGGGGGAACAGGACAGAATCGCCGCCGGTGGCATGCTGGCGGCAGGCGCGGCGCAACCGGGCTCCCGCTACGACCAGGCCGGCATCGGCATCGATCCCGATGAACGCCGCGTGCTGGTCTACCGCGACCTCAAGGCCTTTACTCCCTGGCCGGATCGTCGCGAACCGGGCCGCGAGCTGGAACTGCACCTCACCGGCAACATGGAACGCTATATGTGGTCCTTCGATGGCCGGAAATTCAGTGAGGTAAGCGGCCCCATTCATTTCGCCAAGGATGAGCGCCTGCGCCTGATCCTGATCAACGACACCATGATGGAGCACCCCATCCATCTCCACGGCATGTGGATGGAGCTCGAGAACGGCCAGGGCGAGCTGATTCCCCGCAAGCATACCCTCAACGTCAAGCCCGACGAGCGGGTCTCGGCGCTGATCACCGCCGACGCCGAGGGCAGTTGGGCCTTCCATTGCCACCTGCTCTACCACATGGACGCCGGCATGTTCCGTGTCGTCGAGGTGTCGTAAGGAGAAACCATGACTACCCGAGTCTCACTAACCGCGGCCGGCGTCCTGCTGGCCATGGCCGCGCTCCCCACCGCCCAGGCGGAGGACGGCTACGATGCCCCGCCCGACTGGCCCGCCCCGATGGTCGAGCACAACATGGGCATGGCGCTGTTCGAGCGGCTGGAATACGCCGTGCCCGACAAGGGCGAAGAAGCGCTAATCTGGGACTTTCAGGCCTGGTACGGCGGCGACGTCAACCGCCTCTACCTGAAGTCCGAAGGCGAGAACGTCCAGAGCGACGGCGAGGATGCCGAGTTCGAATCGCTGGAGTTGCTCTATGGCCGCCTTATCGCCGACTTCTGGGAGCTCCAGGGTGGCATCGGCTATCAGGGCGGGGTCTTCTCCGACGACCATGCCGAGCGCACCTACGCCGTGATCGGCCTCCAGGGCGTGATGCCCTACGGCATCGAGACCGACCTGGCGCTAAGGGTCAGCGACGACGGCGACGTCTCGGCCAGCATCGAGGGTGAGTATGACCTGCGTCTCACTCAACGCCTGTACCTGCAGCCACGCACCGAGATCACCGTGGCCGCCGGCGAGGCCGAGGCGTTCGGCGTCGGCGAGGGGCTCAACTCGGTTCGCGTCGGCCTGCGACTGCGTTACGAGATCACCCGGCGTGTCGCCCCCTATCTCGGCACCTACTGGGAGAAACGCTATGGGGAAACCGCCGACCTGGCCAGCACCGACGGCGACCCCAGCGAAGATACCGGCGTCGTCGCCGGGATCAGGCTGATGTTCTGACACCACCCGCGGGATCGCGGCGGCACCATCACGCCAGGTGCGGCCTGAGCCACTGGGCCAGTTGGGCCGGCTGCATCACCCCGGCCTGGCGCGCCACCTCGCGGCCCTCGCGGAATACCATCAGGGTGGGGATGCTGCGGATGCCGAAGCGCCCGGCCAGGGCCTGCTGCGCCTCGGTATCCAGCTTGGCGAAGCGCATGCGCGGCTCCAGCTCCCGGGCGACCTGGGCGAAGAGCGGCGCCATTATCTGGCAGGGCCCGCACCAGCCGGCCCAGAAGTCCACCACCACCGGCAGCTCGCTGCGCGCCACCAGGGCGGAGAAATTATCGGCGGTCAGCGCCACCGGTTCGCCGGTGAACAGCGGTTGCTTGCACTTGCCGCAACGCGGCCCATCATCCAGGCGCGCCCGGCTGACGCGATTGACGGCATGGCAATGGGGGCAACCCAGGGTCAGGGCATCGGACATGGGAGTCTCCGGAGCGAAATCGGCCTAAGGTCCCCCCAAGATGGGGGCGAGGCCACCCGGCCTCAAGTCAGCCGAGAGATGACACCCCAGGCAGGCAGACGATGCCCTCGGGGCAGAAGCACGATGGCTCGAACTCACCGGGGTAGCCTCCGGGATTGGCCACTACCCGGGTACCGCGACAGATGAGGTCCACCGGTTCATGCACATGGCCATGCAGCCACAGCTCCATGCGCCCCATCAGCCTCTCCAGGTGCGAGGCGAAGGCCGGCGAGAGCGAGTCACCCCGATAGCGGGGCGGGATGCATTGGGCCAGGGGCGCATGATGGCTGATCACTACGCTGGGGCCGGCCCAGGGCTTGGCGAGCTGCGCCGCTTGGCGAGCTGCGCCTCGAGCCAGGCCAGCGCCTGGCGATGCAGGGCGCGACTCGCCGCTGGAGTAAAGGCCTCGCCGGCGGGCTGCTCAATCACTTGAAAGTCCGGCATCAGCCGCCGCGCCTCGCGCTCGGTATGCTCGGAATCCTGGGTCGGGTCGTCGGCATAGAGGGCGAAATCGGTCCATAGGGTGGTGCCCAGGAAGCGTACCCCGTTAAGGATCACCTCATCGTTATCGAGCAGATGGATACCGAGCCGCTGCGCCTCGGCGCGCAGCTCTCGGCGCAATGCCGGCATGCAGCTGCCGTAATACTCGTGGTTGCCGGGCACATAGAGGATCGGCTGGTCGCGAAACTGGGTCGCGGCCCAGGCCAATCCCTGCCCCTGGGCATGGATATCGCCGGCCAGCACCACGACATCCGCCGCCACCATGGGCAGCTCTCGCCCATCATCAAAGTGTTCCAGGTGCAGGTCGGACAGGACCCGTAGACGCATTATGACCTCCGGTGTCGATGCGATGACTCCATCCTACTAGCCTACTGGTTAGTCGCCAGCGGCCGACTAATGAGATTCCGTGCGGCCCTGGCAAGGCCGGATAGCAGAACGCCTGCCCCCGACTCGGCCGAGGCTAGTCCGCCCGATAATGCACCGCCAGCCAGACGCTGTCTCGCTCCGGCGCCGTCCAGGCCACCCGGTGGCGACGATGGGCGGGGATCAGCAGATGATCGCCCGGCAACAGATGGCGGATCTCGCCGCCCTCGAACTCCAGGCGCGCCTCGCCGGCCAGCAGGGCGACCCACTCGTGATCGGCCTGGTCATACCAGCCGGAGACGTGTCCCCGGGAGACGATGCGCTCCACCCGCACGCCCTGCCCCCGGGCCAGCACGTCGACGATTTCCTCGGGGAGCGCCTCGGATGGCGAGGCGAATAGGTTGGCGGTCATGCACCCTCCACCAAAGTCGGATTGTTCGCACCGCTCAAGCTGTCATGATGCCTCCCATAACGCGAGGACAGCCAATAACAACAAAGGCCACCATAACAAGCGTCGCGGCAACAACAAGAATAATAGACGCATAAAAAAGGCCCCCCGAAGGAGGCCAGGTGGAGCACGCCAGCTCACTCTGTGTATCGCCGTTATCCGACGATATTGCGATTCGTCACTCTCTTCTCGTTGTTCTTGCTCCCGGACGCCCCGCGTCGATCCCGTGATCTCTTCCTTGCCCTTCGGCCTGTGCTTCGCGGTCGAGGTTTCTGCTTGTCATTACCTATACGAAATCCATGCCACTTTCCTTGCAACGCCTTTATTATCAGATGGTTATAAAACAACTCGTGTACTAGGCGGTGTCTGGCTAGGTTACCGACCTCGCGGCGCCGCACCACTAAGGGGCTTTTTCGCATCAGAGCGCATCACTCTTGTGCATCTCCCCATTAACTTGGCTTTCACTGGTGATTTTTCCTGTCACCGTCGCCTCCTTCGCAAGAATAAGTATCACCTGAACTTCGCCTCTGCCTCCTCGAGTCCTCAGAGAGTTGATGGAAAGGCTTTCCATAACGCATTATTGCCGGCATCTGACCCTGCCGGAGACTCCCTGATGACGCACCCCCGCCTCGGCTTTATCGGCATCGGCCTGATGGGCGACCCCATGACCCGCCGCCTGCTGGCGGCCGGCTTCGATGTCACCGTCTGGAACCGCTCTCCCGCCAAGGCCGAACCGCTGGGCGAGGCCGGTGCCCGCCTCGCCGCCTCCGTCACCGAGCTGGTCGCCGAGGTCGACGTGATCATGCTCTGCCTGGCCAATACCGATGTGGTGGAATCGGTGGTCTTCGGCGAGGAGGGCGTGGCCGCCCATGGCCGCCCCGACCAGCGCCTGATCGACTTCTCCAGCAGCGACCCGGCGGCCACCCGCGACTTCGCGGCCCGCCTCGAGGCCGCCTGCGGCATGGACTGGGTGGATGCCCCGGTCTCCGGCGGCGTGGCCGGTGCCGAAGCGGGCAGCCTGGCCATCATGTGCGGCGGCGACGCCGACGCGGTCGACGCCTGCCGCCCGCTGATGGCGCCGCTGGCCGCCCGGGTCACCCATATGGGCCCGGTGGGGGCCGGTCAGGTCACCAAGGTCTGCAACCAGATGGTGGTGGGTTGCCAGGCGGCGGTGCTGGCCGAGATGGTGGCGCTCGCCGAGGCCAGCGGCGTGGATGCCACCCGCCTGACCGAGGCGCTCTCCGGCGGCTTCGCCGACTCCAAGCCCTTCCAGATCCTCACCCCGCGCATGGCGGCCAGCGACTTCGAGAATCCGCCCTGGCACCTGCGCACCCTGCTCAAGGACCTGGACATGGCGGTGGCCCAGAGCCAGCGCAGCGGCAGCGCCACCCCGATGAGCGGCCTGGCCGCCCAGTTGATGCGTGCCCACGCCAGGCGCGGCCACGACGAGCACGACCCGGCCATCCTGGTGGAAGCCTATCGGGGCTGATCGCGCTCCCCCACCGCCCTGCCTCGCGGCCCCGCCACCCAGGCGGGGCCCTTTTGTCGATTGTTCCCCTACGCCGCCTTCCGTACACTTGTTTGATCTTCAGTGACCCATTTCAATGAGCGAGACAGCCATGGCATTCGCGGGAACCTCCACCTATGTGGCCACCGAGGCCCTCAAGCAGGCGGTCAACGCCGCCGTGACCCTGGAACGCCCCCTGCTGATCAAGGGCGAGCCGGGCACCGGCAAGACATTGCTGGCGGAGGAGCTGGCGGCCGCCCTGAATACCCGGCTGATCACCTGGCACATCAAGTCCACCACCAAGGCGGCCCAGGGCCTCTACGAGTACGACGCGGTAAGCCGGTTGCGCGACTCCCAGTTGGGCGTGGAAGGCGTTGAGAACGTCGCCAACTACATCAAGCCCGGCAAGCTGTGGGAGGCCTTTACCGCGGACGAGCGGGTGGTACTGCTGATCGACGAGATCGACAAGGCGGATATCGAGTTTCCCAATGACCTGCTCCAGGAACTCGACCGCATGGCCTTCCATGTCTACGAGACCGGGGAGACCATCCAGGCCAGGCACAGGCCGATCATCGTGATTACCTCCAACAACGAGAAGGAGCTGCCCGACGCCTTCCTGCGCCGCTGCTTCTTCCACTACATCGAGTTCCCCGACCGGGAGACGATGCAGGCCATCGTCGATGTGCACTTCCCGGAGATCGCCCCCCGACTGGTGAGCGAGGCCCTGGAGGTGTTCTTCGAACTGCGCCAGGCCCCGGGACTCAAGAAGAAGCCCTCCACCTCGGAGCTGGTGGACTGGCTGAAGCTCTTGATGGCCGACGACCTGGCCCGGGAGGCGCTCTACCACCGCGATCCGGTCAAGGCGATCCCGCCGTTGGCCGGGGCCCTGGTCAAGAACGAGCAGGATACCCAGCTGCTGGAGCGGCTGGCCTTTATGCTGCGTCGCAAGAGTCGCTGAGCCATGTTTATCGGCCTGTTCGAGACCCTCAAGCGCGCCGGGGTGCCGGTGTCCCTGCGCGAGCTGCTCGACCTCCACGCGGTGGTGGAGCGCGGGGTGGTGTTCGCCGATATGGAGGCCTTCTACCGGGTGGCACGCACCGTCATGGTCAAGGACGAGCGCCACTTCGACCGCTTCGATCGCGCCTTCGCCGCCTGGTTCGAGGGCCTCGAGAACCTGGACGCCGCCATCGAGGCGCTGATCCCCGACGACTGGCTACGTCGCGAGTTCGAGAAGCGGCTCACGGAGGAAGAGAAGGCGCAGATCGAGTCCCTGGGCGGGCTCGAGGCACTGATCGAGACCTTCAAGCAGCGCCTGGAGGAGCAGAAGGAGCGCCATGCCGGCGGCAACAAGTGGATCGGCACCGGCGGCACCAGCCCCTTCGGCGCCCATGGCTACAACCCGGAGGGCATCCGCATCGGCCAGGACGGCTCCCGCCACCGCCGGGCCGTCAAGGTGTGGGACGAACGGCGCTTCCGCGACTATGACGACGGCCTGGAGCTTGGCACCCGCAATATCAAGATGGCCCTGCGCCGGCTCAGGAAGTTCGCCCGCCAGGGGGCCGCGGAGGAATTCGACGTGGACGCCACCATCCGCGAGACGGCCCGGGATGCCGGCCTGCTTAACGTGCAGATGCGCCCCGAGCGCCATAACGCGGTGAAGGTGCTGCTACTGCTCGATGTGGGCGGTTCCATGGACGACCATATCCGCACCTGCGAGGAGCTCTTCTCGGCGGCCCGAGCCGAATTCAAGCACCTGGAGCCCTACTACTTTCATAACTGCGTCTATGAAGGCTTGTGGAGGAACAACGCCAGGCGTCATGACGAGCGTATCTCGACAATGGACGTGCTGCACACCTATGGCAGCGACTACCAGGTGGTGATCGTCGGCGATGCGGCCATGTCGCCCTACGAGATCACCCACCCCGGCGGCAGCGTCGAGCACTTCAACGACGAGGCCGGGGCCATCTGGCTCAAGCGCCTGGTAGACGCCTTCCCTCATCTGGTGTGGCTCAACCCCATGCCGCCCCGAGCCTGGGAGTTCACCCACTCGACCCAGCTGATCCGCGAGCTGATCGAGGATCGCATGTACCCCCTGACCCTGGCGGGGCTGGAGGAGGCCATGGGCGAGCTGGCTCGCCGGAGGTAATAACATAAAATAGTTATTAACTGGAAAAATAACCTTTAAAGGCTATATTTAACGACAGAGGCCCGCCTGGCCGCCGCTGGCAGGCCCCGCTCAGGAGATAGCCATGCCCCCCGCCATTGCGGTCATCACCGGCGATATCATCGCCTCGCGCCGGCTAGGACCCGCCGAGCGGCTCTCGGCGGTCCTCGATCACGCCCTGTCCCGCCTGGCCTCACGCTTCGGTGCGGTCAGCGAACGCTACCGGGGCGACGGCTTCCAACTCGTCCTCCCCCAGGCCTGGCAAGGCGTAACGGCCGCCGTGTTGCTGCGCGCCGAGCTGATTCGCCACTCCCGGCCCCGGCAACGCTGGGACGCCCGCCTGGCCATCGCCATCGGACACGACGACCGGTGGCGGGACGACTCGCGCATCGCCGAGGCCGGCTCGGCGCCTTTCGTGGCCTCCGGCCAGACACTCGACGCCCTGGACGGCGACCACCACCTGGCCCTGCGGCTGGCATCGGGCGACTCGCCCTGCCTGGCCCTGCTGATTCGCCACCTGGATGCCATGCTCGAAGGCTGGCCCCCCGCCGCCGCGGAGGCCATCGCCGAGCGCCTGTGTCATGCTGAGTCCCAGCAGGCCCTGGCCGAGCGGCTCGGCATCAGCCAACCCGCGGTCCACAAGCGCCTGCGGACGGCACACTGGCCGCTGCTTCAGGAGACCCTGAGCTACCTGGAACGGCGCCTCAAGGAAGAGAGCGAGGCCCATGACTAGCCCCGAATCCCTGTTGCTGGCGTTGTGGCTGGCCCATCTGACCGGCGACTTCCTGCTGCAACCCCATGCCTGGGTCGAAGAGCGCTACCGCCTGGGACACCGCTCACCGCACCTGGGGCAACATGCCCTGGTCCATGCGGCCCTCACCTTCGCCGTGCTGGTCATCGCCGCCGCCCATGACGCCCAGCGTGGCGCGGTAGCGGTGGCATTCGGCGTCCTGGTCGTGGCGGCCAGCCACTGGCTGATCGACCTGGCCAAGTCACGACTATCGCCCCGCCGGCTGCGCTGGTTCCTGCTCGACCAGGCCCTGCATGGGCTGGTGCTGGTGGGACTCTGGCTGGCCTGGGTCGGCAGCTGGCAGCCGCTCGGGAGCGCCGTCGCCTGGCTCGCCACGCCCCAGGTGCTGGGCCTGGCCTGCGCCTACCTGCTGGTGTCGCGCCCGCTCTCCATCGCCATCGCCCTGGTGATGCGGCGCTGGAGCGAGCAGCTCGAGGCCACCGGGACCCTGGCGGCGGCGGGGGCGAGGATCGGCATGCTGGAGCGCTTCCTGGTGCTGACCCTGGTGCTGCTCGACCAGCTCACGGCGGTGGGCTTCCTGCTCGCCGCCAAGTCGGTGCTTCGCTTCGGGGACCTGCGCGAGGCCCAGGACCGCAAGCTCACCGAGTATGTGCTGCTGGGCACCCTGCTCAGCGTCGCCTCGACCCTGGCCCTGGGCCTGACGCTGAGACTGCTGCTGGAGGGCTAAGCCGATGTGGCGATCCCTGACGGTGCTTGTCGCCGTTTCCCTGCTACTGCTGACCGGGTGTAGCACCCCATCCACGCTGGAGCGGCGCCATGGCTATCTCGTCGATCACTCCCATGGCGCCCCCTCTCATGGCAGCCGGGTCCGTCACCTGGTGATCCATTACACCAGCAGCGGCGAGGCGCGCTCCCTGGCCACGCTGACCGGCCCCCATGTCAGCGCCCATTATGTGCTACCGCTCCCGGCCCGCCGGCACGACGGCGAGCCGCTGATCTACCAACTGGTGGACGAGTCCCGGCGCGCCTGGCATGCCGGCGCCAGCGCCTGGAGGGGGCGCACCCACCTCAACGACACCTCCATCGGCATCGAGATCGTCAACCATGGTCCCGATCGTTCCTTCGCCCAGGTGGAGGCGGCCCTGGAGGCGGCTCCCGAGGTGGCCCTTCCGATCCACTGGGCGCCCTACCCCGAGGCGCAGATCGACGCCCTGATCCGCTTGGCCCGGGATATCATCGAACGCCACGGCATCCATCCCACCGACGTGGTGGCCCATTCGGATATCGCCCCCAGCCGCAAGATCGACCCGGGCCCCGCCTTTCCCTGGCGGACCCTCTACGAGGCCGGGATCGGCGTCTGGCCCGAGGCGGCCAGCGTGGCTCGCTACCGGGCGCGCTTCGCCGAGGTCGCCCCCGACACGGCCACCCTGCAGCGGGCCCTGGCGGCCTGGGGCTACCCGATCGAGATAAGCGGCGAGCCGAATACACCGACCCGTGATGTGCTGCGTGCCTTCCAGATGCGCTTCCGCCCCGCCGACTACCGCGGCCAACCGGACGCCGAGACGGCGGCGATTCTCTGGGCACTGCTGGAACGCTACCACCCCGAGGCCCTGGAAGCGCTGACCAATCACGACTAAGGCCCGGGCTCCGCGATTGACCTCTTATACCGAGGCGTCTCCCGAGGCGGCGCCCGGCAGGTAGTGGATCACGTCGTGGAAACGCAGAGGCCCCTGCCCCAGGTTGCGCATCAGATGGTGGCGATCGGCATAGAAGCGCAGCCCCTCGCCGGGCCCCAGGCGCCGCTCCTCGTCGCCGGCCAGGGTCAGCCCCAGGGTGCCTTCCACCACCACGATATGCTCCACCACCCCCCGGGCATGAGGCGACGACTCGCTCGCCGCCCCGGGGGCCAGCTCGATCTCGAACATCTCGAAGCCCAGCAGCGGGTCGAAGGGAAACAGCACTCGGGCCTGCATGCCCGCGGCGTCGCGGCCCCAGCGGGTTTCCCCCGCCGGCCCCTCCTCGGCGTCCGTCCCCGGCGGGGCGAACAGCGACGAGAAGGAGACCGAGAAACCGCTGGCGATCTTCCATAGCGTCGATACCGTGGGGCTCGACTCGCCCCGCTCGATCTGTCCCAGCATCGCCTTGCTGACCCCGGTGGCCCGGGCCGCGCGATCGAGGCTCCAGCCCCGCGCCTTGCGCAGGCCGCGCAGCCGCGTGGCGATATGGGTGGCGATCTCCTGCATCGCAGCCTCCAGTAAGAGTTATTCCTATTGTGCGCTATGACGCACAGTGCTAGGGTACCGGCATTGTACGCTATAACGCACAGCGCGAGGAGTCGTCCCCGCGTCAGGAGACACCGGCCATGCAACCGCAGACCCACGCCTTCGCGACATCGCGCCGCTCGTTGTGGCGCGACCTCAGCCCCTCCACCGTGACCGCCGGCCTGGTGGCGGTGCTGGTGGGCTATGGCAGCTCGGCGGTGATCATCTTCCAGGCCGCCGAGGCGGCGGGTGCCAGCCAGGCACAGATCGGCTCCTGGCTGTGGGCACTGGGCATCGGTACCGGCCTGACCTCCCTGGGACTGTCGCTGCGCTACCGCATGCCGGTGCTGACCGCCTGGTCGACCCCCGGGGCCGCCCTGCTGGCCACCAGTCTGCCCGGCGTGCCCATGGCCGAAGCCATCGGCGCCTTCCTTTTCTCGGCGGCGCTGATCACCCTGTGTGGCGTCACCGGCCTGTTCGGCGCCCTGGTCAAGCGCATTCCCCCGACCCTGGCCGCGGCCATGCTGGCCGGGGTGCTGCTGCGCTTCGGCATCGATCTCTTCGCCACCTTCGAGACCCAGTGGCCGCTGCCCCTGGCCATGCTGCTGGCCTATGGCCTGGGGCGGCGCTTTTTGCCCCGCTACGCCATCGTGCTGGTACTGCTCACCGGGGTGGCGGTCACCGCCGCCCAGGGGCAACTCCACTTGGGCGGTATCGCCCTGACCCCGACCCTGCCGGTCTTCACCGCGCCGAGCTTTTCGCTCTCGACCCTGATCGGCGTGGGCATCCCGCTCTTCGTGGTGACCATGGCCACCCAGAACCTGCCCGGCATCACGGTGCTGCGGGCCGCCGGTTACCCGGCCCCCAGCTCGCCGCTGATCGGCTGGACCGGCGCCACCACCCTGGCCCTGGCGCCCTTCGGCGGCTTCGCCCTCAACCTGGCGGCGATCAGTGCCGCGGTCTGCCTGGGCCGCGAGGCCCACGAGGACCCGGCCAGGCGCTATACCGCCGGGGTCGCCGCCGGGGTCGGCTACCTGACCCTGGGGATCTTCGGCGCCACCGTCACCGCCCTGTTCGCCGCCTTCCCCGCCGAGCTGGTGATGGCCCTGGCCGGCCTGGCCCTGCTGGGCACCATCGGCAACGGCCTGGCCGGCGCCATGGCGGAACCCGAGCAGCGCGACGCCGCCCTGGTCACCTGTCTGTTCACCGCCTCCGGGGTCACCCTGCTGGGGATCGGCGCCGCCTTCTGGGGCCTGCTGGCGGGAATGGCGATGCTGGGGCTGCATGCCTGGCGCCGCTAAGACCTGATGATGCTGGGACCTGGCGATGCCGGGACTAGATAACGCCTGGCGCCGCTAAGACCTGGCGATGCTGGGGCCTGGCGATGCTGGGACCGGATGACGCCTGGCGACGCTAAGGCCTAGTCTCGCGTCGCCGCGAGGATTGGCGGCATCACCGCGGCCTGCTAGGGTTCGGGCATTTCACCGGCCGCAGAGAGGCGTCATGACCGGGCTGACCTTGACCACCCGCCGGGGGCCGGCCATCGCCCCCCACCTGGAGGCGCTCGCCGGGCTGCGCATCCGGGTATTTCGCGACTTCCCCTACCTCTACGACGGCGACCCCGCCTACGAGGCCGCCTACCTGGGACGCTACGCCGAGAACCCGGCCAGCCTCTTCGTGCTGGCCTTCGACGGCGAGGCCTTGGTGGGCGCCGCCACCGGCCAGCCCCTGGCCGATGAGGTGGCGGAGTTTCGCGCCCCCTTCGCCGCCGCCGGCATCGATCCCGCCACGGTCTTCTATTACGGCGAGTCGCTGCTGCTGCCCGAGTACCGGGGCCGTGGCGTCGGCAAGGCCTTTATGACCGAGCGGGAGGCCCATGCCCGGGACGCGGGCTTCGCCCTCGCCGCCTTCTGTGCCGTGGAACGCCCCGAGGAGCATCCCCGCAAGCCCGCCGACTATCGCCCCCTGCACGGTTTCTGGGCGAGCCGCGGCTACCGCCGCCGGGGCGAGCTCGCCACCACCTTCGCCTGGAAGGATCTCGGCGAGGCCGAGGAGAGCGGCAAGCCCATGGTCTTCTGGCTCAAGGAACTGACCCCATGACGATCACGGTGGCCGCCGCCCAGTATCCCATCGACCGCTTCCAGCACTTCGACGACTTCGTCGCCAAGGCCAGCCGCTGGGTCAAGGACGCCGCCGACCGCGGCGCCGACCTGCTGGTCTTCCCCGAGTATGGCGGCATGGAGCTCACCTCCCTGCTGCCCGAGGCGGTGATCGGCGACCTTTCGGCCCAGCTCGAGGCGCTGCAGCCGCTGCGCGACGACGCCCTGGCCGTGTGGCAACTCCTGGCCATGCAGCATGAGGTCACCCTGCTGGCGCCGTCGCTGCCCTGGCGCCTGGCCGATGGCCGCTACGTCAATCGGGCCTGGCTGATCACCCCGGACGGCCGCATGGGTCACCAGGACAAGCAGATCATGACCCGCTTCGAGAACGACGACTGGGGAGTCTCCGCCGGCGACGGCCTGCGCCTCTTCGACACCCCGGCGGGGCGGCTCGGCGTGCTGATCTGCTACGACAGCGAGTTCCCCGACCTGGCCCGGGCCCTGGTCGAGGCCGGTGCCGACCTGCTGCTGGTGCCCAGCTGCACCGACACCCCCGCCGGCTACCACCGAGTGCGCCTCTCGGCCCAGGCCCGCGCCATCGAGCAGCAGGTGGCCATCGTCCACGCCCCCACCGTGGGCGAGGCGCTCTGGTCGCCGGCGGTGGATATCAATACCGGCCATGCCGCCATCTACACCCCCTGCGATCATGGCTTCCCACCGGACGGCATCCTCACCCGGGGCGAGGACGCCACCCCCGGCTGGCAGCTGGCCCGCCTCGACCTGCCGCTGATTCGCGCCCTGCGCGAACGGGGCCAGGTCAATAACTACCACGACTGGGCGCTGCAAACGCAGCGCCTCGCCCTGGGCGTCGAACGGGCGCCTCTCGGGGATGACGGCCCCTCCCGCTGATGCCTGGGGAGATAAGCGCCGGGAAAGTCATCGTTGGAATAGCTGAACGACCGGCAGAAAACAGGGCTATAGCTGCAAACATGCGCCCCCTGTAGCAGCCTGGGGCTACCCTGGGGGCAAGCCTTCGCAAGGCGCGGTAAACCCCTCCCTGGGCGCTACATTTGCCCTGCTTCGCTCTCGCATCCTGCTCCGCTTGCAGGGCCGGTGCTGGCCATCCCTGGCCAGCCCGTTCGGAGCAGTGCTCCTCACCCCTGGCAAATGACCCTTGCTCCGCCTTGCCCCCAGCGCCCCTCAGCTTGCGACTACGCTTGCCCCCATCTCCCGGCCCAGCTTTTGCCGCCACCCCGGCTTGCCGTACAATGCGCTGCAAAGACGCTGCGAGTCGCAGCCCCGCCTGTTAACGCTTCGAAGGATACGCCCAAGCCATGCGCGCCAGTGAACTCCTGATGTCCACCCTCAAGGAAACGCCCAACGACGCCGAGGTGGTCAGCCACCAGCTGATGCTGCGGGCGGGGATGATCCGCCGCCTCACCTCCGGCCTCTACACCTGGCTGCCGCTGGGCCTGCGCACCCTGCGCAAGGTGGAGCGTATCGTCCGCGAGGAGATGGACCGGGCCGGCGCCCAGGAACTGCTGATGCCGGCGGTGCAGCCCGCCGAGCTGTGGCAGGAGTCGGGCCGCTGGGAGCAGTATGGCCCCGAGCTGCTGCGCCTCAAGGATCGCCACGACCGCGACTACTGCGTGGGCCCCACCCACGAAGAGGTGATCACCGACCTGGTACGCCGCGAGCTCAACAGCTACAAGCAGCTGCCGGCCAACTTCTACCAGATCCAGACCAAGTTCCGCGACGAGATCCGTCCGCGCTTCGGGGTGATGCGCTCCCGCGAGTTCATCATGAAGGACGCCTACTCCTTCCATATCGATGAAGCCTCCCTGCAGCAGACCTACCAGGCCATGTACGACGCCTATGTGCGTATCTTCACCCGCCTGGGCCTGGGCTTCCGTCCGGTACTGGCCGACAGCGGCGCCATCGGCGGCGACCGCTCCCACGAGTTCCACGTGCTGGCCGACTCCGGCGAGGACGCCATCGTCTTCTCCAGCGACTCCGATTACGCCGCCAATATCGAGAAGGCCGAGGCCCTGCCGGCGCCGCTCGGCAGCGACGCCCAGCGCGCCGCGCCCAGCGAGGAACTGCGCCTGGTCGACACCCCCAACGCCAAGACCATCGCCGCCCTGGTCGAGCAGCACGGCCTGCCCATCGAGAAGACCCTCAAGACCCTGATGGTCAAGGGCAGCGAGGGCGGCCTGGTGGCCCTGCTGGTGCGCGGCGACCACGAGCTCAACGAGATCAAGGCCGAGCACCTGCCCGAGGTGACCGCGCCCCTGACCATGGCCACGGAAGAGGAGATCCGTGCCGCGGCGGGCGCCGGCCCCGGCTCACTGGGCCCGGTGGGCCTCGAGATGCCGATCGTCATCGACCGCTCGGTGGCGCTGATGAGCGACTTCGGCGCCGGCGCCAATATCGACGGCCAGCACTACTTCGGCATCAACTGGGAGCGCGACCTGCCCCTGCCCAAGGTCGCCGACCTGCGCAACGTGGTGGAGGGCGACCCCTCCCCGGACGGCAAGGGGGTGCTGGCCATCAAGCGCGGCATCGAGGTGGGGCATGTCTTCCAACTGGGCAAGAAGTACTCCGAGGCGATGAACGCCACCGTGCTCGGCGAGAACGGCAAGGGCACCCACCCGTGGATGGGCTGCTACGGCATCGGCGTGACCCGGGTGGTGGCCGCCGCCATCGAGCAGAACCACGACGCCAATGGCATCATCTGGCCGGATGCCATCGCCCCCTTCCATATCGTCCTCGTACCGATGAATGCGCATAAGTCACAGCGCGTGCGCGACGAGGCGGAACGCCTCTACACTGAGCTCACGGCCCGGGGTTACGATGTGTTACTCGATGATCGCGATACCCGGCCGGGGGTCAAGTTCGCCGACCAGGAGCTGATCGGCATTCCACACCGCCTGGTGATCGGCGATCGGGGCCTCGACAAGGGAGAGCTCGAATACAAGGGGCGTCGCGATGAAGAGGCCACCATGGTACCCGCCGATACCCTCCTGGACTTCCTGGCCGAAGCCATTCGCCGCTAAGCAGCGTCGCGGGCGCCGGCGATGCCTGGCGCCCCTGCTGCTAAGCGGAGTCTTGCTGCTGGCTCCCCCGGCCCAGGCCGAACGGGTGCCGGCCAGCCTGACCCACACCCTGGAGGCGGTGCTCGAGGCGCCCCGCTCCGCCGAGGCGGTGTGGGCCTCCCGGCAGTGGATCAATGCCATGGAACCGCGCCTGGCACGCTTTATCGGCGACGCCGGCCTGCGCCGTGCCCTACTGGAGCGGGTCTATCACGAGGCGGCCCTGGCGGGCCTCTCGCCGGCGCTGGTGATGGCGGTGATCCAGGTGGAGAGCGCCTTCGAGCCGGAGGCGGTCTCCCATGCTGGGGCCCGTGGCCTGATGCAGGTGATGCCCTTCTGGGTCGACGAGCTGGGCCGCGCCCAGGACGACCTCCTCGATCCCTGGCTCAACCTGCGCTACGGCTGTACCATCCTGGCCCACTACCTGGCCGCCGAGCATGGCGACGTGACCCGGGCCCTGGTGCGCTATAACGGCAGCCACGGCGAGACCTGGTACCCGGAGCGGGTGATGCGGGCCTGGCTCGGTCATTGGCGCGCGCCCGGCCTGGATGGACTCCCCCGGGACACCGCCCAGCGCTGAGCCTGGCCACCACAACGAAGGAAGGCGTCGCGCCCCCATGGCAGAGAGCCTCGACCATCAACTGCACCGCCTGGATCGGGCCTACCGGGGCATTCGCGGCCAGTTGGTGTTGCTGGTGCTGGGTGCCCTGGCGCTGAGCCTGCTGGTGCTGTTGTGGTCGGCCCAAACCCAGAACGATCAGCAGGCCGAGCGCGACCTGGCCCGGGTGGAGGCCCAACTGGAACTGCTGGGCCAGCGGCTGAGCGGCCAGGTACTGGACTATGCCCTCTGGGATATCAGCCATCGGCAGGTACACCTCGCCAACGAGCTCGATCCCGCCTGGCTGACCCAGGAGCTGGGCGGTAGCCTCTACGATAACCTGGGCATCGACCTGGCCATGTTGATCGCCCCGGATGGCAGCATCGACTACGCCATGCGCCGGGGTGCCTCCTGGCAGGCCACCACTCAGCCCCCTCATCCGCTGCCACCCGGTGAGGGCCCGGGCGCCCACCTGGCCTGGGCCCAGTGGCAGGAGCAGCCCGTGTTGCTGGCCATCGCCGAGATTCACCCCGAGAGCGAGTCCCTGACGCCGGCCCCCGCCCCTCACCGCCTGCTCTTCGCCCGCTACCTGGATGACCCCTTGATGGAGGAACTGCGCCAGGTCACCGGCCTGGCCAGCCTGGCGCTAAGTGCCGAACCGACCCTCGCCGAACGCCTCCCCCTGCTGGATAGCCGTGGCCGGGAACTGGCCTGGCTGCACTGGACTCCCCAGCGTCCCGGCCGGTCGATCCTGCTCGCCGCCCTGCCCTGGCTGGCGGGTGTGATGACCCTCTTCATCCTGGTCACCTTCGTGTTGTTCCGTCGCCTGACCCGGCAACTCGACCAGAGTCGTGCCATCGGTGCGGAGCTGCAGGCCACCCGTTCGGGGCTGGCCGCCCAACAGCAGGCCTGGCAGGCGCTGCGCACCCTCTACCGCCGCGGCAGCAACGAGGAGGAATTCCTGGCCGCGGTGCTGGCCCATGCCGAGCGGTTGCTGGGCGATGCCTGCATCAGTATCTGGCGCCTGGAGCCGGAGACCCAGCGCCTGATCTGTCGCGCCAGCCTGGATCCCGCCCAGCGTGGCGAGTCCCTCGATCTGGCGCCCCTGGAGGCCTATCGCCGGGCCCTGCAACTGGGCCCCTATCTGGCGGCCTCCCGGGTGGAGGCCGAGCCGCGCCTGGCCCAGATACGCGACTACCTCCGGCACTACGGCATCGTCTCGCTGCTGGATATCGGCATCTTCGACGGCGGCGAGCTGCGTGGCATCCTGTGCTGCGAATCGACTCAGCCTCGCGAGTGGCGCAGCGAGGAGATCAGCAGCCTCACCGCGCTCTCCGGGCTGCTCTCCCAGTTCAGCGAGTCGCTACACCGCCGGGTCGCCGAGCAGCACCTCAAGCGGCGCCTCGAATTCGACGAGACCACCGGCCTGCCCACCCTGCGCAAGTTGATGGCGAAGCTGGCCGAGGAGAACGGCGACTTCACCCTCGGCGTGCTGCGTATCACCGGCCTGCACCGTCTCAACGAGACCCTGGGCTTCGCCGCCGGCGATCGTGCCCTGCGCGAGCTGGTGCTTTTCCTGCGCCACTGGGGCGAACGCCGCGAGCTGGAGGCGCATCTGGCCCGCCTGCCCTCCAACCGTCTCGCGCTGGTGGCCAAGGGGCTGGATCGCGGGCGAGTGGAGCAGTTGGGGGCGGAGCTGCTCTCGGCCCTCAATGCCCAACGCTGGCTGGCCCCGGAGACGCCCTACCATCTGCGCTTCTTCCTGGGCCTGGCCCGCTATCCCGAGGATGATCGCCAGCTCGATCGCCTGCTGCTCAAGGCGGAGTTGGCGGTCAAGCAGGCCCGCGAGCATCCCCACCATCCCCTGGCGCTCTTCGACCGCCGCTTCGGGCGCTGGATGCAGCACCAGGATCAACTGACCCAGCAGTTGCGTCAGGCCCTGGCCCGGGCGGAGCTGCGCCTGCACCTGCAACCCCAATTCGATATCGAGGGGCGGCTGCGCGGTGCCGAGGTATTGCTACGCTGGCAGCATCCCCACCAGGGCCTGCTGGCCCCCGCCGATTTCGTGCCGGTCGCCGAGCGCAGCGGCCTGATCCGCCCCATCGGTGCCTGGCTGATGGAACAGAGCATCGCCCTGCTGGCCGGTCCGCTGCGCGGCAGCGGGCTGCGGCTATCGGTGAATGTCTCGGTGCAGCAGCTGCATGACGACACCCTGGTGGAGCAGCTCGATGCCCTCTTGAGCCGTCACCGCATCGCGCCGGGGCACCTGGTGGTGGAAGTGGTGGAATCGCTGCTGCTGGCTCCCGGCATGGAGGCACGCCTGGCGAAGCTGCGCGCCCTGGGGGTGGAGATCGCCCTGGACGACTTCGGCACCGGCTACTCCTCGCTGCGCTATCTCCAGGAACTCAGCGTCGACGAGATCAAACTCGACAAGGCCTTTATCGATCCCCTGCACCAGGCCGAGGATGCCCCCCTGGCGCGCTCGATTATCGCCATGGTGCGCACCCTGGGGTTGCGCCTGGTGGTGGAGGGGGTGGAGAGCGCCCATCAGGTCGATTTCCTGCGCCGCCAGGGCGTCGACCTGCTGCAGGGCTACCACCTGGCGCGGCCGGAGCCCCCCGTGGCCTTCCTGGCCCGCCTCGATGCCCGGGCGGCCGCGCCGAAACCGGATGCCTGAGGCGGCGCCACCGCACAGGGGCAAACCGCACAGAAAAAACCGGCCCGAAGGCCGGTATAAATGGGGGTTGCCCCCCTTCCCCTGACGACTCTGGACACCCGGCTGGCACCGGGCTCCTCGATACGGTGGCGGGAGTTCAGGACTTCTTGTCGCCCTTGTGCCTGTGGTCGTGGATGATGAAACCGACCCAGCCCACCAGGAAAGCCACCATCAACCCGACGGTCACCAACCCGAAGATAACGGCATCGTCCCAGTACATGATCGTCTCTCCCGCCGTGAATGTATGGCTCCACTCTAGCGGCAGAAGGGAAAGGGAGAACTGACCTGGATCAAGTCCCGGGGCGGGGCCCGCCACCAAGCGGGTCGAGGTTTGATCCAGATCAGATTTTGCGGCGCTGTCAAAGCACCTTGCGGTCTTCCACGCTGCTCGCCTCGGTGCCCGGCGGCAGCGGATGGCCCTTGGCCAGCTCGGCGCGGGTGGCCTCGCGGATCGACAGCACCTCCAGGCGGTAGCGCAGGGTCTCGCCGGCCAGGGGATGGTTGGTATCGATGCGCACCCGGCTCTCGCCCACCTCCAGGACGGTAACGACCTGCGGGCCGGCATCCCCCTGGGTCTGGAAACGCATGCCCGGGGCCAGGTCGGGCACCGGGAAGGCCGAGCGCGCCACCTCCTGCACCAGGGCCTCGTCGCGCAGGCCATAGGCCTCCGCCGGCAGCAGCGTCACGCTGAGGGTGGCGCCCTCGGCCTGGCCAGCCAGCGCCCGCTCCAGGCCGGCGACGATATTGTCGTGGCCGTGCAGGTACTCCAGCGGCTGCTGGCGGGCCCGGGAATCGTCGAGCACCTGGCCATCGGCAGCCTCGAGAACATAGTGCAGGGTCACGACCCGCTGGGGGGCGATATGGCTCATGATATCTCTCCTATGGCGTCGCCGACGGCGCTCAGCGCTGGGACTGCAACTGGGCCACCGGCATCTCCAGGCGCTGCCGGCGGTGCAGCAGGTCGAGCAGCACGATGGCGCGCTCCTCGCCCTTGTGGCGCTCGAACACCGCGGTCAGGGCCTGGAAGGGGCCTTCGATAATGGTCACCGGCTCGCCGGCGCGGAAGTAGTGGTTGGCCTGGGCCTCCTCGCGGGAGGCGCCGCGACGCAGGGCTTCGATCAGGCCATCGTCCACCGCCAGGGGCTCGTTGCCGAAGCACACCAGGCGTAGCACGCCACGGGTGGAGCGAATCGGCCGCCAGTTGCTGGCCAGGCGATCGAGGCGAATAAAGAGGTAGTGGGGGAACAGCGGTTCCTCGACCCAGGTGAGGCGACCACGACGCTTGCGCTGCACCTCCAGCACCGGATGAAAGACCTCGTAGGCCTGATTGACCAGATGCTCGGCGGCACGGAAGGACTCCCCCCCCTTGCACTGGATCACGTACCAGCGGGCGGACTCGGCCTTGGCGCGCTCATCGATGGCGTGGTGCATGACACTCCTGACTTGCCTGCTTGCCGGCCTCCCCCAGAAACCCCTCGGCGGCGGTTCCCTGGAGGCGGCGGCTCTGTAACAATCGACCCTGGTCGTGCCGGCCGGGTCACCGGACGACCTGTCGGCAAGTGACCCAGTCTACCATCGTCGGCCGCCACTGTCCGGCCGCCACCGTTTCGCCAGGGAGTGCCTCCTCGATGCCCCACCCCACCGCCCACCGCAGCTGGCGCGGCGCCCTCGCCATCTACCTGCGCGCGCCGGTCATCACCATGCTGTTCCTGGGCTTTTCCGCCGGCCTGCCCTTCCTGCTGGTCTTCTCGACCCTCTCCGCCTGGCTGCGCAGCGACGGGGTGGAAGTGGCCGCCATCGGCTTCTTCGCCTGGATCGGCATGCTCTACTCGATCAAGTTCTTCTGGGCCCCGGTGGTGGATCGCCTGGCCCTGCCGCTGCTGACCCGCCGCCTGGGCCAGCGGCGCAGTTGGATGCTGCTGGCGCAATTGATGATCGCCTTGGGCCTCGCCGCCCTGGCCAGCCTCGAGCCCCAGGGCAATCTGCCGCTGGTGGCGGCCTGCGCCCTGCTGGTGGCCTTCGGCTCGGCCACCCAGGATATCGCCATCGATGCCTTCCGCATCGAGTCGGCCCCGGAGGACATGCAGGCGGCCATGGCCTCCACCTATATCATCGGCTACCGGGGCGGCCTGTTGGCCGCCGGGGCCGGGGCCCTCTATGTGGCCGCGGCGGTCTCCTGGGAAGCCGCCTACCTGAGCATGGCGGCCCTGGTGGGGGTGGGTGTGATCACGGTGCTGTTGCGCCCGGAGCCGGCGCGCCTGTCATTGACCACCCAACTGATCCATGAGCCCCGGGTACGCGCCTTCCTGCGCGTCAGCCGGGGACGCCCCAAGTGGCTACGGCGACTGGGGGCCTGGCTGATCGGCGCCGTGGTCTGCCCCTTCACCGACTTCTTTACCCGCCATCGCCGCAAGGCACTGTGGCTGCTGGTGTTTGTCGCGGTGTTCCGGATCAGCGACCTGGCCATGGCCTCCATGGCCAACCCCCTGTATATCGACCTGGGCTTTACGCTGGCCACCATTGCCAATGTCACCAACATCTTCGGTATCGCCATGAGCATCAGCGGCGGCCTGCTCGGCGGCTTGCTGGTAGCCCGCTACGGCATCGGCTCCATCCTGGTACTGGGGGCCGCGGCGGCCACCCTGACCAACCTGCTGTTCGCCGCCCTGGCCCTGGCCGGCCAGAGCCTGCCGCTGCTGGTGATGGCCATCGTCGGCGACAACCTGGCCAACGGCCTGGCCAGCGCGGTCTTTATCGCCTTCCTTTCCAGCCTCACCTCCAAGGCCTATACCGCCACCCAGTACGCCCTCTTCTCGTCGCTGATGACCCTGCCCGGCAAGTTCCTCAGCGGCTTCGGTGGCCTGGTGGTGGCCGCCGAGGGCTATGCCACCTTCTTCGTCATCTCCACCCTGCTGGGCCTGCCGGCGATTGCCCTGGCCATCTGGATCAGTCGCGACCGTAGCCTGGTGCCGCCACCGGCGCCGCGAGCCAGCTAGGCCCCGGGCCTGCCGCTCTCTCAAGACCGCCCTGGCCATCTGGATCAGTCGCGACCGCGACTTGGTGCCGGCACCGCGAGCCAGCTAGGCCTCGGGCCTGCCGCTCTCTCAAGACCGCCCTGGCCATCTGGTCAGTCGCGACCGCGACTTGGTGCCGGCGCCGCGAGCCAGCTAGGCCCCGGGCCTGCCGCTCTCTCAAGACCGCCCTGGCCATCTGGATCAGCCGCGACCGTAGCCTGGTGCCGCCACCGGCGCCGCGAGCCAGCTAGGCCCCGGGCCTGCCGCTCTCTCAAGACCGCCCTGGCCATCTGGATCAGCCGCGACCGTAGCCTGGTGCCGCCACCAGCGCCGCGAGCCAGCTAGGCCCCAGGCCTGCCGCTCTCTCAAGACCGCCCTGGCCATCTGGATCAGCCGCGACCGTAGCCTGGTGCGGCGCCCAGGGCCGGGTAAGGTATCGACACACCATGCACAAGGGGCCGGCAGCCTGGCTGCCGGCCCCTTGTGATGTGATCAGGCGCCTCGTCGTCCCGATTGATCAGCCCTTGCGCTGCTCCAGCAGCCAGGCCAGGGCGCCATGGGTCGCCGTCCACTGATCGCGCATCAGGGTGCGATACTGCCAGGCCTCGGCGCGGCTACCCGAGGGCGGCGCCTGGTCGCTGGGCAGCGCCATGGGCCGCACCTTCTCATCGCAGAGCATGGCCACTACATGACCATTGACCGCCATCGCCGCCTTCAGCGCCTCGGCGGCCTCGTCGAAGCGCTCCAGGCGCAGCAGCGCCAGTACCCGGCCCATCAGCACGCCGAGCAGCGGCGTCTCCATGGGCACGTCGCTGACCTCCAGGGCCTGGGCATTGCGGCCCTCCCGCAGCAACTGGTCGAGCACCAGCTCGCGCAGCCCCAGGCTATCCTCGGGATCCAGGGCCAGCAGGCGCTCGGCCAGGCGCCGGGAGCGCTCCCGGGCGCCGCGCTCCATGCCCACCACCAGGGCCAGGCCGCTGCGCAGCAGCACGGCGTTATCGCCATCGTCCCAGGGCAGTCGCTGGCCCTGGCCATCGAGCTGGGTCAGCCAGCGCTCGAGGCGCTCGGCCAGGGGCTCGAAGAGGCTCGGGGCCATCCACGGCAGGCTACCGAAACGGCTGGTCAGGGCCAGGGCCAGGTCCTGGTGGACCCGGGGGCTGTCGAGCCATTCGGGGTTGGCGCACAGCTCGCTGAGCCAGCCCTCCGCTTCCACCCAGGGATCCGCCTCGAAGCCCAGCACCGTCTCCTCGTCGACCCGGGTCTGGAAATGGGCCTGCCAGGCGGCATAGAGGGTGTCCTCCCGGGCCGAGCTGGTATAGACGATGGCCCCCGCCTCCCCCTGGGTGACGCCGAGCACCGGGGCGGTGGGCAGTTCCGCCAGCAGGCTCTGCAGGGCCACCAGGGGACCGGCCAGGTTCTCCTCGGAGTTGACCATCTGCTCGGCCAGGGTGGCGCCGGGATTCTCGGCCAGCTCGCCCAGGAACTCCAACTGCTCCGGGTCCATGTCGCCCTGGCGGGCCAGGCGCCGGAACCAGAAACGGGCGCGCTGGGACGCCTCCTCTTCCTGGCCCTCATGGAGCAGCAGCATCGCCTCGATATAGGCCAGGGTGGGCGAGTCCGGCAACGCCTGCTGGGCGCGCACGAAGGCCTCCCGGGCACTGGCCAGGTCGTCGTTGTCCAGGTGCAGCAGGCACAGTCGCTCCAGGGCCACCCCACGCAGGAACAGCGGCCCGCGGTCGAGGACCGCATCCAGCAGCGCCTCGCGCTTGCGCAGGAAGCCGCGTTCCTGGTAGAGGTCGATCAACAGTTCGAAGGCGGGCTCTGCCTGATCCGGCAACCGCGACCAGTCGCCCTGCTCGTCGAACAGCGACTCGAGAATCTGCTGGGCGCGGCCGCGCTGGCCGCTCTCGGCGGCGATCAGCCCCGATTCCAGCAGCGCCTGGGCCGGCGCCTTGCCGCTGGCCAGGGCCGCCTTGAGGGCATCGCCCTTCCACTCCCGCAGCGAGAGCATCCACATCAGGTGGCTGGGCACCGGCCCCGGCACCTGAACGGCGCCGCAGCAGTGCTTGGTCTTGCGCCCGGAGTCGCACCAGCAGGGCTCGTTGCGCCCGGGGCGCGCCAACCGCTCGCACTCGAAATCGAGGCGTTCCAGGGGCGTCTGGGACCACAGTTCCGGGGCCAGGGCCTGGGCCAGCGCCAGGTTGCCCCCCAGGCGATCGGCGCCCTCGGTGCGGGCCCATCCCACCAGCGACGGATAGTGCTCATCGTCGCGAATCGCCACCAGGGCGCCCGAGGCATAGCCCAGCAGCTGCTCAACCCATACCGACAGCATGACAATCTCCGCCAGGAAAAGGGGCATATTCTAGCACGTCGGGCCCGACCGACTCATCCGTGGCGTGGCCAGCACCGGGGCGAGGTGCTAGGGTGTGGCTGCCCACCTCCAGCACAGGAAGTCCCGCCTTGCGCCTGCCCTTTCGCCCCCTTCCCGCCAGCGACGACGAGGCCCCCCGGGTGCGCCTGGAGCGCCAGGGGCGCGACGAGATCGAGCGTATCACCCGGGCGGTGGAACGGGTCCCCTGGTCGGTCAGCCTGATGCAGATCCTGTGGACCGCCGGACCGGTGACCCTGCTGGGGGCCTGGGGCGGCTACCTGCTCGGCTATGGTCAGGCCCCCAGCGCCCAGAACTACATCTTCTTTATCACCTATACGGTGATCACCGGCGTGGCCGGGGTGGCGGCCAACCTGGTGCACCAGTTCACCGGGGCGCGCCGGGCGGAACGCACCAGTGCCCAGATCGAGCGGGTGATCAAGGCCCTGCCGGAGCTGCTGCTGGCCACCCGCAACCTGATCGTCGATGCCCTGGAGGGGGAAGCCCGGCGCCGTGAGGCCGCCGCCATGCTGCTGCGCAAGGAGGACCTCTCCCCGGAGGGGGTGGAGCTGGCCGCCCTGGAGTTGCTCGATGACCGCGAAAGTGCGCGGATCATCGGTCAGATCGATATCTATCGCCGCGTCGGCCTGCACGCCCGCATCCAGGACCTTCGGCAGCTCTACGGCGAGCTGCTGGCACCCCAGTTCCAGGCCCTGACCGAGGTAGCCCCCGGTGCCGCCGACCTGCTGCGGGCACGCTTCGCCGGCGAGGCCCCGGACCTGCGCCAGGGGGTGGTGCGCGACGAGCATTTCATCGAGCGGGTGCTGGCGGCCATCGAGCAGGACGATGAGCTGCTGATGACCCTGCAGGACGTGGAAGAGATGCTGGTGCTGGCCTTCGAGCTGATCAGCGGCCGCCAGATCCCCATGCTCACCTTCGAATACAAGGGGCGCTGGAAGCTGGCCCAGGCCTTCGATGCCCTGGAACAGGCCCGCGCCCGCCACCGCATCGCCCAGGCCACCGGGCTGTCGCGCCTCAAGGCGCTGACCGTCTACCTGGCCGAGCAGTCCGACACCCTGGTCGAGGACGCCGCCTCGGGGCTGCGCGCCGAGGTGCTGCTGGAGCGCTCCCTGGCCGCCATGGACGCCCTGGCCGAGGAGCTGCCGCGCCTGGCGCAGGCCCCCAGCCAGCGGCCCCGCCTGCGCCGGCAGTCGGACGTGCTGGCCAATGCCCTGCGCCTCTACAAGAGCGTCTCGGCGGCCTACGAACAGGTCGGGCGACAGCATGCCCAACTGCTCAAGATGCTGGAACGCTGGGAGCGCATCTGCGAGGAGAAGGATGACCAGACCCGGCTGCGCCTGGGGCCCGGCCGCCGCGGCCTGCGCATCCGCGAGCATGTGATCGAGCTCGACGACGAGGCCAAGGCGCGGGTCTGCAAACACCTGGCCGACCACCTGGCCGAGGCGGGGATCGATACGCCGCAACGCCTGACCTCGGGACAGCCGGTGTGCGCCCCGCTGAACCTGGATGCCTCCAAGCGCCTGGCCATCGAGATCGCCCTGGCCCTGGAGCCGCATATCCAGCTCTCGCGCCCAGAGGTGCAACGCGCCATCAACAGCACCAATGCCGCCGATTTCGGCCAGTTGGAGCCCAACCTGTCGGCGGCGGCCAAGGCGGCGCTGGGTTCCGGCATGGTCCAGGAGATCCGCGTCGACCTGTCGCGGCCGGCGGAGCAGTTGGCCCTGGCCCTGGTGCGCCACTACCAGGTGGAGCTGGAACCCGCGGCCATCGACTTCCTGCATGACCACTATGGCGCCCGTCACGCCACCCTGACCATGCTCTCCAACTACCACGCCAGTCACGCCGGCAGCCGCGAGACCACCAACGTCAGCTACCTGAGTCAGCGCCCGCCGGCGGTGGGGACCCCGAAACGCGACTGGTATCGGGCGCTGGTGACCGCCCGCCGCGCCCTGGATCATTAGGGAAACTCTGATTTATTACTGCGCTCGATATCCTGGCCGCCGGCGGTACTCAAAATCCTCATTTACTACCGTGTAAACTCCGGTTTTTCTGTTCCGGCGGCGACCAGCCTCTCATCGCTCGTAACATAAATCAGAACTCCCCCATGACGCTTTATTACACCGGCGCGGCCGGGGCGCGGCTTAGCTGGTCGCTGCCGACCTCGCCGCGCCGCCAGGCCAGCAGCGGCCGGCTGCGGGCATGCATATCCAGTTTTGCCCCCAGGCGCACCAGGTTCCAGTAGTGACCATTGAGGGTGCGCGCCAGCAGCAGGGTATCCGCCGGGGGCTGGAGGCGATCCATGGCCGCCCACACCTTGGGGCTCAGCGCCCGCAGCCGGCGATGCACCCGCACATCACTGAAGTCCTGCTCGCCGGGAGCGAACAGCGGCGCCACCGCCTCGGCGGACTCGTGATAGAGCGCCAGGGGCGCCCCCTGTCCCTGGCGACCGCCCATCGCCAGCACCGCCGTCTCCATGGCCAGGGGATCCCCCGCCAGGGTCGCCTCGAGCAGCGCCAGCAGTTGCTGGAGGCGCGCCTCGGAGACGCGGATCACCGCGCCCAGGTCATAGATCACCAGGCGCTCGGCCTCATCCACGGCGAAGTTGCCGGCATGGGGGTCGGCGTGGAGCTCGCCATGCACGAAGAGCTCCTCGGTCAGCCAGTCCGCCAGTTGCGCCGCCACCGCCTGACGGCGCGGCTTATCCTCGTTTTCCAGCTCCCGCAGCGGCGTGCCGGGCAGGTAGCGCATGGCCAGCACCCGGGGCGTGCAGTGCGCCTCCACCGGCTCGGGAAAAGCCAGCCCCGGCCAGCCGGCATAGCGGGCCCGATAGCGCGCCAGGGCCGCGGCCTCGGCGCGGTAGTCGAGTTCGCCGCGCAGGCTCCCGGCCAGCTCCTCGAAGAGCGCATCGAGGCGCGCCTGGGGCACCTTGAGCCAGCGCCCCAGGCGCATCATCCGCTTGACCTGGGAGAGATCCCCCTCCAGCACCTCGGCCAGCCCCGGGTACTGCACCTTGAGCACCAGGGCCTCCCCCGATGGCGTCCAGGCGCGATGCACCTGGCCCATGGAGGCACTGGCGAAGGGGCGAGCCTCGATCTCGGCGAAGCGAGTCTCGAGATCGCCATACTCCGCCGCCAGGGTGGCGCGAATCCTCGCCCAGGGCATGGGCTGGGCCTGGCGCTGCAGCCGCGCCAGCTCCTCCGCCAGGGCCGGCGGCAGCAGGTCGTCCCACTGGGACATGATCTGGGCCAGCTTCATGGCCGGCCCCTTGAGCTCGGAGAGCCCCTCGAAGAGCGCCTCGCCCAGGGCCTGCCAGTTCGCCTCGCCCCCCAGCCGGGTGCGCAGGACGGCGCCGCCGGCCCGTGCCCCCAGACCCAACAGGCGTCGGGTCCTGCCACGCTCACGCATAATGATACAAGCCTTGTACGGATTTATTGACAGGTTACCCCTGGCGAGGCGCCGGGAATACTGGAAAAATATCCATAGATACCGCTTTTTCAGGGGAACCCATGCGCCTGATCATCGCCGAAAAACCCAGCCTGGCCCGGGCCATCGCCGAGGCCCTGCCGGGCAGGAGCCAGCGCCAGGAGGGCTACCTGCAGGTCGGCGACACCCGGGTCAGCTGGTGCCTGGGGCATCTGCTGGAGCAGGCGCCCCCGGACGCCTACGACCCCGCCTACAAGCAGTGGCGGCTGGATCATCTGCCGATCCTGCCGGACCCCTGGCGCCTGACACCACGCCCCAAGGCCCGCGGCCAGCTCGCGGTGCTGCGCCGCCTGCTCAAGGAGGCCAGCGAGGTGGTGCATGCCGGCGACCCGGACCGGGAGGGCCAACTGCTGGTGCAGGAGGTGATCGAGCACCTGGGTTGGAAGAGACCGGTGGCGCGGCTGCTGATCAACGACCTCAATCGCCCGGCGGTGCAGCGGGCCCTCGGCCGCCTGGAGGACAACGCCGCCTATCAGGCCCTCTACCGGGCCGCCGAGGCCCGCTCCCGGGCCGACTGGCTGTATGGCATCAACCTGACCCGGGCCTGGACCCTGGTGGGCCGCCAGGCGGGCCACAACGGCGTGCTCTCGGTGGGCCGGGTGCAGACCCCGGTACTGGGGCTGGTGGTGCGCCGGGACGCCGAGATCGCCGCCTTCCGACCACGGCCCTTTTATGTGCTCTGGGCCGACCTGCGAGTGGCCGGCGGCCAGCTGCGGGCCTGGTGGCAGCCCGGCGAGACCCACCCCCTGGACGACCAGGGGCGGCTGCTGGCCCGGCCCCCCGCCGAGGCCCTGGCGTCGCGCCTGCCCGGCACCGAGGGCCAATTGGTATCGCTCCAGGCCCAGGACAAGCGCCAGTCGGCGCCCCTGCCCTACTCCCTCTCGGCACTGCAGGTGGACGCGGCGCGGCGCTACAAGCTGCCCGCCAAGGCGGTACTGGATATCTGCCAGCGCCTCTACGAGCGCCACCAGTTGATCACCTACCCCCGCTCCGACTGCCGCTACCTGCCCCGGGAGCACCATGGCCTGGCCGCCCGCACCCTGGCCGGGGCCTGCCAAGGGGACAGCACCCTGGCCCAGTGGCTCGCCGGCGCCGACTTCTCGCGCCGCTCCCGGGCCTGGAACGATGCCAAGGTGGGCGCCCACCACGCCCTGGCCCCCACCGGGCGCACTCCGGACTTTTCGCGCCTCGACGACGCCGAGGCCAGGGTCTACCGGCTGGTGGTGCGCAACGTGCTGGCGCAGTTCTACCCGCCCCTGGAGACCCGGGAGGTGAAGGCGGAGTTTCGCCTCCTCGACGAGCGCTTCCGCGCCCAGGGCAGCGAACTCAAGGTGCCGGGCTGGAAGCCACTGTTTACCACCCGGGAGGAGGCGCCGCCCCTGCCGCCCCTGGTGGAGGGCGAGACCGCCCGGGTCATCGACGCCCGGGTGGAGGATCGCGAGACACGGCCCCCGGAGCCCTTCAACGACGCCAGCCTGATCAAGGCGATGATGAATATCGCCCGCTATGTGAATGATCCGGCGGTCAAGCGCACCCTGCGCGACTCCGACGGCCTGGGCACCGAGGCGACCCGGGCGGGGATCATCGAGACCCTGGTGGAGCGGGGCTATCTGGTGCGGGAGAAGAGCGCCCTGCGCGCCAGCCGCACCGGCCATGCGTTGATCGGCGCCCTGCCCGAGGCGGCGAGTCGCCCGGAGCGCACCGCCCTCTGGGAGCAGCGCCTGGCCGCCATCGCCGAGCAAGGCGAGGCGCCGGCGCCCTTCCTGAGCGCTCTGGTGGCGGACCTGCGCCAGCTGCTGGGGGCCGCCGACGCCCAGACCCTGCGCCAGACCCTGGCGACGAGCCAGGCCATCGAGGCGCCGACACCCTCGCCGCGGCGCGCCGCCAAGGGGCGTCGCGGTAGCGGAGGCAAGGGCAGCGGCCGCACCTCGGGTAGCCGCACCTCGAAACCCCGGGCCACGGGCAGCCGGTCACGCCGTGCCAAGGGAGAGCCCCGATGAGAGCCCCGGTGAGAGCCCCGATGACCCAGCTGATTCTCGGCCCCGGGGCCCTGGGGCGCTTGCTGGCCCTGCGCCTGACCCTGTGCCCCGCCGGTCCCGTCCCGGTGAAGCTGCTGGGGCGCCGTCCCCTGCCCCCCCGGCTCAGCCTCACCACCCCGGCGGGCGAGACGCTGAGTCGCGAGCTCGATAGCGCCCTGAGCACCGAAGCCGACTTGCCCGGCGAGGTCGCGGCGCTGCATCTGACCACCAAGGCCACGGTGGCGGAGGCGGCCCTGGCTCCGGTCACTCCCCACCTGCCCCCCCACACCCCCTTGGTGCTATGGCAGAACGGCTATGACGTCCAGCCGCGCCTGCACGCCAGCTGGCCGGGGCCGGTGCTCTGTGCCAGCACCAGCGAGGGTGCCTATGTGGTGGAAGATGGCGTGGTTCACGCCGGCCGTGGCCACACCTGGCTGGGCAACCTCGACGGGAAGCACGCCGACCTGGCGGCAGCGCTGGCCGACGTGCTTAGTCGTGCCGGCCTGCCCACCACGCCGGTCACCGATATTCGTATCCGGCTCTGGCACAAGCTGGCGGTGAACGCCGCCATCAACCCCCTGGTGGCGCGCTTCGGGATTCGCAATGGGCAGCTGCGCGACCGTCCCTTCCGGCCGATGGTGGAGGCGATGATCGCGGAGCTGGCGCCGATTCTCGCCGCCGAGAGGATTCCCGCCCCCGAATCGGGCTGGGCGACGCTGGTGTGGGGCGTGATCGAGGGCACCGCCAATAACCGCGCCTCCATGCTCCAGGACGTCAGTGCCGGGCGCCCCACCGAGCGGGACGCCATCCTCGGCCCGCTGCTCGAGGCCGCCCGCCGCCATGGGCTGGCCCACTGCAAGCTGTTGGAGGCCTACCATGGCCTGAACCGCTACCACTCGGCCCGGGCTTAGCGCGCTCCCTGCCACGGGACACCCCCACTCCCACAAGATGATCGCCCCTCCCTGGTAGGAACCCGGCTTGCCAAGCGATTTAGCCGGTATATCGCAGCCCGGCGGAGATGCCCGCCGATGGATAGAGAGCCACCATCAGGCATTTCTTCGCCAGGCTAGCCAAGGCCACCAACTTAACCGGTATTGCGCAGCCCGGCGGAGATAGCCGCCGATGGATAGAGAGCCACCATCAGGCATTTCTTCGCCAGGCTAGCGAAGACCACGGCCTAGCCGGTATTACGCAGCCCGGCGGAGATACCGGCCATGGTCACCATCAGCGCCCGGGAGAGTTCGGGGCTGATGGCGCCGTCGGCATCCCGGTTACGCTGCAAGAGCTCCGCCTGGAGGCTATGCAGGGGGTCGATATAGGGGTTGCGCACCTCGATGGCCTGACGAATCAGCGGCGTGTCCTCGAGCAGTTCCCGCTGATCGAGGATCTCCAGTAGTCCCTGATGCAAGCGGACGAAGCGCTCCCGCAGGGCGGCCCCCAGTTCGAGCAGCGCCGGCTCGTCCACCAGGCGGTGCTCGTAGTAGGCGGCGATCTCCACGTCGGCCTTGGCCAGCAGCATCTCCAGCATGTCCAGGTAGGTGCCGAAGAAGGGCCAGTGGGCGCGCATCTCGCGCAGTCGCTCCAGGCCGCTCTCCTCCGCCAGTCGGGTGGCGAAGGCCTCGCCACTGCCCAGCCAGGCGGGCAGCATCAAACGGGTCTGGGTCCAGGCGAAGATCCAAGGGATCGCCCGCAGGGTCTCCACGCCGCCGTCCTGGCGCCGCTTGGTGGGCCGCGAACCCAGCGGCAGGCGGCCCAGGGAGCCCTCCGGGGTCACCGCCCGGAAGTAGGGCACGAAGTCGGGGTTCTCCCGCACCACCCCCACATAGCCGCGGTGGGCGATGCCCGCCAGGCGATCCATCTCCTCGCGCCATTCGGGCTTGGGCGCCGGGGGCGGTAGCAGCGAGGCCTCCAGCACGGCGCAGGCGTAAATCTCCATGGAGCGCAGGGCGATATCCGGCTGGCCGAACTTGAAGCGGATCATCTCGCCCTGCTCGGTGACCCTCAGGCTGCCGTTCACCGAGCCCGGCGGCTGGGAGAGGATGGCGGCATGGGCCGGGCCGCCGCCGCGACCCACGGTGCCGCCGCGGCCGTGGAAGAGGGTCAGGTCGACGCCGTGACGCTCGCAGACCGCCACCAGGGTCTCCTGGGCCCGGTACTGGGCCCAGGCGGCGGCCAGCTGGCCGGCGTCCTTGGCGGAGTCGGAGTAGCCGATCATCACCTCCTGGCTGTCGCCGGCCAGGGCCCGATAGCCGGGCAACGCCAGCAGTTGGTCGATCACCTCGCCGGCGCGGTCCAGGTCCGCCAGGGTCTCGAACAGCGGGGCGATGGGCAGGCGCACGTCGCCGCCCACCTCCTTCATCAGCAGCGCCACCGCCAGCACGTCGGAGGGCTGGCCGGCCATGGAGATGATATAGGTGCCCAGCGCCTCACGCTGCTCCCGGGCGATGACCCGGAAGGTATCGAGCACCTCATGGGTCTCGGTGGAGCACTCCCAGCGGCGCGGGATCAGCGGCCGGTTGGAGGCGAGCTCCTCGAGCAGGAAGGTCTGGCGCCGGGCCTCGTCCCACTCCCGGTAGTTGCCGAGCCCCAGGTAGTCGCTGAGCTCTTCGAAGACCTGGGCGTGGCGGGCGGCGTCCTGACGAATGTCCAGCTTGGTCAGGGTGACGCCGAACACCGCCACCCGGCGCAGGGTGTCGAGCAGCACGCCATTGGCGATGGTGTCGAGGCCCACGTCGCACAGGGAGCGGTAGCAGGTGAGCAGGGGCGCATAGAGCTGATCGCGGTTCTCGATGATCGGGCCGCCCTCGTAGGGGCGCCCATCCAGGCACGCCTTGGCCCAGTCGCGGGTCGCCTCGACCCGGGTGGCCAGGCGCTTGAGCAGGGCCCGATAGGGCTCGGCCACGTTGCCCACCTCGGCCTTGAGGGCGCTGTTGGCCTTCCACATGGAGAGCTCCGCCTTGAGCTGCTCCAGGTCGCGCAGGTAGAGGTCCGCCGCCATCCAGCGTCCCAGCAGCAGCACCTCCCGGGTCACCTTGGCGGTGACATTGGGGTTGCCGTCCCGGTCGCCGCCCATCCAGGAGGCGAAGCGCAGGGGCGCGGCGTCCAGGGGCAGGCGCTCGCCGGCCGCCTCCAGCAGCAGGTTGTCCAGGTCGCGGTGGAAGTCAGGCACCGCCTGCCACAGGGAGTTCTCGATCACCGCGAAGCCCCACTTGGCCTCGTCCACCGGCGAGGGGCGCTCGTGGCGGATCTCGTCGGTGTGCCAGGCCTGGCTGATCAGCTCCTCCAGGCGCCCCTGGGCGCGGCTGGCCCGCTCCGGGTAGTCGCCGGAGGCCTCGATGGTGGTCAGGCAGTCGTCGATGGCGTCGTACTTCTGGATCAGGGTGCGACGGATGACCTCGGTGGGGTGGGCGGTCAGCACCAGTTCCACGCGCATGCCGGCGAGGGTCTCCACCAGGGTCTGGGCGGAGTAGCCGGACTCCCGGGCCCGGGCCAGCAGCTCGCCGAGCACCGGCTGGCTGCCGGGCTTGTAGTCCTCCACCCGGCGGAAGCGCGCCCGGTAGTGCTGCTCGGCGATATTGGCCAGGTTGAGGAATTGGTTGAAGGCCCGGGTCACCGGCAGCAGGTCGCGGTCCGGCAGCCGGCGCAGGTACTCGATCAGCTCGCGGCGGCCCTGGGCATCCCCGGAGCGGCCGCGCTTGGCGAAGGCGCGGATCGCCTCGATGCGGTCGACGAAGGCCTCACCCAGGTCATCGGCGATGGTGCGCCCCAGGCTATCGCCCAGGATACGCACGTTATCGCGCAGGGATTCATGCAGGTCATGACTCATTTGGCTCCCTCCTCGGAATGCGCGGTGGCCGGCTCCTGACGCTTGGCGGCCTGCCAATGATCTTCCATCTCCTCCAGGCTCGCCTCGGCGAGACCGCGGCCCTCGCCGGCCAGGGCCGCTTCCACGCGGCGGAAGCGGCGCTCGAACTTGGCGTTGGTGCCGCGCAGGCACTGCTCGGGATCGGCCTTGAGCCTGCGCGCCAGGTTGGTCACCGCGAACAGCAGGTCGCCCACCTCCTCGGCGGCGTGGCGGCGATCCCCGGCGGCCAGGGCCTCCTCCACCTCATCGAGCTCCTCGCGGATCTTGGCGATCACGCCGCCCTCGTCGGGCCAGTCGAAGCCGACCCGGGCGGCGCGCTTGGCCAGCTTGGCGGCCCGGGACAGGGCCGGCAGCGCCCTGGGTACGTCGTCGAGCACCGAATGGGCGTCCCGCTCGGCGCGCTCCTCGGCCTTGAGGCTCTCCCAGCGGGCGTGAACCTGGCGGGTCTCGATCGCCTCGGCGCTCACCCCGGGAGGCCGCCGCGACGCCAGGGTGCCCTCGGGGAAGACATGGGGGTGGCGACGCAACATCTTGGCGGTCAGGGCGTGGACCACGTCATGGAAATCGAAGCGCCCCTCCTCGGCCCCGAACTGGGCGTAGTAGACCACCTGGAAGAGCAGGTCGCCGAGTTCGCCGGGCAGTTCCTCATAGGCGCGCCGTTCGATGGCGTCGGCCACCTCGTAGGCCTCCTCCAGGGTGTGGGGCACGATGCTGTCCCAGTCCTGCTTGAGGTCCCAGGGGCAGCCCTGGTCGGCGTCGCGGAGCACCGCCATCAGGGTCAGCAGGTCATCGAGGCCGTAGCGGGGCTCGCTCATGCCTTGCCTCCCTTGCCGGTACGCAACCGCTTGACGTCGATCACATTGGGCAACTGCTGGATCCGCGAGAAGAGCCGCCCCAGGGTCTCCAGGCTATCCACCTCCAGGGTGATGGCCAGCCGGGCGATGCCGTCCTCGCTGTCGGTGCGGGTGTTCACCGAGAGCACATTGACCTTCTCGTTGCCCAGCAGGCCGGTGACGTCGCGCAGCAACCCGGAGCGATCCCAGGCCTCGATGACGATATCCACCGGGTACTGGGTGCCGGGGCGCTCCCCCCACTCCACCTCGATGATGCGCTGGGGCTCGTCGAGGCGCAGCTGGAGGATATTGGGGCACTCCTGGCGGTGGATGGTGACCCCGCGCCCCTGGGTGATAAAGCCGACGATCGCCTCCCCGGGCACCGGATGGCAGCAGTTGGCCATGCTGGTCTTGAGGTTGCCCACGCCGAGCACGGTGATATCGCTCTTGCCGCCCTTGGGCGCCCCCTTGCGGGGCTTGGCCAGCAGCCGGTCGAGCTGCTCCTGGTCATCGGACTCGCCGAACAGCTGCTGGGCCTGGTGCAGCACCTGGCCGATACGCAGGTCGCCGGCGCCGAGCGCCGCGTACATGTCGTCGGGGCCCTGGTAGTTGACCTTGCGGGCCAGGGTCTCCAGGTCCATGCCCTCCAGGTCCAGGCGCTTCATCTCGCGCTCGAAGAGGGCCTTGCCCTCTTCCAGGTTCTGGCCCCGGGCCTGCTGCTTGAACCAGGCCTGGATCTTGGCCCGGGCCCGGGAGGTGCGCACATAGCCGAGGCCGGGGTTGAGCCAGTCGCGGCTGGGGCCGCCCTTGCTGGCGGTGAGGATCTCCACCTGCTGTCCGGTCTTGAGCTTGTAGGTGAGCGGCACGATACGGCCGTTGACCTTGGCGCCCCGGCAGCGGTGGCCCACCTCGGTATGCACCCGGTAGGCGAAGTCGATGGGGGTGGCGATGCGCGGCAGGTCGATGACATGGCCGTCGGGGGTGAAGACGTAGATGCGGTCCGGGGCCACGTCGCTGTTGAGGCCCTCGCGCAGGTCGCCGAACTCGCCGACTTCCTCCTGCCACTCCAGCACCTGGCGCAGCCAGGCGATCTTCTCCTCGTAGCTGGAGCTCTTGGCCTTGGTGTCGTGGCCCTTGTAGCGCCAGTGGGCGCAGACGCCGAGCTCCGCCTCCTCGTGCATGGCGAAGGTGCGGATCTGGATCTCCAGCACCTTGTTCTCCGGCCCCAGCACGGCGGTGTGCAGGGACTGGTAGCCGTTCCTCTTGGGGTTGGCGATATAGTCGTCGAACTCGTGGGGCACATGGTGCCAACGGGAGTGGACGAGCCCCAGGGCCGTGTAGCAGTCGGCCACCTCCGGCACCAGGATGCGCACCGCGCGGACGTCGTAGACCTGGGAGAACTCGATGCGCTTGCGCTTCATCTTGCGCCAGATGGAGTAGATATGCTTGGCGCGACCATCCACCTCGTAGCGGGTGATGCCCTGGGCCTCCAGCAGTTCCTCGAGGGTACCCACCACATCGCTGATATAACGGTCCCGGTCGAGGCGCTTCTCCGCCAGCAGCTTGGCGATGGCCTTGTAGTCCTCCTCGTGGAGGTAGCGGAAGGAGAGGTCCTCCAGCTCCCACTTGAGGTGGCCGATGCCCAGGCGATGGGCCAGGGGGGCATAGATATCGAAGACTTCCCGGGCCACCAGCAGGCGCTTGTCGCGGGGGGCATCCTTGACCTGGCGCAGGGCACAGGTGCGCTCGGCGATCTTGATCAGGGCGACGCGCACGTCGTCGATCATGGTCACCAGCATCTTGCGCAGGTTGTCCTGCTGGTCGTGCTGCTGCATGCCGTGGCTGGGGGCCTGCTGGCTGATGGCGGCCATCTGCAGCACGCCGTCGATCAGCCGGGCCACCTCGTCGCCGAACTGCTTGGCGACCTGCTCCAGGCTAAGCAGCCCCTCGCGCACCGTGCGGTAGAGCACCGCCGCCTCGAGCGCGGCCTGGTCGAGCTTGAGCTCGCCGAGGATATCGGCCATCTCCAGGCCCATGCGGAAGCTGGTGTCCTGGGGCAGCCAGGTCTTGTGGGCACGCTGGCTATCGGCGGCCAGGCGCTGGGCCAGTTCACAGGCCCGACGCAACTCCGCCGGGTCACTCAGGGTCACGTCGTCCTGCAGGCGCACCAGCCACTGGTCGATATCGACCCGGCCCTCGCCGTTCAGCGGCTGGTCTTCACGAACCTTCACCATCTCCTGGCGCTCCTTGATTCCACCCCGGGCCGCCGGCCGACGGCCCGCTGATTGTTCTCTGTCCGTTCCTCAGTTCGCCCCGCGGCGAAACAGCAGCACCGACTCCAGGTGCGCGGTCTGGGCGAACATATCGGCCACGGCGCCACGCACCGGGCGCAGCCCCCCCGCCGCCAGGATGGCGGCATCCCGGGCCAGGGTCGCCGGGTCACAGGAGACATAGAGTACCCGCTCCACCGCCCCCTGCTTGGCCAGGACGCGACATACCGCCTCGGCGCCCTCCCGGGGCGGGTCGAGCAGCACGCCCGTCGCCGGCACCTCGTCGAGCAGTTGCGCCACCGCCTCGGGGTCGTTGAGGTTCGCCTGGCGCGCCGCGAGGGGAAGGTCATTGGCCCGGGCGTTGTCGGCCAGGCGCTCGACCATCGCCGGGCTGCCCTCCACCCCGGTGACCCGGGCCCCGGCGAAAGCCAGGGGCAGGCTGAAATTGCCGACCCCGGCGAACAGGTCCAGCAGGGCCTCCCCCCGGGCCGGCGCCAGCCACGCCAGGGCCGTCTCCACCAGGGCACGATTGACCTCACCATTGACCTGGACGAAGTCCCCCGGGGCGAAGCTTACCCGCAGCTCGCCCAGGGCGTAGTGCAGGCTCGGCGCCTCGCCGAGCCAGCGCAGCTCCGGGGTCTCGCGACCCACCAGCCAGGCCAGGTGCACGCCCTGGCGCTCGGCGAAGGCTCGCCAGCGCTCGGCGTCGCGGGGGTTGTCGCGCAGTTGGCGTACCACCAGGGCCGCCCCGGCATCGCCGTCGATCAGCTCCAGGTGCCCCACCTGGCGAGGCGCCTCCAGGGTCTCGAGCTGCTCGCGCAGGGCCGGGATCAGCCGGCTGAGGGGCGGCGTCAGCACCGGGCAGGCGGCGATATCCACCAGGTGGTGGCTGCGCCGGCCACGAAAGCCCAGATGCAGTTGCCCCTCGGCGTCGAGCCGCACGCCGAGGCGCGCCCGGCGCCGATAGCCGAGTCCCTCGCCGGCCAGCAGCTCCGGCGACGCCTCCAGGGTCACGCCCTGACGGCCCAGCTGCTCGGCGAGCACCGCCTGCTTGTGGCGGCGCTGGGCGTCCAGGGCCAGGTGCTGCAGATCGCAGCCACCGCAACTGCCGTAATGCTCGCAGGGCGGGTCGACCCGCTCCGGCGAGGCCACGATCACCTCACGCAGGTGGGCCTCATCGAAGCGCTTGCGCTGGCGATGCACCGCCAGGCGCACCCGCTCGCCGGGCAGGGCGCCCTCGACGAAGCAAGCCTTGCCGTCGGCATCGTGGGTCAGCCCCCGGCCATCATGGGCCAGGCGCTCGATGACCACCCCGGCCTCGTCGCTAGTGGCCTCGGCCACCAGAGTCGCCGGCGCGGTTCGACCACTCAGGCCCGACACACCGGAGCGGCGCCGCGGCGGGCGGCGTTTTCCAAGCATCGCCATCTCAGGCTCCGAACAGGCCGGTGGAGAGGTAGCGATCGCCGCGGTCGCAGACGATAAAGACGATCACCGCATTCTCCACTTGCTCGGCGATGCGCAGGGCCCCGGCCAGGGCACCGCCGGAGGAGACCCCGGCCATGATGCCCTCCTCACGGGCCAGGCGCCGCATATGGATCTCGGCCTCCTCCTGGCCGATATCCAGCACCCGGTCGACGCGGCTGGCGTCGAAGATGCGCGGCAGGTATTCCTTGGGCCAGCGGCGGATACCGGCAATGCTGGCGCCATCCTCCGGCTGCAGGCCGACGATCTGCACCTCGGGGCTGCGCTCCTTGAGGTAACGGGAGACCCCCATGATGGTGCCGGTGGTGCCCATGGAACTGACGAAATGGGTGATCCGCCCCTCGGTCTGGCGCCATAGTTCGGGGCCGGTGCCCCGGTAATGGGCCAGCGGATTGTCGGGGTTGGCAAATTGATCGAGTCCCTTGCCCTCGCCCCGGGCGATCATCGACTCGGCCAGGTCGCGGGCCGCCTCCATGCCCCCCTCCTTGGTCACGCTGATCAGCTCGGCGCCATAGGCGGCCATGGCCTGCTTGCGCTCCTCGGAGGCGCTCTCGGGCATGATCAACACCATGCGGTAGCCCTTGATGGCGGCGGCCATGGCCAGGGCGATACCGGTATTGCCGGAGGTGGCCTCCACCAGGGTGTCGCCGGGGCGAATCTCGCCGCGGGCCTCGGCCTGCTGGATCATCGACAGGGCCGGACGGTCCTTGACGGAGCCCGCCGGGTTGTTGCCCTCCAGCTTGGCCAGCAGGGTGTTGTTGCGGCCGGCGGAGATGCGCTGCAGGCGCACCAGGGGCGTGTCGCCGACCACGTCCTCGAGGGTGGGAAACTGCATCTAACTTTCCTTATGGAAACGTTTTTTCCATTATATCCATGGGACCGGCCGGGTGACAGTGATGATCCCCGGCTGTGTCATACTGTCCGCCAACCCCTGGCGCCATGGGAAGCCCCGATGTCCTTGCGTACCCGCCTGATGCTGCTCGTTTTCCTGGTGCCGCTGATCCTGATCGGCGGCATCGCCACGACTAGCCTCTACTACATCGACCAGCAGCAGCAGGCCGCCCTCAAGACGCGGCTGGAGCGTGCCGTGGCCCTGTTGACGCCCTCCCTGGTCGAGGCCATCGAGGCGGGGGATCAGGTGCGCCTGGCCGAGCTTGCCCAACGCCTGCTGGACGAGTCGCCGGTGCAGGCGCTGAGCCTGCGTGATGCCCAGGGCGATGCCACCCTGCATCTGGGCAAGGGACAGGATCCACGAAGGCCCGACGGTGCCGGGGCCTCCGCCTGGCAGGGGTGGCGCCTGCAGACTCCCCTCCCCGGCCTGGCCACGCCCCTGTGGGTCGACCTGGAGGTGACCCCGACCGGCCAGCGCCTGACCTTCTACCGCCACCTGACCCTGGTCGGCCTGGGCTGCCTGGTGCTGGGACTGGCGCTCTTCCTGCTGGCCTACGGCCTGGGGCGTCAGTGGGTACAGCCCCTGGAATCGCTGCGCCGCGCCCTGGAGCGTCTCAATGGCGGCGACTACCGGCCGCGCCTGGACACCCGGGGGCCGGTGGAAACCGCCGAGCTGGCCCAGGGCCTCAATGCCCTGGCCGACTACCTGAGTCATGCCCAGGAAGACATGCAGCAGCATATCGAACAGACCACCCTGGACCTGCAGGAGTCCATGGAAACCATCGAGATCAAGAATATCGAGCTCGACATGGCCCACCGCCGCGCCCTGGAGGCGAGCCGTATCAAGTCGGAGTTCCTGGCCAACATGAGCCACGAGATCCGCACGCCCCTCAACGGCATCATCGGCTTCTGCCAGCTATTGGCCCGCTCGAACCTGGACGACCGCCAGCAGGAGTGGCTCAGCCATGTACACAAGGCCTCCAACAGCCTGCTGTCGCTGATCAACGATATCCTCGACTTCTCCAAGATCGAGGCGGGCAAGCTGGAGCTGGAAAGCGTCGACCTGGATATCCTGGTGATCGTCGACGAGGTGCTGGGGCTGCAGGCCCCCATGGCCCAGCAGAAGCAGCTGCACCTGCTGGGGCTGGTCTATGACGACGTGCCGGCCCAGTTGCAGGGCGACCCGCTGCGCATCAAGCAGGTGCTCACCAACCTGGTCCACAACGCCATCAAGTTCACCGAGAAGGGCGAGATCCTGGTACGGGTGATGCTGGAAGAGACCGAGGGCGCCGAGGTGATCCTGCGGGTGCAGATCAGCGATACCGGCATCGGCATGGACGAGGAGAGCCAGCGACGCCTCTTCCAGGCCTTCCAGCAGGCCCGGGAGAGCGATACCCGCCACTATGGCGGCACCGGCTTGGGGCTGATGATCTGCCGCCAGCTGGTGGAACAGATGGGCGGCGAGATCGGCGTGGAGAGCGCCCCGGGGCGGGGCTCGACCTTCACCCTCAGCCTGCCGCTGCGGGCCAAGTCGCTGGAGGAGCGCCCCCAGGAGCTGGACCTGAGCGGCCTGCGGGTGTCCCTCTTCGAGCCCCATGCGGCGACTCGCCATGCCCTGGCACACCTGCTGAGGAGCTGGGGGGCCGAGCTGCAGGTGCTCGAAGAGGGACACCCCTGCGACTCCCCCCTGGCGGCACCGGACCTGCTGCTGGTGGGCCTGCCGCCTCTGCCCATGGCCAGGGCGGAGATGCTCAGTTGGCGCAGCTGCCTGGCGGGGGTGAACTGCCCCAGTATCGTGATGGCCAACGTACCGCCCTTCGATATTCCCGACCTGCCCCTGCCCCATGGCGGCGAGGTGATCAGCAAGCCCTTGTCACGGCGCAGCCTGGCGACGGTGGTCCAGCGCCAGCTGGATGCACCCACGCCGGCGCCGGCGCCCGCGGCTCCCGTCTCGACCACCCCCCGACGGGTGCTGGTGGTGGACGACACCGACTCCAATCGCCTGCTGGTGCGCGAGATGCTCGATGGCCTGGGCCTGGAAGTGGTCGAGGCGGCCAGTGGCGAGGAGGCCCTGGCCCGGGGGCGCTCCGAGCCCTTCGACCTGGTCTTGATGGATATCCGTATGCCGGGCATGGACGGCGTGGAGGCGATGAAGGCGTTGCGCGAGCTGGGCGGCGGCTGGCGAGGCTGCCCGATTATCGCGGTGACCGCCCATGCCCTGGAGGAGGAACGCCGGCGGCTGCTCAAGGCCGGCATGCATGACGTGCTGATCAAGCCGATCCAGGCGGAGGCCCTGGTCGGCCTGCTGGGACAGCATCTCAGCATGCCCCTGAGCCTACCCGCCGCCCCCTCGCCGCGCCCGGCTCCGCGTCGCCCCCCGCCCACCCGGGACGAGGAGCTGCCGGCGGTGGACCTGGCCCTGGGCACCAAGCTGGCCGGGGGACGCGAGGACCTGGCACGCCAGACCCTGGAGATGCTGCTGGCCAGCCTCGACGACACCGAGGATCAACTGCACCAGGCCTGGGAGGCCGGGGACGAGACCGCCTTCCTGGACGCCGTGCATGCCCTCAACGGCGCCTGCCGCTACTGCGGCGTGCCCCAGTTGGCCCTGCTCGCCGAGACCCTGGAGACCCGCTTGCGGGTCGCCGGCCTGGCCGACACCGCCTCACTGGTCGATGCCCTCTATGCCGCCATGGCGCGGCTACGGGCCTGGGAGCAAGGAGCGGAAGCGCCCCGGGATGGCGAGGCCACTTCCACCAGCCTGAAATAGGTCGCCCGGGGGCGGACTCGCCCCGGGATCGACTCAGTGGTCGTGATCGTGGTCGTGGGCCTCCAGGGCCGCCACGAAGCCCGCCTCCTGGCCGGCGATGATCAGCCGCTTCATCTCCGCCACCGCCTCCTTGAGCCCCACGAAGAGGGCGCGGGCGATGATGGCATGGCCGATATTGAGCTCATGCAGGCCGGGAATGGCGGCGATGGCCTCCACGTTGTGGTAGTGCAGGCCATGGCCGGCATTGACGATCAGCCCCAGCTCCCCGGCCAGCTCGGCGGCGGCGGCGATCCGCGCATGCTCCCGGCGAGCCGCCTCGCCACTGGCCTCGGCGTAGGCCCCGGTATGCAGCTCGATCACCGGCGCGCCGGCCTTGACGGCGGCCTCGATCTGGGTCGGCTCCGGGTCGATAAACAGCGACACCTCACAGCCCACGGCGGCCAGGCGCGCGCAGGCCGCGGCGATCGCCTCGAAGCCTCCCACCACGTCCAGGCCACCCTCGGTGGTCAGCTCCTCACGCTTCTCCGGCACCAGGCAGACATGGGCCGGCCGGACTTCCTCGGCCAGGGCCAGCATCTCCTCGGTGACCGCCATTTCCAGGTTCATGCGGGTATTGAGTACCTCGGCCAGCAGGCGCACGTCGCGCTCCTGGATATGCCGGCGATCCTCGCGCAGGTGCACGGTGATGCCGTCGGCACCGGCCTCCTCGGCCAGCAGGGCCGCCTGGACCGGATCCGGATAGCGGGTGCCACGGGCCTGACGCAGGGTGGCGATATGATCGATATTGACGCCGAGCAGAATACGCGGGGGATGCATAGCGAGCTCCAGGGAAAGGGAAATCAAGGCATAAGGGTAAAGGCAGACGCCGAAAGCGGGAAGCCCGGGTCAAGCACCCGGCGACGCCGCGGCACGTCGGGAGGCGGCGAGGCGCTGCATCAGTTCCCGGGAGCGCAACGGGCGGCTGCCCAGCAATGGCGCCAGGGCCGCCCGGGCCAGCCCCTTGGCGGGGCCCGCCAGCCCCGGCTCGCTCCAGTCGCCCTGGGCCAGCAGGCGCAGGGTGCGCCCATCCAGGCCGCCCTCGGCCAACCGCACGAAGTGCCGCGCCTCGGCCCGATAACCATAACGGCCCTGGGGGTCCAGCTCGGCGCCCCGCTCGTCCACATAAATCGGGGCCGCGTCCAGGGCCTCCAGCAGGGCCAGCTCCAGGCGTCGCAGCGCCGGGCCACGCCGCTGCGGGTAGGGCAGCGCCTCCAGCAGGGCGCCATAGAAGGCAAACACCTCGGCCACCGGCAGCTCCACCGGCAGGGTGCGGGTCAGCAGTTCATTGGCATAGAAGCCGCACAGCAGCGCCTCGCCGGCCAGCAGGGCCGCCGCGCCGCGGCTCTCCATCAGCCCCAGGCGCTTGAGCTCGGCGTGGCCGCTCCAGGTCAGGTGCAGGGGCGTAAAGGGCTGCAATCGTCCACGGCTGCGGCTGCCGGGGCGCTGTACGCCCCGCGCCACGGCGCGTACCCGACCATGATCCAGGGTGATCAGCTCCACCAGGGCGCTGGTCTCCCGGTAGGGGCGCTTATGCAGCAGAAAGGCGGGTTGTGGCTGCATGGACTGCCATCCAATTCAGGGCGAACTCCTGCAAGCAACAAGGAGCCTTGTTGCCGGAATCGCTGAGGGGCGCTGGGGGCAGGCCGGAGCGAAGCGTCTTTTTCAGGGACGAAAAAGTCGAGCGCCCAGGGAAGGGTTCACAGCGTCTTCGCGGAGTTGCCTGCCCCCAGGAAAGCCCCGGGCCATGGAGTCTGCCACCCGAGTCGGTGCCGGGGTCTGACCCCGAAGTCGGCGACATCAGTCCAGATCGTAGCCCAGGCTCTTGAGCGCCCGGCTATCGTCGGACCAGCCGCGCTTCACCTTGACCCAGAGGTTGAGCATGATCTTGGCGCCGAAGGCCCGCTCCATCTCCAGGCGCGCCTCGCGACCGATCTGCTTGATGCGCTCGCCCTTGTCGCCGATCAGGATCTTCTTCTGGCCGGGGCGCTCCACCAGGATCAGGGCGCTGATATGGATCACCTTGCCGGTGTCGCGGAACTCCTCGATCTCCACCGTCATCTGGTAGGGCAGCTCGTCGCCGAGCTGACGCATGATCTTCTCGCGTACCAGCTCGGCGGCCAGGAAGCGCTGGCTCTTGTCGGTGATCTGGTCTTCCGGATAGAAGTGGATGCTCTCCGGCAGATGCTTAGCCACCTCCGCCTCCAGCTCCGGCACATTGGTGCCATGCTTGGCAGAAATCGGCAGGATGGCGGCGAAGTCGCGCTTGGCGCCCACCTTGGCCAGCCAGGGCAGCAGGCTGGCCTTGTCCTCCAGCCAGTCCACCTTGTTGACCGCCAGGATCACCGGCGCCTTGACCTGGGCCAGCTTGTCCAGCACCACCTGGTCCTCGTCGCTCCAGCGGGTGCGGTCGATGATAAAGACCACGCAGTCCACGTCGCGCAGGGCCTGGGTGGCGGCCTGGTTCATGAAACGATTGATCGCCTTGTTGCGATCCTTCGCCATGATATGCATCCCCGGCGTGTCCACATAGATGAACTGCGCCTCCCCCTCGGTCTTGATGCCCATCACCTGATGACGGGTGGTCTGGGGACGCCGGGAGGTGATCGACACCTTCTGGCCGAGGATGCGGTTCATCAGCGTCGACTTGCCCACATTGGGGCGACCAATGATGGCCACGAATCCACAGGTCTGGGTCATGACCGGGCTCCCTTGGGTTCGAGTTGCGCCAGGGCCTGTTCGGCGGCCTGCTGCTCGGCATAGCGACGGCTGGAGCCGACGCCGACGGTGGGAACATCCAGCATCTCTACCTGGCATTCGATGGTAAAGGTCTGGGCATGAGCCTCGCCCTCCACCGACAGCACCTCGTAGCGGGGCAGCGGCGACTGGCGGGACTGCAGGAACTCCTGCAGGCGGGTCTTGGGGTCCTTCTGGGTATCCTGCAGGTCGATGGCCTCCAGGCGGGTACCATACCAGGCCAGTACCCGGGCCTTGGCCACGTCCATGCCGGCATCCAGGTAGATGGCGCCGATCACCGCCTCCACGGCATCGGCGAGGATGGAGTCGCGACGATGGCCGCCGCTTTTCATCTCGCCGGAGCCGAGCCGCAGACACTGGCCCAGCTCGAACTCCCGGGCCAGCTCGGCCAGGGTCTGGCCCTTGACCAGCCGGGCCCGCAACCGCGACAGCTGTCCCTCGCGGGCCTCGGGAAAGCGCCGGAAGAGCGCCTCGGCGATCACGAAGTTGACGATGGAGTCGCCGAGAAACTCGAGCCGCTCGTTGTTCTTGCCGCCATAACTACGATGGGTCATGGCCAGTTCCAGCAACGAGGCGTCGCCGAACGAGTGGCCGATGCGACGGCTGAAATCCTTCAGGGGGTTGCTCACGAAACTCCTGCTCTGTTGCTTATCGGATGCCCCGCGGCCAGGCCGCGAGCCATCGGGGGCTCTCCCCCCTGATTACTGAATCCGCCGCACGCTGGTAAAGCTGGGCAGGCCGCCGTCCCAGTGCATCCATACCGCGAAGGCACGGCCGACGATGTTCTCTTCCGGCACGAAGCCCCAATAGCGGCTGTCGTTGGAGTGATCCCGGTTGTCGCCGACGGTGAAATAGTGCCCCTCGGGCACCACCACTTCGCGTACCTGAGGACCGGGATCCTGAGGATTATTGTAGATAAGGTGGCCTCGCTCGCCTAAGCGCTCTTCGAGGAGCAGCTCCCGGGGCGCCGCGGCGGGCCCCTCCTCCAGCAGCGCCTTGGGCACCGCCTCGCCGTTGATATAGAGCTGCTTGCCCTCGTAGCGCACGCGATCGCCGGGCAGCCCCACCACCCGCTTGATGAAGTTCACCGTGGGCTCACTGGGGAAACGGAACACCATCACATCGCCCCTCTGCGGCTCGCCCAGCTCGACGACACGGGTATGGGTCACCGGCAGGCGCAGGCCATAGGCGTACTTGTTGACCAGGATAAAGTCGCCCACTTCCAGGGTCGGGCGCATGGAGCCGGAGGGGATCTGGAAGGGCTCCACCAGGAAACTGCGCACCACCAACACCACCAGCAACACCGGGAAGAAGGAGCGCGCATAGTCGACGGGCCAGGGCTCCTTGAGCAGCCGTTCGCGGGCCTCGCCCTCCACGGGCTCCTGGGCCTCGGCCTCCACCGCGGCGAGCCGCGCCAGGCGGCCACGCCGCCACCACAGCCGGTCGGCCAGCCAGATCAGGCCGGTGACGGCCACGGCCACCACCAGCAACAGCGAAAAGTCCATGGGGTTAAGCGTTCCTAGGTTATCAAATCAGTCATTGACCTTGAGTACCGCGAGGAAGGCGTCTTGGGGAATCTCCACCCGGCCCACCTGCTTCATGCGCTTCTTGCCTGCCTTCTGCTTCTCGAGCAACTTCTTCTTGCGGCTCACGTCGCCGCCGTAACACTTGGCGGTGACGTTCTTGCGCAGCGCCTTGACGGTGGAGCGAGCCACCACCTGACCGCCGATGGCGGCCTGGATCGCCACGTCGAACATCTGACGCGGGATCAACTCCTTCATCTTTTCGACCAGGATGCGCCCCCGGCCGTGGGCATGGTCGCGGTGGATGATCACCGCCAGGGCATCCACCCGGTCGCCGTTGATCAGCACGTCCAGGCGCACCAGCTTGGCGGCCTCGAAGCGCTCGAAGCCGTAGTCCAGGGAGGCATAGCCCTTGGAGATCGACTTCAGGCGATCGAAGAAGTCCATCACCACCTCGGACATGGGCAGCTCATAGATCAGCTGGATCTGGCTGCCAAGGAACTGCATGTCCTTCTGGGTACCGCGACGATTCTCGCACTCGGCGATCACGTTGCCGACGAACTCCTGGGGCACCAGGATGCTGGCCCGCACGACGGGCTCGCGCATCTCCTCCACGTCGGCCATGTCCGGCAACTTGGAGGGGTTGGAGACGTAGCGCACCTCGCCATTCTTCATGACCAGCTCATAGACCACGGTGGGCGCGGTGGTGAGCAGGTCGAGATCATACTCGCGCTCGAGGCGTTCCTGGATGATCTCCATATGCAGGGTGCCGAGGAAACCGACCCGGAAACCGAAGCCCAGGGCATCGGAGTTCTCCGGCTCGTACTCGAGCGAGGCATCGTTGAGGGCCAGCTTCTCCAGGGCGTCGCGGAAGTCCTCGTAATCGTCGGCACTGATCGGGAACATGCCCGCATAGACCTGGGGCTTGACCTTCTGGAAGCCGGGCAGGCGCTCCACGTCCGGGGTCTTGGCGTGGGTGATGGTATCCCCCACCGGGGCGCCCTGGATATCCTTGATGCCGGCGACGATAAAGCCCACCTCGCCGGCACGCAGCACGCCGGTTTCGCGGCGCAGCGGCGTAAAGATGCCCACCTCGTTGGCCTGCCAGTCGCGGCCGGTGGACTTGATACGGATCTTCTCGCCCTTCTTGAGGGTGCCGTCGAAAATCCGCACCAGCGAGACCACCCCCAGGTAGTTGTCGAACCAGGAATCGATGATCAGCGCCTGCAGCTGGCCATCGGGGTTGCCCCTGGGCGGCGGAATATCGCGCACCAGGCGCTCCAGCAACGCCTCCATGCCCAGGCCGCTCTTGGCGGAGACCTGGCAGGCGTCGGTGGCATCGATGCCGATGATCTCCTCGATCTCCTGGGAGACCTTGTCCGGGTCGGCCTGGGGCAGGTCCATCTTGTTGAGTACCGGCAGCACCTCGAGGCCCTGCTCCACGGCGGTGTAGCAGTTGGCCACCGACTGGGCCTCGACGCCCTGGGCGGCGTCCACCACCAGCAGGGCCCCCTCGCAGGCATACAGCGAGCGCGACACCTCGTAGGAGAAGTCCACGTGGCCCGGGGTATCGATGAAGTTGAGCTGGTAGGTGTTGCCGTCCTCGGCCTGGTAGTCGAGGGTCACCGACTGGGCCTTGATGGTGATGCCCCGCTCCCGCTCGATATCCATGGAGTCGAGGACCTGCTCCTTGAGCTCCCGATCACTCAGGCCGCCGCACAGCTGGATGATCCGATCCGACAGGGTGGACTTGCCATGATCGATATGCGCGATAATGGAGAAGTTACGTATATGACTGAGTTCTTTACGTTTTTCGGTATTCGACATTCGCTGAAATCCGCTTCATGTACGCGCCCCCGTACGGAAAAGAAGAACCGCCTGCGCAGGACGTCGAGTGAGATGCGCGCATTGTACCGGCATGGCCGCGGCTTGGACAGCGAGGCCAGAGACGCATCGGGGCCCCGCGGGGCCCCGATGACGACTCGGCGACGGATCAACGACGCTCGAGGCGTAGCGCCACATAGAGGGAGCGACCGTCGCGATAGAGGCGTACCGGCACGGCGTGGCCGCCCTCCTGCTCGTCGACGGCGGCGACCAGATCGGCGGCGGAGGCGATGGGGTGATGATCCACCGAGACGATGATATCCCCGCCGCGAATGCCCGCCTCATAGGCCGAGCCATCGGGATCGACCTGGCGCACCCGCACCCCGGCCTCGATGCCCAGGCGATCCCGCTCGGCGGCGCTGACCTCCCCCACCACCAGCCCCAGCCGGCCGGCACCCTCGTTCTTGCTGGCGGCGCTGGCGGCTTCGGCATCCGGCCAGGCGCCCACGGTCACCGTCAGCTCCTCCTCGGCGCCGTCACGCATCACCGTCAGCGCCACCTCGTTGCCCGGGCTGACCCGCCCGATCAGCCGCGGCAGGTGGCTGGAGCGCTCCACCTCCTCGCCATCCACGGCGATGATGACGTCCCCGGCCTGGACGCCGTCACGGTGCGCCGGCCCCTCGGGGTCGAGATCGGCGATCAGGGCGCCGCGGGCCGAGTCGAGGCCGAAGGACTCGGCCAGGTCCCGGGAGACCGGCTGGATCACCACCCCCAACCAGCCGCGGCTGACGCGACCATCGGCACGCAACTGGTCGGCGATCCCCATGGCCACGTTGATGGGGATGGCGAAGGAGAGCCCCATGAAGCCGCCGCTGCGGGTGAAGATCTGCGAGTTGATGCCCACCACCTCGCCATCCAGGTTGAACAAGGGGCCACCGGAGTTGCCGGGGTTGATGGCCACATCGGTCTGGATAAAGGGCACATAGGCATCCCGCGGCAGGGTGCGGTTGATGGCGCTGACGATGCCGGCGGTCACCGAATGATCGAAGCCGAAGGGCGAGCCGATGGCGGCCACCCACTCGCCCACCTGCAGGGCATCGGAGTCACCCAAGGCCAGGGTCGGCAACCCATCGGCCTCCACCTTGAGCAGCGCCACATCGGTCTGGGTGTCGGCGCCGATCACTTCGGCGGCCAGCTCGCGGCGATCATTGAGGCGCACCAGGATCTCGTCGGCGCCATCCACCACATGGGCATTGGTGAGGATGTAGCCGTCGGCATCGATGATGAAACCGGAGCCCAGGGAGTGGCGCTCCTGACCCCGTTCACCGCCGGGCCCGCCCGGGGGCATGGGAAACTGGTCGCCGAAGAAGCGTCGGAAGATCTCCGGCAACTCCTCTCCGGGGCCATAGAACTGCTGCTGCCGGGAGGGCACTACCCGAGTGGTGGAGATATTCACCACCCCGGGGGCGGCCTGCTCCACCAGCGTTCGGAAGTCGGGCAGCTCCTGAGCCTGTGCCGAGGACCAGGCCAGCAGGCTTACCAGCATCAATAGCCAGGCTGAGAAAAAATGGCGAATGGGTTGCATGTAAGGCTCCTGCGATTTGACGAGACAAGGGATCAAGAGACCAACAAACGACGAGGACTAGCGGCCCGGCGGCTCATGGAGTCGCGGGCGGTAGCGGGCGCCATGATAGCGGGCCACCAGGCGGGTGAGGCCGGCCCCCAGGGCCAGGCCAGTCAGCAGGGCAAGGATCACCGCGGGGCTATCGGCGCCGAAGCGCGCCTCCCCCCAGGCGCCCAGCCCCAGGGCACCGATCAGTGGCATGCCATAGAGGCCGAGGGTGCCCTGCACCAGGCCCCGTGCCGGCAGCGCCACCGCTACCCGCTCGCCGGGGTGCAGCGGGCGGTGGCTGTCGATGGCCAGGCGCCGGGGCCTCGCCCCCCGCCAGCGAGCCCAGAGGCCGGTACCACAGCCCTGGCTAGCGGCACAGCCCTGACAGCCTGCCAAGGGGGTAAACTCGACCCAGGCGCCCCCCTCGAAAGGGGTGATCACCTGCCCCTCGGCGATCAGTAGCCGAGACGCGGCGTCCATTTCACGGCTCCTCGCTTTGCCACTGCAGGCGTTCCACCACCTGCAACAGCACCCGGGGCGGCACCTCGCCCAGGGCCACCACCTGCATGGGGCGCCCGCCCAGCTCCCGGTGATGTACCGCCGCATAGGAAATCCCCAGGCGGTGCAAGCCCGGTGCCAGGGAAGGATGCTCCTCGGTGAGAGGCTCGACGAAGAGGCTCAGGCTGGAGAGGCCGTCGCTATAGACCCGGTGGCCCACCCGTTCGCCATGCAGGCTACTGGTGGTGACCACCGGCTGGGCCACATAGCCCGGCGGCAGCCAGCCGGGGCGCCAGGTCTCGGGGGGCGGTTCACGCAGGGTGTCGAGGCGCACCCGGCCCTCATAGAGGCGCGGCCGCTCCAGCTCGGTGAGCTGGAAGGTCTCCAGGACCCGCCCCTCCACATCGAGCAGCTCCTGCTTGAGGGGCAAGCCGGTGTCGCGATCGAGCCATAGCCGTTGGCCGTAGCGCATGGCGTCCAGGGGCTCGACATCCAGGCGCTGCGCCTCGCGCCCGGCCACTCGCTCGTCGCCGGCCAGGCGCAGGCGATAGTAGTCATCCAGATGAGCCATGATGGCATCCGGCGAGGCAGGGACCTCGCTGCCCGCCTCGGCCCATCCACCCCGGCCGACGCGCCCCAGGCGCTCATAGGTCTGGGGTGGACCATCCAGGTAATGAGCCACTTCCCGTTGCAGGCCATCCTCGACCTGATGGATCAACGTCAGGGCGCGCACCCCCTCGCCGCTGATGCGCACCGCCCGTGCCTCGAAGAGATAGCAGTGATTGGCCCACAGGCTGCGCTCGAACCACGCCGCCGGCGTCTCCGGGGGCGGCGGATCGCCCAGCGCACGACAGTCGAAACCGCTCGACTCGGCCTGAGCCAGGCCGCCCCATCCCAGGGAGAGGCCAAGCAGCGAGCCCAGCCAGTGCCGCTTCCGTGGCCATGCCCGCATCAGCGCTGCCCTTGCCACTCGTTGCCGGAGGCACGCAGCAGGGGCATCCAGGCATCGCCGCTGCGATAGGCACTGCCCTGGGCATGACGATCCAGATAGGATTGCAGGATCAGCGCCTGCTGCTGGTCGTTACGCTGGGACTGCCGCGAATTGGGGGCCAGCCAGGGGGACTCGGCGCCCACCGTCATCAGCGGCGAGCCGGCGGCCCGGATGCCGCCCTGGCCCTGGCCCTGGAAGAGCGGCAGGTCGACCAGGGAGGGGCGTGCCGTCGAGGAGGCCGTGGGGCGCGCCTCGGTAGGCGCCTCGCTGGCGGCCATCTCGGGCCCCATCTCGCCCTGGTTATAGACCTGCACCCCGGTGATTACCGCCAGGGAGACCCCGGCGGCCACGGCGGCACGGCCGGCCCAGGAGAAGAGCCCGCGACGCGGCGTCTCGACCGCTCGACCAGGCGCCGGCTCGCCCTCCAGGCGGGCCAGAATACCGGCGGAGAGGTCGATGTCGGAGGTCACCTCACGCTCTCGTCGCATGGCGCTGCGGGCCAGATGATAACGTCGCCAGGTGTCGGCCGCTTCCGGCTCGGCCTCCAGCGACTTCAGGACACGGCGCAACTCCAGATCGTCACCCTCATCGTCCATCAAGGTGGACAATGACTCCCGCGTGTTCTGCTTCATTACCTCTACCCTCACACTCGACACGGCATAATGCCTATGAACGTCCCGGGCCCGGCGGCCCCCCCAGCGTTACCCTCGGGCGACCGGGTCACCCTGCGCGAATTTGTCGCAACCTTTGGCACTTCCTCTGACGCCAAGGACTGCCAACAGTTCAGCCGCCTGGCAAAAGTTTCGTCCTGGCTCACTCGGAGACCATGTCCTGGGTCCGCGAGGTGGTCACCAGGGGCTGAATATGGTGATCCACCGCCTCCCGGGCGCGGAAGATCCGCGAACGCACCGTACCCACCGGGCAGTCCATCACATTGGCGATATCCTCGTAGGAGAGCCCATCGAATTCGCGCAGGGTGATGGCGGTACGCAGGTCCTCGGGGAGCTGCTCGATGGCCTCGAAGACCGCCGCCTCCAGTTGATCGCGAGCCATGGAAGCCTCCGGTGATTCGATATCGGCGAGCCGGCCGCTATGATCGAGGACCTCGGCATCGACGATATCCAGGTCGCTGCCCGGCGGACGACGTCCCCGGGAGACCAGGTGATTCTTGGCGGTATTGATGGCGATGCGATACATCCAGGTGTAGAAGGCACTCTCGGCGCGGAACTTGCCCAACGCCCGGTAAGCCTTGATAAAGGCCTCCTGCGCCACGTCCTGGACCTCGGCCTGGTCGTGCACATAGCGGCCGATGAGCCCGAGAATCTTGTGCTGGTACTTCTTGACCAGCAGATCGAAGGCCCGGGTGTCGCCCTGCTGCGCCCGTTCGACGAGGCGCTGGTCGGTTTCGCGGGTGCCCATTCAATCCCTCCCCATCCGGGCGGCGCATGGCGCCAGGGGAGACGGCGCGGCCTGACTGGTGGGGAGAGTGACAAGGGGGGGCATCATAGACGTCGACCTTAACCTGGCGGGGTGATGGATTAGCGTAAGTGTTCCTGTTTATCGGCATTCCATCAAGCGGCATGCGCACGACTCACGAGAGCCTGTGACTGCGCCGATGACGGCGAGTTCCATGGTACGATTGATTTCCGCCCAGACGGCGAGCGATAGTAGAAGCCTACTCGGACACCCCCTTATATTACCGCGCGATTCATCACAGGTAGCCGCATGTCACAACAGCAGGTCAACAATCTCAATGTTCTCGCCCAGGACGTCCTGATCACCCCCGAGGCCCTCAAGCAGGAGATTCCCCTGACCGAGGAGGCCGAACGCAGCGTGATCGAGGGACGCCAGGCCATCCAGCGCATCCTCGACGGCCAGGATCCGCGCCTGCTGGTGGTGGTGGGGCCCTGCTCCATCCATGACGTGGACGCGGCCCTGGACTATGCTCGCCGCCTGCGCCGCCTGGCCGACGAGGTCAAGGAGAGCCTGCTGATCGTGATGCGCGTCTACTTCGAGAAGCCGCGCACCACCGTGGGCTGGAAGGGGCTGATCAACGACCCGCATATGAACGACTCCTTCGAGATCGAGGAGGGGCTGCATATCGCCCGTCGCCTGCTGGTGGAGCTCTCCGAGATGGGCCTGCCCCTGGCCACCGAGGCGCTGGACCCGATCTCTCCCCAGTACCTGCAGGACTGCATCAGCTGGTCCGCCATCGGCGCCCGTACCACCGAGTCCCAGACCCATCGGGAGATGGCCTCGGGCCTCTCCGGCCCGGTGGGCTTCAAGAACGGCACCGACGGCAGCCTGGACGTGGCCATCAATGCCCTGCAGTCGGTGGCCCACCCGCACAACTTCCTGGGCATCGACCAGGGTGGCCAGGTAGCGATCATTCGCACCCGCGGCAACGCCTACGGCCATGTGGTGCTGCGCGGCGGCAACGGCAAGCCCAACTACGACAGCGTCAGCGTGGCCCTGGCCGAGCAGGAGCTGAAGAAGGCCAGCCTCAAGGCCAATATCATGGTCGATTGCTCCCATGCCAACTCCAACAAGGACCCGGCCCTGCAGCCGCTGGTGCTGGAGAACGTCACCAACCAGATCCTCGAAGGCAACCACTCCATCATGGGCCTGATGATCGAGTCCAATATCGGCTGGGGCAACCAGAAGGTGCCGGCGGATCGTAGCCAGCTGCAGTACGGCGTCTCCATCACCGACGCCTGCATCGACTGGGATGCCACCGAGGAGGCCCTGCACCGCATGGACGACAAGCTCAAGGCGGTGCTGCCGACCCGTCACCGCGGCTAAGCCTCGCTTGCCGTCAACGACAGGGCCCGCCAACCGGCGGGCCCTGTCGTGTGTGGCGATAAAAGCCTAACCGCCTATCCCTGGCGCACCCCGTCGATCTCGCGCACGAAGGGCGGCAGGGCATCGAGCAGGGCGCGCCCATAGCGACGGGTCAGCACCCGGCGATCGAGCAGGCTGATGCGCCCCTGGTCGGCCTCCTTGCGGATCAGTCGCCCGCAGGCCTGGACCAGCTTGATGGAGGCGTCCGGCACGCTGATGCGCATAAAGGCGTTGCCGCCGCGGCTCTCGATCCACTCCGCCAGGGTCGCCCCCACCGGATCGTCGGGCACCGCGAAGGGCAGCCGGGTGATCACCACATGGGTCAGGTAGGCGCCGGGCAGGTCGATGCCCTCGGCGAAACTGGCCAGGCCGAAGATGATGCTGCCCTGCCCCTGATCCACCCGTGCCCGGTGGCGCTCGATCAGCTCGCGCTTGGGCAGGCGGTCCTGGGCCAGCACCCGCTCGGCGAGGGGCTTGGGCAGGGCCTTCTCCACGGCGCGCAGCTGGGCCCGGGAGGAAAACAGCATCAGCACCGCCTCGTCGGCACCGAGGCCGCCGATAAAGTCGAGGATGGCCGCCTCGTGAGCCTCGCGGTTGCCCGGATCCACCGCCTCCCGGGGCACGCTGAGCACCGCCCGGGAATAATCGAAGGGACTGGGCAGGCGCTGGTAGCGGTAACGGTTGGCCAGGCCGGCGCGCTCCTGGAGGCGCTCGAAGCGCCCCAGTGCCGTCAAGGTGGCCGAGGTGACCACGGCGCCATAGCAGCTGCCCCAGAGGTGGCGGGCCAGGGTCGACGCCGCCGACACCGGGCTCGCCGAGATCGCCAGTTCCGGTTCGCCCTGGAAGCGCTCGAAGGTCAGCCAACGAGCCCGGGGCGGCTCGGCGGGATCGTCCTGCTCGGCGAAGGCCAGCCACAGGGCGTGGGCCTCCAGGGCACGGCCATGCAGCAGGGCCACCAGCGGCAGCCAGGCCTCCGCCTGCTCCCGGGGCAGGCCGGTGGACTTCTCCGGGTCGAGGCTCTCGCGGAGGATATCCGCCATGCTCTCCAGGGTGCGGCTCATCTCGGCGAATACCGGTACCAGGGCGGCGGCCTGGTCGCGCAGCGCCTGGGGCGCCTCGCCCATGGGGAAGCGGTGATGCTGGGCGCTCTCGCCGACCCCCTCGGGCAGCTCGGCGAGCTGATGGGCCAGGCCGAACACCTCGCCGAGGCGCGGCTCCAGGGCCGCCAGGGCCTCCGGCAGGGTCGCCAGCAGGCGTGCCAGGGTGGGCTGCACGGCGAGCGCCGCATTGAGCTCGGTGAGCGACTTCTTGAGGGTGCCCAGCCAGCGCAGGGCGCCGTTGACGGCGAAGCGGTGGGTAAAGTGCTCGATCGCCTTGTCCGGCAGGTGGTGCCCCTCATCGAAGATATAGATGCACTCGCCGGGGGCCGGCAGCACCACCCCACCGCCCAGGGCCAGGTCCGCCAGCACCAGGTCATGGTTGGCGACGATGACGTCGGCGCCCTCCAGGCGACGCCGGGCGCGGAAGAAGGCACAGGCGGAGAAATGGCCGCAGCGGCGATTGGTGCACTGGCGATGATCGATGGTCAAACGTCGCCAATGGGCATCCTCAATGGCCTCGGGCCAGGCGTCGCGATCGCCCTCCCAGCGCCCGCCGCCATAGGCCTCGCCCATCGCCTTGGCCAGGGCCTGGAAATCGTCGCCGCTGTCGAGGGCCTGCTCGAAGAGCGCCAGGGTGGGGTTCTCCTCGCCGCCCTCCAGGGCCTGATCGAGGCGCGCCACGCAGAGGTAGCGACCGCGCCCCTTGGCCAGGGCGAAGTCGAAATCGAGGCCGCTATGGGTCTTGAGCAACGGCAGGTCCTGGTGCAGGACCTGCTCCTGGAGGGCCACGGTGGCGGTGGCCACCACCAGGCGCTTGCCGCGGGCCTTGGCCACCGGCAGTGCCGCCAGCAGATAGGCCAGGGTCTTGCCGGTGCCGGTGCCCGCCTCCAGCACGCAGATGTGCTCGTCGCTGAGCCGCTTGCCGGCCTCGTCGGCCTGGATGCCGGCCAGGGTACGGGCGATCTCGGCGATCATCAGCCGCTGGCCATAGCGGGGCGTCAGCTCGAGCCCCTCCAGCAGGCGCCGGTAGGCGGTCTGAATCTCGCCCTTCAGGGCCTCGTCGAGCATGGCCTCAGAGCAGGCCTTCCGGCGGATGCTCGCAGGGCAGCTTGGCGTCAATATAGCGCTCGATCTCCGGCAGCGAGAAGGCGTCTTCTTCGCCCACGAAACTGATCGACACGCCCTTGGCGCCGGCCCGGCCGGTACGGCCGATGCGGTGCACGTAATCCTCCGGATCCTCCGGCAGGGTGTAGTTGATCACATGGCTGACGTCATCGATATGCAGGCCGCGGCCCGCCACATCGGTGGCCACCAGCACCCGCACCTCGCCCTCGCGGAAGCGCTCCAGGGTCGTGATGCGCTGGTTCTGGGGCACGTCGCCGGAGAGCATGGCCACGTTGATGTCGGCCTGGCGCAGCAGCTCGTCGAGCTTGCGCACCAGGTCACGGCGGTTGCCGAAGACGATGACCCGCTCGAAGCTCTCCTGCTGCAGCAGCTTGACCAACAGGCGCTGCTTGTCGGCATCGCTGAGCATATAGACCCGCTGATCGATATCCGCCTGGTTATCGACGGTGACGGCGATCTCGACCTGGGCCGGCTCATGGGTCCACTGGCTGGCCAGGTTGAGGATGTCCTCGGTGAAGGTGGCCGAGAACAGGAAGGTCTGGCGCTCCTCCTTCTTGGGGGTGTGGCGGATGATGCGCTTGACGTCGGGGATAAAGCCCATGGAGAGCATGCGATCCGCCTCGTCCAGCACCAGCACCTCGACCTGGGTCAGGTCGACGTCGCGCTTCTCGTGGAAGTCGAGCAAGCGCCCCGGGGTGGCCACCAGGATATCGAGCGTCTTGCCCAGGTTGTCGCGCTGCTTCTGATAGTCCATGCCGCCGACGACACTGGCCACATTGAGCTGGGTGAAGCGGGCCAGGGCCTTGGCATCCTTCTCGATCTGCAGCGCCAGCTCGCGGGTCGGTGCGACGATCAGCGCCCGGGGCGCGCCGGGCTTCTGACCGTCGGGGGCCTCCTCTTCCAGGAAGTAGGCGAGGATCGAGATCAGGAAGGCGGCGGTCTTGCCGGTGCCGGTCTGGGCCTTGCCGACCACGTCGCCACCGAGCAGGGTCTTGGCCAGGGCCTCGGCCTGAATCGGGGTGCAGTATTCGAAGCCCAGGGCATGGATGGCCCGCATCAGGGGCAGCGGCAGGTCGAAGTCGTGGAAGCGCCACTTGCCCGCCACCGCCGGCACCTGGAACTGGCGCAGGTCCCAACTGGACCCGGACTTGCGCGGCTTGCGGCGCCGACGCTTGGGTTTGCGGTTCTGGGCCGGCTGCGGGGCCGCTGCTGTGGGGGTTTCCGACTCGCTCATAGGCTGTGATTCTGTCCCAAATCGTTCAGTGGATGTGGCCTGGCGACATGCCCGGGCGATTCCAAGCCCGCTATTGTAGCAGGGCTTGGCCGTCAGGGCTCGCCAAGCTGTCTCAGGCAGCGACCGCCCTGCTAGAATAGGCGGCCAACGCGCAATGGAGCCGCTACTCATGACTCGCAAGAAAAAGACCCGCTCCCTGGCCGACCGGGTGACCATCCGCACCGGCCGGCGCAAGGACTACAAGAAGTGGCGACACGAGAACCCCGACGAGGTCGGGTCGTCGCAGCGCTTCCAGCAGAAGAAAGTCGACCAGCGCAAGCGCCAGGCGGAGCGCAAGCAGGCCCGACAGGAGCAGGCCCCGCAGATCGAGATCCACCCGAAGCGCCCCGACAAGGACGACGAATGATGCGCCTGGTTTCCTTCAATATCAACGGTATCCGCGCCCGCCTCCCCCAGTTGGAGGCGCTGGTGGCGAGCCATCGCCCGGCGCTGATCGGCCTGCAGGAGACCAAGGTGGATGACCCCGAGTTTCCCCGCGAGGCGGTGGAGGCCCTGGGCTACCGGGTCTACTACCATGGCCAGAAGGGCCACTACGGGGTGGCACTGATGGTCGACCCCACCCAGTGCGGCGAGCCGGAGAAGGTTCTCTATGGCTTCCCGGATGACGCCGAGGAGGCCCAGCGACGGATGATCGGGGTGCGCCTGCGCCCCGGCGGCGGCGAGCCCCTGACGGTGTGGAACGGCTACTTCCCCCAGGGGGAGAATGTCGACCACCCGGTGAAGTTTCCCCACAAGCGCCGGTTCTATGCCCAGCTCCAGCGCCTGCTCGCGGAGGATCACCGCCCGGATGAGCGCCTGGCGGTGATGGGGGATTTCAATATCTCCCCGGAGGATCAGGATATCGGTATCGGCGAGGCCAACCGCAAGCGCTGGCTGCGGGAGGGCAAGACCAGCTTCCAGCCGGTGGAGCGGGAATGGCTCGAGGGCATCAAGGCCTGGGGCCTGGTGGACAGCTACCGGGTGCGTTACCCGGACGTCGACGATCGCTTCAGCTGGTTCGACTACCGCTCCAAGGGCTTCGATCGCGAGCCCAAGCGGGGCCTGCGCATCGACCATATCCTGGTCACCGCGCCGCTGGCCGGGCGAGTCGAGGAGGCCGGCATCGACTACGCGCTGCGCGGCATGGAGCGCCCCTCGGACCACGCCCCGGTCTGGACCGAACTGGCCCTCTAGGCCAGTCAAGGCCCGTGCAAGGCACGGAGCTATCCTGGGGGCAGGCCCTCGCGGGGCGCGGTAAACCCATCCATGGGCGCTACCGATGCCCTGCTTCGCTCTCGCATCCTGCTCCGCTTGCAGGGCCGGGGTAGGCCATCCATGGCCTACCCGTTCGGAGCCGTGCTCCTCACCCCTGGCATAGGACCCCCGCTCTGACCTGCCCCCAGCGCTCCTTGGCCTTTCACAACGCCCCCCCCGGATCAAGGGGCTCGCCAAGAATCCTCGGTGGAATCCAGGGTGGCCAGCCAGGCCTCGGCCCGCGTCTCGCCCAGGGCCGCCGCCCGCTCCCAGGCGTCGGCGGCGGTGTCGTCCCGCCCCCAGGCATAGGCCAGGCGCCCCAGGTTAAGCCAATCCTCCGCCGCCCCGCTGGCCTCGGCCAGCGCGCGCCAGGCGCTCAGGGCACGTTCCCGGTCCCGGGCCGTCTCCCAGGCCTGGGCCAGCAGGCGGCGGTACTCGAGACGCTCCTCCAGGGCGCCCTCGGCCAGGGCGGTTTCCAACAGCTCGGCGGCCCGGGCCGGGGTACCCCCGGCCAGGTGCAGGCGGATACGCCGCTCGAGATCCTCGCTCCCCGAGAAGACGCCTTCCCGCCAGCCCGCCTCCCAGAGGGCCGCGGCCTGCGCGTGGCGACCCAGGCGCTGGGCCAGGCCCACGGCGCGACGCCAGGTCTCGGCGTCGGCGCCACTCTCCAGCCGCGCCTCCAGACGCGCCAGGGCCTCGCCGCCGCGTCCGGCGCGCTGATAGACGGTGGCGGCCAGGGCCTGCTGGTCGGGCGAGCCGCCCGTCGGCAGCCAATCGGCGGCGGCCTCCCAACGCCCCAGCTCGGCCAGGGCACGCACCAGGCGCCAGCGTGGCGCCCGCACCTCGGGATGCTCACGCACCCAGGCCTCGAGCAGTTCGGCGCCCCGGGCGGTCTGCCCCGCGGTCAGGCGCAGCTCCGCCTCCTGACGCCGCCAGCGCTGCCGCGAGGCCTCGTCGTCCCCCAGTGCACGCGCTCGGGCCAGATGATTGGCGGCGGCGGCGTGACGGCCGGCCCGGGCCTCGGCGTGGCCGGCCAGTTGAGCATAGAGGGCGGCGGCCCAGCGGTCGGCGGCATTGCCGGAAGCCAGGCGCTCGACCTGGGCCGCGGCGCGCTCGGCCACCGATGCCCCCTCCCCCGCCGTCAGGCGCTGCTGAAGCGCCTCCAGGTCACGGATGGTGGCACCGGACAGGGCCGGCTCGGCCAGCGCCAGGGGCGCGGCCAGCCAGAGGCTCAGTGTCAGCAGCAGAGGGCGCGAAAGAGAGTGGAACATCGGCTTGCTTACCTTAGCGGGAATTCCAGGCCATGGATGGGGGCAGCGAGCGCCGCCACCAGGGGCGCGAAAGAAAGTGGAGCATCGGCTTGCTTACCTTAGCGAGAATTCCAGGCCATGGATGGGGCAGCGAGCGGCGCCGGTTGCGCCAGAGCCAGGGGCACGAAAGAGATCGGAACATCGGCTTGCTTACCTTAGCGGGAATTCCAGGCCATGGATGGGGGCAGCGAGCGGCGCCGGTTGCGCCAGAGCCAGGGGCACGAAAAGAGAGTGGAACATCGGCTTGCTTACCTTAGCTGGAATTCCAGGCGCTGCTGGGCGCGGCGCAGCCCCTGGGCCGGCTCGAAGCGCCAGCGGGCCACCGCCTGCCGGGCGGCGCCATCGAAGACATTGCGCGGCCGGGCCGAGATCACCTGGATGGAGTCGGGATCTACGCTGCCGTCGGCACGGATCAAAAAGCGCAGCTCCACATGGCCCTCGATGCCACGACGCTGGGCCCGGCTCGGATAGTCCGGCGGCACGCGATTGGTGGGGGCCAGGGCGCCCACCTCCACCGGGGCCTCACTGACCTCCCCCTGGGCCGGGGCGCCGGCGGGCTCGCTGGCCTCGGCGTTCTCGGCCGGTGCCTCGCTGGGGCTGGGTGCCGGGGCGGGCTCGGGCGTCGGCTCCGGGGCGGGTTCCGGCGTCGGCTCGGGCGGCGGTTCCGGACGCGCCTCGGCCAACTCGGGCAATTGCTCGTCGAGCTCCACCGGCTCGAACTCCTGCGGCGGCAACTCCGGCTCCGGCAGGCTGACCGGGCTCGCCTGGGGTGGTGCCGGTTCCGGCAGCGGCGGGGGCGGCGCGGCCTCCACCGGCGGCGCCGCCTCGGCGGCGGCTTCCTCGGGCACCGCCTCGGGGGCCTCCACCAGGTCCATGCTCATGGAGACATCGAGGACGTCGATATCCGCCTCCGGCGGGGCCACCAGCAGCGCCAGCAGCCAGAACAGCAACAACGCCAGGGCGCCGCCGCCCAGCGCCGAGAAAGGCACCCGGGTCATGAACCGCTCCGGGTGGCGGCCACCGCCACCTGCTCCACGCCGGCCTCGCGAATACGATCCATCACCTCGATCAACAGGCCGGTAGCGGCTTCGCGATCGGCCTGGATCACCACCGAGCCATCGCCGCTGACCAGGTCCGCCACGCTGTCGCCGACCCGATGACGATCCACGGCGTGCCCATCCACCCAGACCGCTCCCTCGGCGGTGATGGCCACCATCACCTGGGCTTCGGCCTGGGGCGTGGCGGCACTGGACTCGGGGCGATCGATCTCCACCCCGCTCTCCTTGATGAAACTGGTGGTGACGATAAAGAAGATCAACATGATGAAGACCACGTCGAGCATCGGGGTCAGGTTGACTTCATTGGCGTCGCCGCCATCGGCGACGAGACGGCGCCTACGCATGACGTTCCTCCACGGCCCGGGCCAGGCGATCGTGCAGACGCTGGTCCTCGCGGCGAATGATATGTTCCAGGCGGCTGGTGAAGAGCAGGCCCACCACGGCCACGGCCATGCCGGTGAGGGTGGGCAGGGTGGCCCGGGCCACGCCATCGGCCATGGCCCGGGCCTGGCCGCTGTCGCTTAGCGCCAGGCTATCGAAGACGCTGATCATGCCGGTCACGGTGCCCAGCAGCCCCAGCAGCGGGCAGAGCCCCACCAGAAGCTTGAGCCAGGGCAGCGGCCGACGCAGCCGCCGCAGCAGCGCCTGGGTCCAGGCCTCACGCAGGGTCAGGGCGCTCCAGCTAACGTGATCGCCCCGCGCCACCCAGCCGCGGATCAGCTCGCGGCGGGCGCGGCGATAGGTGACGCGGAAATACCAGATGCGCTCCAGGGCCATGGCGAAGAGCAACATGGCCACCAGGGCGATCACCACCAGCACCGCCCCGCCCGCCTCCACCAGGCGCTCCAGGGGTTCAAGCCAGGGCGGGATCACGACGCTCGCGCTCCTTGGCAGTGCCGGCCCCCGTGCCGCGCCCCTCGAGGTGCTCGGCCAGGGCGGCGCAGGCCTCGCTCTCTACCACGCCGGCCAACTGACGACTGCGGCCGGCCAGGGCGGTGTGGGCGAAGAGCAGCGGCACGGCGGTGATCAGCCCCAGCACCGTGGTGACCAGGGCCTGGCTGATGCCGCCGGCCATCAGCTGGGGGTCGCCGGTGCCGAAGACGGTGATGGCCTGGAAGGTGACGATCATGCCGGTCACGGTACCCAGCAGGCCCAGCAGCGGGGCCACCGCCGCCAGCAGCTTGACCAGTGGCTGGCCGCGCTCCAGGCGCGGCAGCTCGGCCAGCACCGCCTCGTCGAGGCGCGCCTCCAGGGCCTCGGGCACCGGATGGGCCTCCTCCGAGAGGCTACGGAAGCGGCCCAGCACCCGCCCCAGGGGGTTATCGTTGCGCAGCTCGCCCAGGCCACGACGCTGGCGACGCACCGCCAGGCTGACCCGCAGCAGGTAGGCATACTGGAGCAGTGCCACCAGCAGGCCGGCGCCACCGAGTGCCACCACCACATAGCCCACGGCCCCCCCCTGCTGGAAGCGCTCCCAGAGGCTTGGCTGCTGGGCCAGGGCCGCCAGCACCTCGCCATGGGTGGGATCGATCGCCAGGGTCCGCGACTCGCCGGCGTGGAAGGCGGCCAGGTCCGCGATGACATCACGGGGGGTGCCCTCGGCCATCGCCAGGCTGCGATCGTCGGCCCCGGGGCGCAGCAGGGCCTGTGGGGTAAAGGCGGCGAAGTCTCCCAGGCGCGCCACGGGGCGCGGGGTGATCTCGCCGTCCGCCGCGGCCACCGGCGCCTCGAAACGCACCACCCGGGCGGTCTCGGCGGTCAGCGCCATCAGGGTATCGGCGAAGGCCTCCAAGTCGATCAGCGACAAGACCTCCTCCCCCTCCAGGCGCGCGGGCAACAAGTCGGCGCCGGTGATACCGATCCAGCTCTCGGCCAGGGCGTCACGCAGCTCGCCGCTATGCCGAGCCAGGCTGGCGAGGATGCTGGAGAGCCCGGCATCCTGCTCCGCCTGGCGCTCGGCCAACGCATCGCGGCGCTCATCCAGCACCGCCTGACGCTCGACGAGCTCACGGTGACGGGCGGTGACCTCGGCATGGGCCTGCCGCGCGTCCTCCAGGGCCGCCGCCAGGGCGTCCCGGTCATCCAACAGGTCGGCGAGGCGCGCCCGGTCACGGGCCTCGGCGGCCTCCCGCTCGGCACGCAGACTACTCAGGGGCTCATCGGCCGTTTCGGCCTGGGCGGGGGCCAGCACGCCGATGGCGAGCCAGCCGCCCAGCAGCCAGACGGCACCGCGTCGCAACAGTGTCATGCGTCATCCTCCGCCAGGGTGTTCTCCAGGGGCTGGGAGACCGGCAGCCGCAGCAACTCCGGCGCCCGCTGATCGCGGGCCATACGCAGGCCCTGGCGCACTTGGCGTCGTTCGGCGTCATCCAAGGCGACCCAGTTCCCCTGCTCCGCCAGCCAGACGCCGCCCTGGCGTCCATCCGGCGTCAGGTAGTAGAAACCGACGCGCCCCAGGCGAAGGAAGTCCACCTCACGGCGCGCCTCCCCGTCCAGGTAACCGCGCCAGGCATCCAGCTCACGCCCATACTCGAGCTCGGTGCGCCAGGTTGCCAGGATGCGCTCCAGGCGCTCGGCGTCATTGAGATCGGGGTCGGCGAGACTCGCCTCCAGGGCGGTGACGCGGGCCTGGCGCTGTTCCCGCAGGAAGGGCAGATCGGCCGCCACCCAGGCATCGAGGCGCTCGATCAGCGCCTCCTGCAGCTCGGGCAGCGCCTCCCGGGTATCGGCCAGGGCATCGAGTGCCGCCTCGCGGCGGTCGAGGCGCTCGCTCCGAGTGGCGAGGCCCGGTGCCAGGCGATCGCTCTCCTGGCGCAGGCGTCGCGTCTCCGCCTCCAGGCTCCGCAGCTCCTCGAGCATGGCGCGACTCTCGTCATCGGCGGCATCGATGCGCGCCTGCCATGCCGCCTGAGCCCGCTGGGCCTCCAGGCTCTCGGCCAGGGGCGTCTCCGCCAACGCAGGCATGGCCAGGATCAGGCCCAGCAACCCCCCTAGACAGCGGATACGCCATGACTCTCTGGCGGTCATCTTCACTCTCGCCTCCCTGAAATGATGATCGAGCGGTGCAATACGCTAACCCAAACAATAATAATTATCAATCATCTCGGGTGGTCATAACCGCAAAAAACCGGCCCCCAAATGGGGGCCGGCTCCGGCATTTTGAAACTTCGATCTTCCTTACAGCCTTGCGGCTTCTGCTCGAGCTCCGGCAGGGCGTCGAAGAGATCGGCGACCAAGCCGCTAACTGTCGAGAGCGCGACCTGGAAGATCCCGACCTTCCTTACAGCTTCTGCTCGAGCTCCGGCAGGGCCTGGAACAGGTCGGCGACTAATCCACCGACTGTCGAGAGCGCCACCTGGGAGGTTTCCAGGTGGACCGCCTTACAGCTTCTGCTCGAGCTCCGGCAGGGCCTGGAACAGGTCGGCGACTAATCCATAGTCCGCCACCTGGAAGATCGGCGCCTCCTCGTCCTTGTTGATGGCGACGATCACCTTGGAGTCCTTCATGCCGGCCAGGTGCTGGATGGCCCCCGAGATGCCCACGGCGATGTAGAGGTCCGGGGCGACGATCTTGCCGGTCTGGCCGACCTGCATATCGTTGGGCACGAAGCCGGCGTCGACGGCGGCACGGGACGCGCCGATGGCCGCGCCCAGCTTGTCGGCGATGCCGTCGAGCAGCTTGAAGTTCTCGCCGTTGCCCATGCCGCGGCCGCCGGAGATCACCACCCGGGCACTGCCCAGCTCGGGGCGGTCGGACTCGGCCAGTGCTTCCTTGATAAAGGCAGAGCGAACGTTGTCGACCACGGTCTCCACGGCCTCGATGGCGGCACCGCCGCTCTCTCCTTCAACGTCGGCCACGGCATCGAAGGCGGTGGCGCGTACGGTGATCACCTTCAGCGCATCCTCGCTCTGCACGGTGGCGATGGCGTTACCGGCATAGATGGGGCGACGGAAGGTATCGGCACTCTCCACCCCGATGATCTCGGAGATCTGGCCGACGTCCTTGAGGGCCGCCAGACGCGGCAGGACGTTCTTGCCGGTGGTGGAGGCCGCGGCCAGCACATGGCTATAGTCGTCGGCGAGTGCCACCAGCAGGTCACCCAGCGGCTCGGCCAGTTGGTGGGCATAGACGGCGTGGTCGGCGACGCGCACCTGGGCCACGCCGTCGAGCTTGGCGGCGGCCTCGGCCACGGCGCTCACGCCTTGGCCTGCCACCAGCACGTGGATATCGCCACCGATCTGCTTCGCGGCGGCGACCACATGGGCGGTGGCGCTGCTCAGTTGGCCATCATGCTGTTCGGCGAGTACCAGGATGCTCATGAGATCACCTTCGCTTCGTTCTTCAGTTTATCGACCAGCTCGTCCACGGAGCCCACCTTGATGCCGGCCTGGCGCTCCGCCGGCGGCTCGACCTTGAGCAGCTTGACCTTGGCCGCCACCTCGACGCCGAGATCGGCCGGCGACTTGACGTCCAGCGGCTTCTTCTTGGCCTTCATGATGTCGGGCAGCTTGGCATAGCGCGGCTCGTTCAGGCGCAGGTCGGTGGTCACGATGGCCGGAAGCGACAGCTCGACGGTCTGCAGGCCGCCATCGATCTCGCGGGTCACCTGCAGCTTGTCGCCGTCGACCACCACCTCGGAGGCGAAGGTACCCTGGGGCAGGCCGGCCAGCGCCGCCAGCATCTGGCCCACCTGGTTGTTGTCGCTGTCGATGGCCTGCTTGCCGAGGATCACCAGCCCCGGCTGCTCCTCTTCGACCACCTTGGCCAGCACCTTGGCGGCGGCCAGGGACTCGACGGGCGCCTCGGTTTGCACATGAATGGCCCGGTCGGCGCCCAGCGCCAGGGCGGTACGCAGCTGCTCCTGAGCGGCCTTGGGACCCACGGTCACGGCCACGATCTCGCTGGCCACACCCTTCTCTTTCAGGCGCACCGCCTCTTCCACGGCGATCTCGCAGAAGGGGTTCATGGCCATCTTGACGTTGGTAAGATCGACGTCGGAGTGGTCCGGCTTGACCCGGATCTTGACGTTGTAGTCGATGACGCGTTTGACCGCGACGAGTACTTTCATGGTGTCCTCGCTTGGTTCAGGAAAGTCGAACCCGTGTGGTTAGAACCGGCGGGCTGGTTCTTGTAACCCTTCGTTAGATACTCGGTCGAGCGTTTGATAGGCCGCCCGGGTAAAGTGTTGTCAATCTGCCACAGCGGGCGGGGTGACGACAACGGCTGAGCCGCCTGAGTCGGCCCTGGGACAGCCCCGACATCGCCTGGCCGTCCCCCGAGGTCGCCCTTGGTAGGGGTGTCTCGGAATTTCTATTATGCATATCATGGCCGAAGACTAGAAGCAAACGACCGTTTTAAATTACGCTGAACGGGTCACGGCCTATCAAGGCCAGGCGGAATCCCGCACAATAGGCCGTCAGGCGACACGAGAAACGCCCTTTGGATGGTGACTTTCAAGCGACGGTGACGCTTTTCCGGGGCCCTGGGTTTCCCGACGCATTCGAGGAGAGAACAAGGTGGAACAGGTAGAACGCGATTCGATGGACTTCGATGTGGTAATCGTCGGCGCCGGGCCCTCGGGCCTGGCGGCGGCCTGCCGGCTGATGCAGCAGGCGGGCGAGGCCGGCCAGGAGCTGACGGTGTGCGTGGTGGAGAAGGGCTCGGAAGTCGGCGCCCATATCCTCTCCGGGGCGGTCTTCGAGCCCCGCGCCCTGGCCGAGCTCTTCCCCGACTGGGAAGCCCGCGGCGCCCCCCTGACCACCCCGGCGACCCGCGACGAGGTCTACCTGCTCAAGGATGCCGACAAGGCCCAGAAGCTGCCCAACGCCCTGGTGCCCAAGTCGATGCATAACACCGGCGGCGACCTCACGCGCTATGTGATCAGCGCCGGCAACCTGTGCCGCTGGCTGGCCGAGCAGGCCGAGGGCCTGGGGGTGGAGATCTTCCCCGGCTTCGCCGCCCAGGAGACGCTCGTCGAGGACGGCGTGGTCAAGGGCATCCTGATCGGCGACATGGGCGTGGGTGCCGATGGCCAGCCCAAGGACGGCCATATGCCCGGCATGGAGCTGCGCGCCAAGTACACCCTCTTCGCCGAGGGCTCCCGGGGCCACCTGGGCAAGCGGCTGATCGAGCAGTATGACCTGGCCGCCGGCCGTGACCCCCAGCACTACGGCATCGGCCTCAAGGAGCTGTGGGACATTCCCGCCGACAAGCACGAGCCCGGCCTGGTGCTGCATGGCTCCGGCTGGCCCCTGGACAAGCATACCCATGGCGGCTGGTTCCTCTATCACGCCGAGAATCACCAGGTGGTGGTGGGGCTGATCATGGACCTCTCCTACCAGAACCCCTGGCTGTCGCCCTTCGACGAATTCCAGCGCATGAAGCACCACCCGGTACTGGCCAAGCACCTGGAGGGCGGCAAGCGGGTCGCCTACGGCGCCCGGGCCATCACCAAGGGCGGCCTCAACTGCCTGCCGAAGATGACCTTCCCCGGCGGCCTGCTGATCGGCTGCGACGCCGGCACCCTCAACTTCGCCAAGATCAAGGGCCTGCATACCGCCATGAAGTCGGGCCTGGTGGCCGCCGAGGCGGTCTTCGAAGCCATCGCGGCCGGCGACGAGGGTGGCGCCGAGCTGACCGCCTTTAGCGACAAGTGGCAGGCCAGCTGGGCCTACGCCGAACTCGAGGAGTCCGCCAGCTTCGGCCCGGCGATCCACAAGTACGGCACCGTCGGCGGCGGCGCCTACAACTTCATCAACCAGCTGCTCGGCGGCAAGCTGCCCAATGTCCACGACACCACGCCGGATCACGCCGCCCTCAAGCCGGCCAGCCAATTCGCGAAGATCGACTACCCCAAGCCCGACGGCAAGCTCTCCTTCGACAAGCTCTCCTCGGTGTTTCTGTCGAACACCAACCACGAGGAGGACCAGCCCTGCCACCTGAAGCTGGCCGATCCGGCGCTGCCGATCCGCGACAACCTGCCGGAATATGCCGAACCCGCGCAACGCTACTGCCCGGCGGGGGTCTATGAAGTGGTGGAGGGCGACGACGGCAAGCCGCAGTTCCAGATCAACTTCCAGAACTGCGTGCACTGCAAGACCTGCGATATCAAGGACCCGGCCCAGAACATCACTTGGGTGGCGCCGGAAGGCGGCGGCGGGCCCAACTATCCGAATATGTAACCCCGCACGAGGTGGTGGCATCGGACGGGGCGGTTCGCTTAGCGCCGGGACGAAACCCCGACGCGGCGAACCCGCTCCCCCATCTCGTCCCCCATCTCGTCCGATGACCTCGCACCAAATCGCCCCCATGGCCAGGCCTTGGGGGCGATTTTTTCTTCCAGCTTCAGGCTTACGGCTTACGGCTTAACCCTCCGGGCCTAGCCCGGGCGGTGTAGCCGCGTCTTCCCCCTCAGCCCGACAAGGCGTCGCACAGGGCATCAACCACCCGCTGCTGCCCTTCCTCCAGGTAAGGGTGCATGGGCAGGCTGAGGATCCGCTCGCACACCGCCTCGCTGACCGGCAGGTGACAGCGGGGATCGGCCAGGGCCGGCTGGCGATGCAGCGGCACCGGATAGTGCACGGCGGTGGGAACCCCCGCCTCGGCCAGGCACGCCTGGACCCGGTCGCGCTCGCCCACCTGCAGGCTGTACTGGGCATGCACACTGGTGTTGCCCGGCGCCACCAGCAGCGGCTCCACCGGCAGGTCGGCCAGCAGGCGATCGTAGCGCGCGGCTGCCGTTTGGCGCAGCCTCACCTCCTCGTCGAACACCTCGAGCTTGACCAGCAGGATCGCGGCCTGGAGCGTGTCCAGGCGACTGTTGAGGCCCAGGCGTGGGTGATAATGACGCCCCGCCTCCCCGTGACGCGCCAGGCTGCGCAGGCAGTCCGCCAGGTCATCCTCATCGGTGAACATCGCCCCGCCATCCCCATAGGCCCCCAGCGGCTTGCTGGGAAAGAAGCTGGTGGCCGCGGCCCGGCTCAGGGCACAGGAGGGGCGCCCATGGCGGCTGGCACCGAAACTCTGGGCAGCATCCTCCACCACCTCGAGGCCATGCGCCTCGGCCAGTGCGCCGAGGCGCTCCATCTCGGCACACTGGCCAAATAACGAGACCGGCATGATGGCCCGGGTGCGTGGCGTGATCGCCGCCTCGACTCGGGCAGGATCGAGCAGGCAGCCGTGAGGCTCGATATCCACATAGACCGGCCGGGCCCCGGTCAGGGCCACGCTGCTGGCCGTGGCAACGAAGCTGAACCCGGGCACGATCACCTCGTCCCCCGGCCCGATACCGAGCCCCCGCAGGGCGATCTGCAGGGCATCGCTGCCACTGGCGCAGGTGATGCAGTGAGCCACCCCCACCCGCTTCGCCAAGCGCGCCTCCAACGCCGTGACCTCCGGCCCCAGCACATAACGGCCATGGGCCAGGACCGCCAGGATGGCGGCCTCCAGCTGGGGCTTGAGCCGCGCCTGCTGGGCGGCCAGGTCGACGAAGGGCATCACCATGACACCCGCCCATCCCGGACCAGGGCCAGCAGCCGGGGATGGCCCTCGTCGTCGCCGGGCGGCTCGGGGGTGGCCCGACGGATGGCATGCACCGTTTCCAGGCTGTGGCGAACCGTCTCGATGCCGAAGCCGCACCCGGCCAGCACCTCGCGATAGCTGATCATATGCAGATCCTCGAAGCCGCTGGAGAACTCGAAGACCTCGCCGTCGCAGACGATAGCCCGGTAGGAGGGACGGTGGCCACGCAGCGACGCCGGCAGATCCGCGGCATCGATGGAGAGAAACCAGCGCACCCGGGCCGTGGCGTATTCCAGATAGCCGGCGACCTTATGGGCATCGCGGTAGTGCACCACCAGGCGCTCCAGGCCACCGAAGATCAGGGCCAGGATATCGAAGAAATGCACGCCGATATCCGCCTCCACGCCGAATGACTTGCGGGGATCGCCCTTCCAGCTCGCCATGTACCAGGGTCCCCGGGAGGTGATATAGGTCAATTCCACGTCGTACTTGGTGTCCCGCCCCTCCGTCAGCACCCTGGTGCACAGCTGATGGATCGCCGGATGGTGGCGCAGCTGCATGATGCTGTAGACGCGATGCCCGGTCTCCTCCTCCACACAGCCCAGCTCGTCGAGCTGTTCGGGCAACGGCACCAGCGGTTTCTCGCAGATGACATCGCAGCCCAGCTGCAAGCCGGCGACCACATGCGCACTGTGCAGATGATTGGGCGAACAGACCGCCACGTAGTCCAGGGCGCGCTCCCCCTGTCGCCTGAGCCGCCAGGCATACTCGAGGAAAGACTCGAACTCGGTGAAGAAGGCACAGTCGGGGGAGATGGAGTCGATGATCCCCACCGAGTCGTTGATATCGTAGGCTGCCACCAGCGCATGTCCGGTGGCCTGGATCGCCTGCATATGGCGCGGGGCGATATAGCCCGCCGCACCGATCAGCGCAAAGTTCATCGGCCGTTACCCTTGCCTCGCCTTCGAGATTAAAGGTAGCGGCGATGGCGCCCCCTGCCTAATGGGCCACGGGGCGGTCGGGATCGCGGATCCAGTCGCTCCAGGAGCCGGCGTAGAGCCGCGGCAGCGGCCGCCCGGCCACGGCGTAGGCGAGAATATTGTGGCAGGCGGTGACGCCGGAGCCGCAGTAGCCGACCTCGGCCTCGGGGAGCTCCCGGGCCAGCACCGCGGCGGGCCGGAAGTGCCCCTCGGCGGTCAGGTTGGCGGCGCTGGGATGACAACAGGCACCGGGGATATGCCCCGCCACCGGATCGATGGGCTCCTCCTCACCGCGAAAGCGTGCCTCGGCCCGGGCATCCACCAGACTCGGCGACTCGGCCTGCAGGTCTTCCGCCGTGACCCAGGCGCTGTCATCAAAAGACGGTGTCCAGTCGCCGGGCTCGACCGCCGGCGCCTCGCTCTCCGCCCCGCTTTCCGCCCCGATATCCAAGTCCCCGCCGGCGGCCTGCCAGGCGGACAGACCGCCGTCCAGCACCCGCACCGCCGGATGCCCCGCCCAGCAGGCCAGCATCCACCAGGCCCGGGCCGCCGCCAGTTGACCCCCCATATCGTCATAGAGCACCAGCGGCACCTCGGGGGTGATGCCCAGCCGTTGCAGGCTGGCCGTAAAGGCCTCGCGACTCGGTAGGGGGTGGCGCCCGCCCTCCCCCGGCGGTGCCGCCAGGTCGCGGTCCAGGTCCAGGTGCTGGCTGCCCGGCAGGTGACCCTGCCGCCACAGGTGGCGCCCCGCCTCGGGCTCCCCCAGGCGGGCACGACAGTCGAGGATGCGCGGCGGCGCCCCGGTCTCGATCAACCGGTGCAGCTCGTCGGCGGTAATCAGCGGATGAGTCATGCGGGGGCTCCCGGTAACCATTCGATGGGCGCACGGCGGGCGATCAGGCGTCGTCGGCCGGCCTGGGTAAAGCGTACCTCGATCACCGGGTCATGGGGTTCTCCCTCCACCACCAGCACCTCGCCCTCGCCGAAGACCGCATGGCGCAGGCGCTGCCCGGGGCGCGGCGCCGCCTCGCCCCGGTAGTCGGCGGCGGGGCTGGCCACCCCGGTCGCCGCCTCGGCGGCCAGCGGCAGCTCGATGCCCTGGCGGCGCAGGTAGTCCGCCACCAGCGGCGCCGCGGCGACTGGCAAGGGCTCGGTAATGGCCTGGGGCGCCGCCAGGGCCTCGGCCAGGCGGTTGCACTGGGCCCAGTGGGTCTCGGCGAGGAAGCGACTGGGCGGGTGTTCGCCGCCGTCGTGGAGCAGCAGCAGGCGCTCCCGGGCCCGGGTAATGGCCACGTAGTAGAGGCGCCGCTCTTCCTCCAGGCGCGCCTCGTCGAGGGGGTTGTCGCGACTGTAGTGGGGGAAATCTTCCTCGTTGGCGCCCCACAGGGCCACCAGGGGCCACTCCAGCCCCTTGGCGCCATGCACCGTGGTGATCAGCACCCCATCGTCGCGGTTCTCCACCGGGCTGCGCAACAGGGCGATAAAGGCCTCCGGGTCGCTGCCCAGCTCGGCGGCCTGCTCCACCAGCACGTCCAGCAGGCGCACGTCCTCCTCGCCCTTCTCGCGGCGTGCCGCGGCGCGCTTGAGCACCTTCTCGGCATCCAGGCGCTCCACCACATGGGTCAAGAGGCGATCCGCCGGCCAGCGCCCCCGCTTCGGCAGGTCGCAGAGCAGCTCCCAGCGCCGCTTGAGGTTGCGCCGCTGGATCGGCTTGAGGCCGGCCAGCAGCGGATCATGGCGCTCCGGGTAGGCCTGGGTCTCGGCCAGGTGGCGCACCAGGGCATGCAGGCGCTCATGGGGCACGAAGGGGGTCGGCTGGGCGAACAGCAGGGCGAGGCGCTCGGGGTCGCGCAGATGGCGCCCGTCCCGGGCCACCTCCAGGTAGCCGGCCAGGGCCTGCACCAGGGGCAGGCGGAAGACGAAGCGATCCTCCCGGCTCAGCCGGAAGGGAATGCCGGCGCGCAGCAGCGCCAGCTGCACCGGCACCGAGAGCGCCCAGCTGCGCACCAGCACGCAGGCCTCGTCGAGGCCACGGCCCCCACCCCGCCAGTCGCCCAGGGCCTCGACCAGGCGGGCGCTGCCCTGGGCCAGGTCGAGGCGGGTCCGGGGATTCTCCGGGGCCGCCAGGCAGAGCTGATTCGGGCGGCGCCGGTTGGCGGCGATGGCATGGTTGGCGGCCAGGGCCAGGGCATGACCGTGACGGAAGGTGGTGGAGAGCGGATAGTCCCGGGCCGCGCCGAAGGTGGCGGTGAAGTCCTCGAGCATGGTGTCCGGATGAGCGCCCCGCCACTCATAGATGCACTGGTTGGCATCCCCCACCGCCATCACCGCCGCCCGGTCGCCGGCCAGCATCGCCAGCAGGCGCTGCTGGGCGGCATTGATGTCCTGGTACTCGTCGATGATCACCTGATCGAGGTAACCCTGGACCCGGGCCTGGAGGCGCGGATCCGCCGCCAGCGCCGTCAGGGGGCGATAGAGCAGGTCCGCATAGGTCATCTGACCATGGTCGCCGAGCAGTTGCTCGGCATGGCCGTAGGCGGCGACGAAGTGGCGCGTCTCGGGCCCCAGGGCGAGCCGCTCGTAGAGCCGTTCCGGGGCCACCAGCTCGGCCTTGACCAGTTCGCAGAAGTGGCCGAAGGCCTCCAGGGTCTCCGGCTCCAGGGCGCCCTCGACCTCCGTCCCCTCCCCCAGGGCCTGGAGGGTCGCCTGGCGCAGCAGGCGCTCGCGCTGCCACTCCTGGGTGAGCAACTGACGGGGCGCCAGCACGCCCCAGCGAGTCAGACTTTGGGTCAGGCGGTGGCCCAGGGAGTGGAAGGTGCGCACGTCCGGCAGCGCCTGGCCGGCGGGGGCATGGCGGGCCAGCTTGGCGGTGAAATCCTCCCGCGCCGAGCGATTGAACATCAACACCAGCACTCGCTCCGGCGGCACGCCCCGGGCCAGCAGCTCCAGCACCCGGGCCACCAGGGTGGTGGTCTTGCCGGCCCCGGCCACCGCGGCGACCCGGGCATGCCCGTCCCGGTGGGCGACCACCGCCCGCTGCTCCTCGGTCAGTCGCATGCCACCTCGTTCCCGTCCGCGTCGAGGCAGCCCAGGGGATGCCAGTGACCACCGCTGGTCAGCCCCAGGGCCAGGATCTCGCCCTGCCGGCGGCTCTCGGCGGCCTCCACCAGGCGGTAGAAGAGCGGCCGATTGAGACGCCCGCAGAGCCCGTGGCGCAGGGCCAGCTCCGGCACCCGGGCGCCGTCGGGGGTCCGGCTCAGGGTCAAGGGGTGGTCGCCGTCCAGGCGCACTCGCTCCCCCACCTGGGTGGTCAGCCACCAGTCGCCGGTTTCGTCCCGGTCGGCGTCGACGATCAGCAGCGGCCGATCCACCACCCGGATCCGCCACTTCTCCTCGGGGCTCACCAGGTAGTGGTGACCGTCCGCCTCGCAGCGCAGCACGCTGGCCAGCAGGCGCACCAGGGCCGCCCGACGGATCGGCGTCCCCTCGTGGATCCAGTGGCCCTCGGCGTCGATCTCCAGGTCCATGTCGCCGCACAGGGGCGGATCCCAACGCTCCAGGGGCGGCGACGATCCCGGGGGCGCCAGATGGGCCAGCAGGGGTTCCAGGGACATGGGGCGGCTCCTTTTATCAGGACATGACGACCGGGTCGGGACCAGCCTAGCAGTCTGTCGGGTTTAGCCGATCGTCACGAGGATCACGGCTTTCGAGTCAAATTTATCGATCGATTGAGGCGAATAGCGAGCTATTTAACGAAATGGATCGAATGAAGTTGGCCGAAAGCCCGGGATTCGCAGTCGATCAGTGTTAAGTCCGACAGACTGCTAGATCAGGCCCGCCTGGGCCAGCGACTGGCGCACCTCGGCGGGGGCCTCCGGGGCGGCGGCGCGGAACAGTCGATAGAAGTTGGCAGTGGTCTGCATGGCCACCTCGTCGACGCTGATGCCGCGTTCGGTGGCGATCGCCTCGGCCACCTCCACCACCCACTGGGGCTCGTTGGGCTTGCCGCGGTGGGGCACCGGGGCCAGGTAGGGGCTGTCGGTCTCGATCAGCAGCCGGTCCAGGGGGATGCGCCGGGCCAGCTCGCGGATGGCGCCGGCGTTGCGGAAGGTGACGATGCCGGAGAGCGACACATAGAAGCCGTGGCGCACCGCCTCCCGGGCCATGTCCAGGTCCTCGGTGAAGCAGTGCAGCACGCCGCCCACCGCCGGGTCCACCTCGTCGCGGATCAGTGCCAGGGTGTCCTCCCGGGCCTCCCGGGTATGGATGATCACCGGCAACTCCAGCTCTCGGGCCGCCACCAGGTGGCGACGGAAGCGCTCGAGCTGGCGCTCCCGGGAGGGCACCTTCTCCGGGGTCTTGTCCAGGTAGTGGTAATCGAGGCCGGTCTCGCCGATGGCCACGGCGGCGTAGCGCTCGGCGCATTCGACGATATCGCTCACCTCGGGCTCGCGGGCGACGCCGTGCAACGGGTGCACGCCGGCGGAGATCACCACGTCGTCGTGGGCGCGGGCGATCTCGGCGATGCCGGGCACCTCGTCGAGGGTCACGGCGATGGCCAGGAACTGGCGCACGTCCCGGGCCCGGGCGGCCGCCAGGGCGGCCCCCAGGTCACCGTCGTGGGCGCTCAGGTCGAGGCGGTCGAGATGGCAGTGGGAATCAACAAACATGGGAGAAACACCGAAAAGAAAAATCCTATCGTGCCGACGATATCGGCAGGCGATAACCAATAATGACGCGCTTCTGGCGTTAGAGGGTGTAGGTCGGCGCGCCCGTGTCGAGCTGGCCGGCCAGATGGGTCTCGATGCGGTCGCGCACCGCCTGGTCCTCGGCGCGGAAATGCACGCCGATGCCCGGCACCCGTCGCCCGCTGACTCCCGGCGGCGAGATCCACACCACCTGGCCGGTGACCGGCAGGCGCTCGCTCTCACCGGGCAGGGTCAGCAGCAGGAAGACCTCCTGCCCCAGCTCGTAGCGCTCCTTGGTGGGCACGAAGATGCCGCCCCGCTCCAGGGAGGGCATATAGGCCGACAGCAGGGTCGGCACATCATGAATCGTCAACGACAGGGCCTTCTGTCCACTCATGGCACGCCTCCGGCAGGGAAAAGTCAGGAGCGCAGCAGCGCCGACCAGCGAATCAGCCAGGCCTCGAGGGCCAGCTGGGGATTGGGGTTGCCGCCACTGGCCACCAGGCGCCGTTGTTCTCGAGCGTAGTCCAGCAGGCGAAACCAGTCCTGGACCCTAGCGTTCTTGACCGCCTGGCGATAGAGGGCTAGCAGGTCCGGGTTGCGCAGGCGCCGCTCGTCCCCGGAGAGGCCGAAGCGAATCAGGTCCTCGAGCCAGTCGATACCATACCACAGCAGTTGCTCCAGCGGATGGCTACCCAGCCGGCTGGCCTCCGCCACCGGTTCGGCGCCGCGCACCAGGGCGTCGAAGGCCTCGTGGAGGTCCTGGCGCAGGGCGCGGGCCTCGGGGGCAGCCAGGGAGCGGGCCAGCAGGGGCGCGCCGCCCGCCACCCGCAACCAGAAGTCGGCCTGCTCCGGGTCCCCCAGCTCGCGGCCCAGCCACTCCCGGGCCGGCGCCGGCTCGGGCAGCCCCAGGGCGAGCTGCTGACAGCGGGAGCGAATGGTGGGCAGGATCCGCGACGGCACCTCCGCCAGCAGGATAAACAGGGTGCGCCCCCCCGGCTCCTCCAGGCTCTTGAGCAGGGCATTGGCGGCGGCCAGGTTCATGGCCTCCGCCGGGGCCAGCACGATCACCCGGTAGCCGCCCTGCTGGGCGGTCTGGGTAACGAAGGCGTTGACCTCGCGGATCGCATCGATGCGGATCAGCCGGCTCTTCTCGGCGGGGCTCACGCGCATCAGGTCGGGATGATAGCCGGAGACCAGCATGGCGCAGCCGTGACACTCGCCGCAGGCGAACTCCCCCGGGGCCTGGCAGAGGCTGCGCGCCACCAGGGCCTCGGCGAGGGCCTCGCCGCCCACCCCCGGCACCCCGGCCAGGAGCAGCGCATGGGGCAGGCGCCCGGCATCCTGACGGGCGACCAGCCCGCGCCAGAGTTCCTGCTGCCAGGGCAGCGGCCGGGGCATCAGCGCCATGCCGCCACCTCGGCTTCCAGGCGCGCGAGGATATCGGCCTGGACCCGCTCCAGGGGGCGGGCAGCATCGATCACCGTGATCCGCGCCGGCTCCGCCTGGGCCCGGGCCAGGTAGCCCCGGCGCACCCGCTCGAAGAAGGCGCCGCGCTCCTGCTCGAAGCGATCGCGCTCGCCGCCCTGGGCCGCCAGACGACCCGCCAGGCGCGCCTGGGAGGCGGCCAGCGGCATATCCAGCAGCAGGGTCAGATCGGGGCGCAGCTCGCCCTGCACCAGATGTTCGAGGGCGGCGATCTGCGTCATGTCGCCGCCGCGGCCGGCGCCCTGGTAGGCATAGGTGGCATCGGTGAAGCGGTCGCAGAGCACCCAGGCGCCGCGCTCCAGGGCCGGGCGGATCTTGCGGGCCAGGTGCTGGGCCCGGGCGGCGAAGACCAGCAGCAGCTCGGCGTCATCGCACAGGGGGTCGTCGCCATCCGTGGCCAGCAGCAGCTCGCGGATGCGCTCGGCGCCGGGGGTGCCGCCGGGTTCCCGGGTGGCCACCACCTCGATGCCCCGGGCCTCCAGCCAGGTGCGGATCAGGGCGCCATTGGTGGTCTTGCCGACCCCCTCGCCGCCCTCCAGGGTGATAAAGCGTCCGCGCCTCGACATAAGGGCTCCTTGGCTCGAGTGTGTGCGATGTTACCGGTTGCGGATATAGCGGTTCACCGCGTTATTGTGCTCGCGCAGGCTGCGCGAGAAGTGATGGGTGCCGTCGCCCCGGGCCACGAAATAGAGGGTCTCGCCGGGCAGCGGGTTCACCGCCGCCTCCAGGGCGGCCCGCCCCGGCATGGCGATGGGGGTGGGCGGCATGCCATCGATCACATAGGTGTTGTAGGGGGTCGTCTCGCGCAGGTCGGCATAGGTAATGCGCCCCTCGTAGCGCTCGCCCATGCCGTAGATCACGGTGGGATCGGTCTGCAACCGCATGCCCCGCTCCATGCGTCGCTTGAAGACGCCGGCGATCTCGCGACGCTCCTCCGGCGCCCCGGTCTCCCGCTCGATCAGCGAGGCCATGATCAGCGCCTCATAGGGGGTGTCGAGGGTCAGGTCATCGACCCGCTCGGCCCACACCTCCTCGAGAAGGGTCTCCATGCGACGATGCGCCTGCTGCAGGATCTCCAGGTCGCTGAGCCCCTTGTGGTAGCGGTAGGTATCGGGGAAGAACCAGCCCTCGGGATGCTCCCCTTCACGGCCCAGCAGGGCCATGATCTCGTCATCGCCAAGCTCGGCGGTTTCCTGGGCCAGCTTGGGCGCCTCGGCCAGGGCCTGGCGCAACTGGCGGAAGGTCCAGCCCTCGGGAATGGTCAGCGGGTAGGTGACCACCCGATCGCTGCCCAGCAGACTGATCAGCTCGCGCCCGCTCATGCCCGGCTCGAGCATATATTCGCCGACCCTCAACTGGGGTACGTTCTCCGGCTCCAGCCGGGTCAACAGGCGAAAGGCCCACTCGTCGGCGATGATCTCGCCGGCGGCGAGCTCGCTTACCACCCGATGGTAGCCAGCTCCCCGGGGCACCTCATAGAGGGTCGGCTCGTCGATAGCGATGGGCGCCGCGAGTCGACTCTGCCAATAGTAATGGCCTCCCACCAGCAGGGCCGCACCCAGTGCCAGCAGGATCGCCAGGAGTTTCACCACACGCATGGAACACACCTCAAAAGATGGCAGGATCAGGGGGCAGGATAACCCAGCAGCGGATGCGCCAGGGCCGGCAGCTCGCCCAGCACCGCCCCCGGGGACCAGCGCTTGAGGCAGCGGCCATCGGCGGCGTCGAGCCGGACCAGGGGCCAGACCCCCTGCACCGAGTTGAGCAGCCACACCGCCTCGGCCTCCTCCAGCACCTCGGGGCCGACACGCACCCGATGAATGGGGTGGCGCGCGCCGAGCTCGGCCAGCAGGGTGCCGGCCACGCCGCAGCGGCTCAGGTCCGGCGTCTCGAGCCGCCCGCCCCGACGCCACACCAGGTTCATGCAGGTGGCCTCCACCAGCCGGCCGTCGCTGTCGCAGAGCAGCCCCTCGGCGATGGCCGGGTCCGACCACTCGCCGCGGGCCAGGACATTCTCCAGCCGGTTGAGGTGCTTGAGCCCGGCCAGGGCCGGCTGAATGCCCAGGCGCAGGGCGCAGTGGCGCGCCCGCACCCCGCTCCAGCGCTCGGGGCGGGGGACGAAGTCACTGAGCTGCCAGCGCAGCCGCGGGCTGGGTGTCTCGGGCGCCAGGTAGCCCCGCCCTCCCCCGCCCCGGGTGACGATCAGCTTGAGTACCTTGAGGCCGACCCCGGCCTGGGCCGGCAGGGCCTCCAGGCCCTCGGGCATGGCGAAGCCGAGCCGCTCGCAGCCCCGGGCCAGGCGCGCCAGATGGGCCTCCCAGAGCAGCGGCCGGCCATCGCGCACCAGCACCGTCTCGAAGAGGCCGTCGCCATAGGCGAGCCCCCGGTCATCCAGGGGCAGCGGGGCCTGGGCATCCTCCCACATGGGCGAGCCTAGACGCGGGTGAAGACCAGGGAGCCGTTGGTGCCACCGAAGCCGAAGGAGTTGGACAGGGCCACCTCGATACGCTTCTCCTGGGCACTCTGGGGCACATAGTTGAGCACGCAGCCCTCCTGGGGGTTGTCCAGGTTGATGGTGGGCGGCGCCACCTGGTCGCGAATCGCCAGGATGCTGAACACCGCCTCCACCGCCCCGGCGGCGCCCAGCAGGTGGCCGATCATCGACTTGGTGGAGCTCACCGCCACCGACTTGGCGGCCTCGCCCATCACCCGCTCCACGGCACGACTCTCGGCCAGGTCCCCGGCGGGGGTGGAGGTGCCGTGGGCATTGATGTAATCGACGCGGGAGGCATCGATACCGGCATCCAGGATGGCGTTGCGCATGGCGGCCGCCGCGCCGCTGCCGTCCTCCGGCGGCGCCGTCATATGGTAGGCGTCGTCGCTCATGCCGAAGCCGGCCACCTCGGCATAGATGGTGGCACCGCGGGCCTTGGCGTGCTCGTACTCTTCCAGCACCAGCACCCCGGCACCGTCGGAGAGCACGAAGCCGTCGCGGTCGCGGTCCCAGGGACGGCTGGCGGCCTGGGGATCATCGTTGCGGGTGGAGAGCGCCCGGGCCGCGGAGAAACCGCCCAGCCCCAGGGGGGTGGTGGCCATCTCGGCGCCGCCACAGACCATCACGTCGGCATCGCCGTAGGCGATGGTGCGCGCCCCATAGCCGATGTTATGGGTGCCGGTGGTGCAGGCGGTGGTGATGGCGATATTGGGGCCCTGGAAGCCATGCTGGATGGCCAGGTTGCCGGAGATCATATTGATGATGGAGCCCGGCACGAAGAAGGGCGAGATGCGTCGTGCGCCGCCCTTGTTCAGGGCATTATGGTTGTGCTCGATCATCGGCAGGCCGCCGATGCCGGAGCCGATGGCCACGCCGATGCGGTGGGCATTGGCCTCGCCACACTCGATGCCGGCATCCTCGATGGCCTGGGATCCCGCGGCGATGCCGTACTGGATGAACAGGTCCATCTTGCGGGCATCCTTGGGGTTCATATAAGGACTCACATCGAAGTCCTTGACCGACCCCCCGAAGCGGGTATTGAAACCGCTCACATCGAAGTGCTCGATGGGGGCGATCCCGCTCTTGCCGGCAACGATATTGTCCCAGCTTTCCTTGACGCTGTTACCTACGGGTGTCACCAGACCGAGCCCGGTCACCACGACCCTTCTACGAGGCATCTGCTTTCCTCCAGACGTGTTGGGTGGCACGGCCAAGACGCTACTACCGGCAGCGTGCCGCATCTGCGCGCATTATACCCGACCAACGCCCCGCATGGGATGGGGAGTCGTCACTGACCGGAGCGCAAAAACGCGCGGGAGCCGCCCTGAACCAGGACGACTCCCGCGACGAAGCCTGACGGGGCTCCGTTACGCCGCCGCGAAGGCGGCACACCCAGGCTTACTGGTGGGCGTTGACGTAGTCGATCGCTTCCTGAACGGTAGTGATCTTCTCGGCCTCTTCGTCGGGGATTTCGGTGTCGAATTCCTCTTCGAGCGCCATCACCAGTTCCACGGTGTCCAGGGAGTCGGCACCCAGGTCTTCGGTGAAGGAAGAGGTGTTCTGGATATCTTCTTCCTTGACGTTCAGGCGTTCGGCCACAACCTTCTTCACGCGCTCTTCGATAGTGCTCATTCTCAAGTCACTCCAATCGTTCAAATAAGCCGCACGGAACCCCGTACGAAATCCGCAAGCGAAGCTGCGGGGTAGTTTATAGACCGCACCTGAGGGACGCAACAGATGCGTCCCCCGGATGGATCAGCGCATATTCATCCCGCCGTTGACCTGCAGGGTCTCGCCGGTGATATAGCCCGCCGCCTCGCTGGTCAGGAAACCCACGGCGGCGGCGATCTCCTCGGGCTGGCCGAGCCGGCCGAGGGGAATCTGGGTGAGCAGGGCCTCATGCTGTGCTTCGGGCAGGGCCTCGGTCATGTCGGTGGCGATAAAGCCCGGGGCCACCGAATTGACGGTGATGGCGCGGCTCGCCACTTCCCGGGCCAGGGCACGGGCGAAGCCCTCCATGCCCGCCTTGGCGGCGGCATAGTTGGCCTGACCCAGGTTGCCCATGGTGGCCACCACCGAACTGATATTGACGATGCGACCGAAGCGCGCCTTGGTCATGCCGCGCAGGCACGCCTTGCTGACCCGGTAGACCGACTTGAGGTTGGCGTCCATCACCGCATCCCACTCGTCTTCCTTCATGCGCATCAGCAGGTTGTCGCGGGTGATGCCGGCGTTATTGACCAGGATGGTGGGCGCCCCATAGGTCTCGTTGATCGCCTTGAGTACCGCCTCGATGCTGGCCGGATCGGTGACATCCAGGCACATGCCGGTGCCTTCGATGCCCTGAGCCTGGAGGTCGGCGGCGATCCGCTCGGCACCCGAGTCGCTGGTGGCGGTGCCGATCACGATGCGGCCCTGGCGGCCCAGCTCATGGGCGATGGCGCGGCCGATGCCACGACTGGCGCCGGTAACCAGGGCAATTCTGCGTTCGCTCGTCATAGTGAATCCTGAAAAAGTTTGAGTCGTCGTTGTTATGGGGCCTTAACCGGCCAACTCGCGGGCCAGCTCGAGGGCCGTTTCCAGGCTATCCGGATCATTGATAGCCACCCCCTTGCTGCCCCGCACGATACGCTTGCCGAGACCGGTCAACACCTTGCCCGGGCCACACTCCACGAACAGCTCGGCGCCTTCGCCGGCCATGGCCTCGACGCACTCGGTCCAGCGTACCGGACGATAGAGCTGCTCCACCAGGCGGGTGCGCAGGACGCTCAGGTCATCGTGAGCCCGGGCATCCACGTTCTGCACCACGGTATAACGGGGCGCGCGCAGCTCGATACGTTCCATGGCCGCGGCCAGACGTTCGGCGGCCGGACGCATCAGCTCGCAGTGGGAAGGCACCGACACCGGCAGCGGCAGGGCCCGCTTGGCACCGGCCTCCTGGCACAGGGCGATGGCCCGCTCCACCGCGGCCTTGGCCCCGGCGATCACCACCTGGCCGGGCGCATTATAGTTGACCGCAGCCACCACGCCAGCGTCCGCGGCCTGGCGACAGGCCGTTTCCACGGCGGCATTCTCCAGGCCCAGCACCGCGGCCATGGCGCCTTCGCCGGCGGGCACGGCCTCCTGCATCGCCTCGCCGCGCAGGCGCACCAGCCTGATGCCTTCGGCGAAGGTCATCACCCCGGCGCAGACCATGGCGCTGTATTCGCCCAGGCTATGACCGGCCATGGCACTGGGACGCGGCCCCTCCAGCTCCTGCCAGACCCGCCAGGTGGCGACGCTGGACGCCAGCAGCGCCGGCTGGGTGCAGGCGGTGGCATTCAGGGCCTCGGCGGGACCTTCCTGCACCACATGCCAGAGGTCGTAGCCGAGGGCCTCCGAGGCCTCCTCGAAGGTGGTACGTACCACGCTGTAGCGCTCGGCGAGCTCCCGCAGCATGCCGACCTGCTGGGAACCCTGCCCAGGGAAGACGAGGGCCAAGGATTGGGTCATGACTATCACCTTTGCGTATTTTATTCGTCGATTCAGCGGGTTCCGATCCCGCTATCGTCTCGGTCGCCCGCGGCCGAGACGATAGCCGACCGCCCACCCGGATCGGTCAAGCCCGACAGCCTCCCAGGGCCTGCTCCAGGTGCCCCGGCAACTCCCGGCGCCCCTCTTCGACGGCCCGCGCCACCGCATAGGCGAAGCCCTCGGCACTGGCGCCGCCATGGCTCTTGACCACGATGCCCTTCAGGCCCAGCAGGCTGGCCCCATTGTAGCGCACCGGATCGAGCTCACTCTTGAGCCGGCGCAGGGCCGGACGCGCCAGGGCCGCCACCAGGCGCCCACTCCAGCGCGTCTCGAAGGCCCGCTGCACCCGCTCCACCAGCAGCCTGGCCAACCCCTCGCTGGCCTTGAGCACCGCGTTGCCGACGAAGCCGTCGCAGACCACCACGTCGACCTCGCCGGCGAAGATATCGCCGCCCTCGACGAAGCCGCGATAGTCCAGGCCTGCCCACTCGCGCAACCGGGCATCCGCCTCGCGCACGCTGGCCGGCCCTTTGGTGCCCTCCACCCCGACGTTGAGCAGCGCCACCCGGGGCGCGGCCAGGCCATCGATACAGCGCGCCATGGCCTCGCCGAGGCGGGCAAAATCCACCAGCCGCGCCGCCGGCGCATCCACGTTGGCGCCCAGGTCGAGCAGATAGCAATGGCCGCCACGCCGCGTCGGAATGGCGGTACTGATGGCGGGGCGCGGAATCCCCTCCACCATGCCCAGCTCGCGGCGCGCCAGGGCCATCAGGGCCCCGGTATTGCCGGCACTGACCCCGGCATCGGCCTGCCCTCGAGCCACGCACTCCAACATCATGGCCAGGCTGGTGTCGCGAGGCGCACGCAGGGCCGCCGAAGGCCGCATGGCCTGATCGATCACATGGGGGGAGTGGCAAAGGGAGAGGCGAGCGCCGTACCGCGCCAGCCGCTTGGGCAGGGCGTCGAGTTCGGCAGCGAGCCGCTGTTCGGGTCCGAACAGGAAAACATCGAGGGCGGGATTGGCCGCCAGGGCCAGGGCCGCCCCCTGCACGGTGGCACGGGGACCCAAGTCCCCGCCCATCGCATCGATGGCGAGTCTCACGCCCGGCTGTCGAGCGTCGCCAAGGATGACGCCGACTTAAGCGTCGACGACCTTGCGGCCACGGTAGAAGCCGTCCGGGGAGACGTGGTGGCGCAGGTGAGTGGTGCCGGTTTCCTTGTCCTGGGACAGGGCCGGGGCGCTCAGGGCGTCGTGGCTACGACGCATGCCGCGCTTGGAACGGGTCTTGCGGTTCTGTTGGACAGCCATGGGTGTATCACTCCAGAGTGCTTCGTCAATGAAATCAGTGTTTGCCTTTCAGGGTGCGTAGCACCTCGAAAGGACTGGCAGCAGGCTTTTCCGAGGCCTCGGAGTCCGCCCCGCTGGTCAGCTGGTCGCGAGAGACGCGGCACTGCGCCTCATCGTGGTAAACCACCTGGGGCAGGCTCAGGAGGAGTTCATCCTCGACCACCGTCAGGAGGTTCAGCTGTTCGTTCTCCACCAAGACCGGCTCGAGGTAGCCGGGCAGGTTCGCCGCCTGGGCGTCGCCGCTGACCACCCCCAGCTGGAAATGGCTCTCGACCCGGGTCGCCATCGGCGTCAGGCAGCGCCGACACGGCAGGCTGACCTCGGCCTCGAGCCAGCCTTCGATGGTGCGTCGACCCTGGGGGTCGATGGCGAAGTCGAGGCGCACCTGGCAGTGCCCCGTCTGGGCACCGGCCTCATCCACCAAACGCGACAAGGCATCCAGCGCCAGCTGGCCCTGAAGGCTTTCACCATTGGCGGCCAGCCGGTGCGGCTCGACCTGTCGGGGGAGTTGAGTCTTGGACATAGGCGCGCAATGATAGGCACTCCCCCCGCCCCTGTCAAAGCGCGTATTGCCGCCTGTCGAGCGAAGGCCGATTAAATCATCCAGGGGCGATCACTCGTAACGACACGGAGCCCCTATGACGCGACTGGTTCTGGCCTCGCAATCCCGCTGGCGTCGCCAGCTGCTCGACCGCCTGCAGCTCCCCTACGCCTGGGCCAGCCCCGCCATCGACGAGACCCCACGCCCGGGCGAGTCCCCCCAGGCCCTGGTACATCGCCTGTCGCTGGCCAAGGCCAGCCGCCTGGCCGAGGATTATCCGGCCCATCTGATCATCGGCTCTGACCAGGTCGCCCTGTTCGACGGCGAGATCCTCGGCAAGCCTGCCGACGAGGCCGCCGCCCGAGCCCAGTTGGCGCGTTTCTCCGGGCATCGTGTGCGCTTTCTCACCGGCCTGGCGTTGCTGGATACCGCCGCCGGCCGCCACTGGGTCTGCCACGAGCCCTTCGACGTGCACTTCCGCCGCCTGAGCGAGGCGGAGATCGCCACCTATATCGAGCGTGAGCGCCCCCTGGAATGCGCCGGCAGCTTCCGCATGGAAGGCCTGGGCATCACCCTCTTCGAGCGTCTGGAGGGCGACGACCCTAATAGCCTGATCGGCCTGCCGCTGATTCGCCTCTGCGCCCTGCTACGGGAAGCGGGACTGGATCCGTTGACATAAGGATGAAGAGGGAAGGCCGGCGCTGCGTGCCTGGAAGAAGGGACAGGAGCACGCAGGATACGACGTCGAGGAAGGTCGGAGAGCGACTTCGCCGGGACGCCGACGCGAAGCGAGCCGGATAGCGCAAATCGACAGGGATGTCGATTTAGAACGTGCGCGTCTGCGAGCGGCAAGAGGGACCTTGGTCCGCTTCGAGCGCGTAGGCCGGCTCGCGCAGCGCCGGGGTTTCGTCCCGGCGCGAAGCGAAACCGACCTTTCCGACGTCCCTCATGTCAAGGGAGCTGGTAGCGCAGCGGCGACTGGGTGGTGGGCAGGCCGACCCACTCGGCGGCGACGCGGCCGAAGTGGCGGGTCAGGCGCTCGAAGGGATCCAGGCGCGGGGTGTAGTCCTGCATCCGCTCGATGCCCATCTCGCGGGCCAGGCCATCGAGGCTCTGCAGCCCGTCCACCAACCCCAGTTCGATCCCCTGCTCGCCGCTCCACACCAGGCCGGAGAAGAGTTGTGGATCGTCACCCAGGCGCTCGCCGCGCCCCTCGCGCACCGCCTCGATAAATTGCCAGTGGGTGGTCTCCAGCACCTCCTGCCAGAAGCTCGCCTGCTCCGGGGCGATGGCCGAGAAGGGGTCGAGGAAGGCCTTGTTATCGCCGGCGGCGAAGACCCGCCGCTCCACGCCCAGGCGCTCGATGGCCTCCTCCAGCCCGAAGCTGGCGAAGATCACCCCGATGGAGCCCACCAGGCTGGCCGGGGCGGCATAGATCTCGTCGGCGGCGGCGGCAATATAATAGGCTCCGCTGGCGCCGATATCCTCGATCACCGCATAGATCGGCTTGTCGCCCTGCTCGCCCAGGCGGCGAATCTCCTCGTAGATGCGCTGGGACTGCACCGGGCTGCCCCCGGGACTGTCGATATGCAGCACCACCGCCGCCGCGGACTCGGCCTCCCAGGCCCGGTTGAGCCCCTCGATAATACGCTCGGCGCTGGCCGGCGACTCGCTGTCGATCACCCCCTTGACCTCCACCACCCCCAGATGGCGCTCGGTGATCGCCGCCGGCTGGCCGGCGACGAAGACCCCGTAGAGGGTGGTGCCCAGGGAGGCGAGGATCAGCGCCGCGAAGAAGAAGCGGAAGAACAGCGTCCAGCGCCGCGAGCGGCGCTGCTCCGCCAGCACCCCGCCCACCCAGCGGTCGAGCATCTCCACCTGGGCCAGGCGCTGGCGTTCGCGCAGGGTCTCGGCATCCTCGCCGGAAGGCACCCCGCTCCCGGCGGCCGCCTGCCGAGGCGTCTCGCCGGGCTTGATTTCCGGGCCCTGGGTCCAGCGATCATCGGGCTTGTCATCACTCATGGCATCCTGCTCCTCAATCCACGATTCACTGGTGCAACCAGTCGATCAGCGTCTCGAAGCGCTCGGCCACGAAGGTGGGCCGGCTCGCCGCCAGCCGCTCCGGGGCATGCACTCCGTAGGTGACCGCGACACGGTCCATCTTCAGGGCCCGGGCCATCTCCAGGTCATACTCGGTATCGCCCACCATCAGCGCCTCCTCCACCGGCACCGCCAGCTCCTCCAGCAGTTCCTCGAGCATCAGCGGGTGGGGCTTGGAGCGGGTCTCGTCGGCGGTGCGGCTGGCGTGGAACCAGGCGCCACTGCCGTTGGCGGCGAATACCCGGTTCAGGCCGCGACGACTCTTGCCGGTGGCCACCGCCAGGCGCTGCTCGGGGCGCCCGCGCAGCCGCGCGATGCCCTCCTCCACCCCGGGGAAGAACGCCATGGGCGTGTGGTCGGCGGCGACGAAGTGGTGGGTATAGCGCTCGCGCAGCCGCTCGGCCTGCTCCGGCGCGATACCCGGGCACATCCTGGCGATCGCCTCCGGCAACCCCAGGCCGATGATATCGCGGACACTGTCGGCGGCAAGCTCGCCCCAGCCGGCATCCCGGGCCGCCGCCTGCATGCAGCCGACGATCCGCGACTCCGAGTCCATCAGGGTGCCGTCCCAGTCGAAAATAATCAGTCGATAACGCATGAGATCCTCAACTCAGGAGAGGGTGCGAGCACGGCGCAACACCGTCTCCAGCTCCTCCCCCAGGGGCGCCTTGATCTGCACCGGGCGCCCGCTGGTGGGTTCGGGAAAGGTCAGGGCGGCGGCATGCAGGAAGAGCCGTCCCAGGCCCAGCCGCCGCGCCAGCACCGCCCCCTCCCGGGAGCCATACTTGTCGTCGCCCAGCAGCGGATGGCCGGCGTGGGCGGCATGCACGCGGATCTGGTGGGTGCGCCCGGTGACCGGCTCCGCCTCCACCAGGGTGGCGCCGCCGAAGGCCTCGCGCACCGCGAAGCGGGTCCGCGACACCTTGCCCTCCGGGTCGACCCGCACCCGGCGCTCGCCGTTGCCCGCCTCATAGCGGTCGAGGCGCGCGCTCACATAGTCGCGCCGCGCCGGCCAGCGCCCGGCCACCAGCGCCAGGTACTGCTTGTCCATCTGGCGCTGCTTGAGGGCATTGTTGAGGGAGAGCAGCGCCGGCCGCGACTTGGCCAGCAACAGGCAGCCGGAGGTATCGCGATCCAGGCGATGCACCAGCTCCAGGAAGTCGAGATCCTCGCGCACCTGGCGCAGCGCCTCGATCAAACCGATCTTGACCCCGCTACCGCCGTGCACGGCGAGCCCCGAGGGCTTGTTGATCACCAGCCAGTCACGCCCCTCCAGCAACACATTGCCGGCCAGCAGGTTGCGCAGGCTTTCGCTGACCTCGCGCACCGCCTCCTCGGGGGCCAGGCGCAGCGGCGGAATGCGCACCACATCACCCAGGACCAGGCGGTAGTCCGCCTTGACCCGCTTCTTGTTGACCCGAACCTCGCCCTTGCGCACGATGCGATAGACCAGGGTCTTGGGGGCCCCCTTGAGACGGGTGCGCAGGAAATTATCGATGCGCTGACCCACCTGGCCCTCGGCGACTTCCACCCACTGCACCTCGCGCCCTTCGGCCATGCACTCTACTCCTGTCGAACCCGTGGAAAACCCCTAGTCTACCGCACTCCCGGGCCGCTGAGGTCAATTGCTGCACCCACCTATTGCTGTTATATTCCGAAGTCGCTCAGATGGGCGACAAGCGCCCGGCGATTGCGCCTGCCTCATCGACACGCAGGCCCGAGCGACGGATCGAGTGACCGCGGTATTGCCACGGCGATATCACGGCACCGAAAGCGAAAGAACAGAATTGCAACGCCACGCCCGCCCCGGCCGTTCACTTCCTGGCATGGAATGGCGACCGGGCACGGGAGTTAACAACAGCGTGCCGAAGGCCGGCGTTGGCGAATCGATGAATGCCAGGTGTTGGTGGTGACCGCGGAACCGGATGAGACGACCTCACCGAGACATGTTCCGCCTCCACCCCGTACTCAACATGGTCATGCCGTACCGGCGGCGCTACAAGGCTCCGGATATGGCCGGGCGCACACGCATCCGCGACATGCGCTGAGCACAAGCACGCTGCACCCAGCGGTTCGTCGACGCCGTTGCTCGAGGGCTGCCTGCCGGCACGCCCCAACAAGCGAGACGACATGAAACGGATGCTCATCAATGCGACCCAGCCGGAAGAGCTGCGCGTCGCCCTGGTCGATGGACAACGCCTCTACGACCTGGACATCGAATCCGGTGCCCGGGAACAGAAGAAAGCCAATATCTACCGCGGCAAGATCACCCGCGTCGAACCCTCCCTGGAAGCCGCCTTCGTCGATTTCGGCGCCGAGCGCCATGGCTTCCTGCCCCTCAAGGAAATCTCCCGCGACTACTTCATCAAGGAGCCGTCCGGCCGCCCCAGCATCAAGGAGGTGCTGAAGGAGGGTCAGGAGGTCATCGTCCAGGTCGACAAGGAGGAGCGCGGCAACAAGGGCGCCGCCCTGACCACCTTTATTTCCCTGGCCGGCCGCTTCCTGGTGCTGATGCCCAACAACCCCCGCGCCGGCGGTATCTCGCGGCGCATCGAGGGCGAGGAGCGCAGCCAGCTCAAGGAGGCCATGGGCCAGCTGACGATGCCGGAGAAGATGGGCGTGATCGTGCGCACCGCCGGTATCGGCCGCTCCGCCGAGGAGCTGCAGTGGGACCTGGACTACCTGGTGCAGGTGTGGGAGTCGATCACCGAGGAGGCCGGCAAGCGCCCCGCCCCCTTCCTGATCTACCGCGAATCCAACGTCATCATCCGCGCCATGCGCGACTACCTGCGCCAGGATATCGGCGAGGTGCTGATCGACAGCGAGGCGATTCACCAGGAGGCGCTGGGCTTTATCCGCCAGGTGATGCCCTCCTACCAGCAGAAGATCAAGCTCTACGCCGACGAGGTGCCGCTGTTCTCGCGCTTCCAGATCGAGTCGCAGATCGAGACCGCCTATGAGCGGGAAGTGAAGCTGCCCTCCGGCGGCTCCATCGTCATCGACCACACCGAGGCGCTGGTCTCCATCGATATCAACTCCGCCCGGGCCACCCGTGGCAGCGATATCGAGGAGACCGCCCTGCAGACCAACAGCGAGGCCGCCGACGAGATCGCCCGCCAGCTGCGCCTGCGGGATATCGGCGGCCTGGTGGTGATCGACTTCATCGACATGAGCCCGGCGCGCAACCAGCGCGAGGTCGAGAACCGCATGCGCGACGCCCTCAAGCTGGACCGCGCCCGGGTGCAGATCGGCCGCATCTCGCGCTTCGGCCTGATGGAGATGTCGCGCCAGCGCCTGCGCCCCTCCCTGGGCGAGACCAGCGGCGTGGTCTGCCCGCGCTGCAACGGCCAGGGCACCATCCGCGACGTGCGCTCCCTGTCGCTCTCCATCATGCGCCTGATCGAGGAAGAGGCCATGAAGGAGCGCAGCGCCCAGATCCGCGCCATCCTGCCGGTGCCGGTGGCCACCTACCTGCTCAACGAGAAGCGCCGGGTGCTGGCCGATATCGAGCGCCGCCAGGGGGTCCAGGTGGTGCTGCTGCCCAACCCGGAGATGGACACCCCCCACTACGATGTCCAGCGCCTGCGCGACGACCACCTGAGCGAACAGGACGACAGCGACAAATCCAGCTTCGAGCTCTCCACCGATACCGAGGTGGGCAAGGAGCCGGATCCCTCCTTCGAGAAGCCGGCGCCCCGTGCCGAGGCCGCGGTCAAGAGCGTGACCCATAACGCCCCGGCGCCGGCCTCCCTGCGCGAAGAGCCCAGCACCCCGACCCCGGAGCCGGCCAAGCCCCAGGCGCAACCGGCCCCCCAGGCCCCGTCGAAGCCCCAGGCCCCATCGAAGCCCCAGGCGGCGGCCCCCGCCGAGGGCGGCGGCCTGATTTCCCGCCTGGTCAAGGGGCTGGGCAAGCTGCTGGGCGGCGAGGCCGAGAGCCGCGATGCCGGTCAGGGCGAGCGCCAGGCCAAGCCTGAGCCCCCCCAGGCCCGCCAGGACAGCCGCGGCGACCGCCAACCCCGCGGTGGCAGCCGCCGCGGTCGCCAGGGCCAGGGGGGCCGCCAGCCCCAAGAGAGCCGTCAGGCTCAGGACGGTCGTCAGGAGAAGCGTCAGGACGGCGACAGCCGCCGCGACGAGGGGCGAAGCCAGAGCCAGCGGGATAACCGCCGTGGCGGTCGTGGCGATGCCGACTCGCGCCAGGACAACCGGGGTGGCCGTGGCCGCAACCGCCAGGACGACAACCGTCGTCAGGGCGGGGATACCAAGCCCGGCCGCGACGCCGGCAAGCCGGAGGCCAAGACCGAGGCCCCCAAGTCGGCGCCCCGCGCTCAGGAGAAGGCCCAGGACAAGCCCCAGGAAAAGGCCGAGACCAGCGGCGAGCCCAAGCGCATCCGCAATAACCCGCGCCAGCGCTCCCGCCAGCACGCCATCAACCCCCAGGCCGAGGCCGAGCAGCAGAAACTGCTAGCCCAGGCCCAGCAGGAGGGCGAGCAGGCCGAAGCCAAGCCCGAGGTAAAGCAAGAGGCTAAGCAAGAACCCAAGGCCGAGGCGCCCAAGCAGCCGGAAGCCAAGCCGGAGCCCAAGGCCGAAGCGCCCAAGCAGCCGGAAGCCAAGCCCGAGCCGAAGGCCGAAGCCAAGCAACAAGCACCGAGCGACACCAAAGCTCAGCAGGTCAAGCCGGAAGCCAAGGCCCAAGACGCTAAGCCGGAAGCCAAGGCCGAAGCCAAACCCGAGGCCAAGCAGCCGGAGGCCAAGCAGCCGGAAGCCAAGGCCCAGGACGCTAAGCCCGAGGCTAAAGCCGAAGCCAAGCCCGAGCCCAAGCAGCCGGAGGCCAAGGCCCAGGAAGCTAAACCCGAGGCTAAAGCCGAAGCTAAGCCAGAAGCCAAGCCCGAGCCCAAGCAGCCGGAAGCCAAGCCGGAGGCCGAGGCAGCCAAGCAGCCCGAGCCCAAGGCCGAGGTGAAGCAAGAACCGAAGCCTGAGGCCAAGGCTCAGCAGGCCAAGCCGGAAGCCAAGGCAGAAGCGCCCAAGCAGCCGGAAGCCAAGCCGGAGGCCGAGGCAGCCAAGCAGCCCGAGCCCAAGGCCGAGGTGAAGCAAGAACCGAAGCCTGAGGCCAAGGCTCAGCAGGCCAAGCCGGAAGCCAAGGCAGAAGCGCCCAAGCAGCCGGAACCTAAGGCCGAAGCCAAGCCGGAGGCCAAGGCCCAGGAAGCCAAGCCCGAGGTGAAGCAAGAGGCCGAGGCGAAGACCGAAGCCAAGCCGGAGCCCAAGGCTCAGGAAGAGGCCGAAGCCAAGGCCGAGGCTGCCCAGCAGGCCGAAGCCAAGCCGGCGGCCGCCGAGGCTGCACCGACTCGGCGCCGCCGTCGTCGGGCGCATAACGATCCCCGCGAGCAGCGTCGCCGGGAGCAGGCTGAAGACGGCCAGTAAGGCGCAGGCCCCGCCTCGTGCGGGGTCCTGATCCAACGACAAGGCCCGTGGCGATTGCCACGGGCCTTTGTCATTAGGGGCCGGGAATACTAGGGGAAACACTGATTTATTGCTGCGCTCGATATCCTGGCCGCCGGCGGTGCTCAAAATCCTCATTTAACACCACGTAAACTCCGGTTTTTGCGCTCCGGCGGCGACCAGCCTCTCTTCGCTCACGACATAAATCAGCGCTTCCCTAGGGGTCAGTCGAAGCGGCCCATCAACCGCGGCTCCCGCTCCAGCACCACCCCGAAACGGCTGCGTACCCGCTCGGCGACCCGCTCGGCGAAGGCCAGCAGGCCCCGGGCATCGCCACCACCATGGTGCACCAGCACCAGGGCCTGGCGCTCGTGGACCCCGAAGGGCCCCTCCCGCCAGCCCTTGAGGCCACACTGGTCGATCAGCCAGCCGGCGGCCAGCTTGACCTTCCCTTCCGGCTGCGCAAAATGCGGCATCGTCGGATGGTCTTTGATCAACGCCTCGGCCAGCGGCCCGGGCACCACCGGGTTCTTGAAGAAGCTGCCGGCATTGGGCAGTGCCAGGGGGTCGGGCAGCTTCTCGCGGCGAATGGCGCAGACCGCCTCGGCCACCGCCAGGGGACTCGGTTCCCCCTCGACCCGGCGCCCCAGGTCGCCGTAGTCGAGCCTGGGCCGGGGACGCGTCGAGAGCCGCAGGCGCAGATGGGTGATCATCACCCGGCCGGCCAGCTCGCCCTTGAAGAGGCTGTCGCGATAGCCGAAGGCGCACTCCCCCACGCCCAGGGTCTCGGCGCGGCCATCATCCAGGTAACGCAGCTCCACCGCTTCCAGCACCTCGGCCAGCTCGACCCCGTAGGCGCCGATATTCTGGATGGGAGCGGCGCCGCACTGCCCCGGGATCAGCGCCAGGTTCTCCAGGCCCCAGAGGCCGCGAGCGGCCATGGCCATCACCAGGGCGTGCCAGTCGTGGCCCGCCGCCACCCGGACCCCGACGCTGCCGTCGGCTCCCGGGGTCAGTTCGCAGTCGGCGAAACCGGGCTGCAGCACCAGGCCGTCCAGGTGCGGGGCGAGGATCAGGTTGCTGCCGCCGCCCAGCAGGCTCACCGGCCAGCCCCGCTGCGCGGCCAGGGCCAGGGCCGGGGCCAGCTCGGCTTCCCGGGACAGGCGCATAAAGTGCGCCGCCCGAGCGCTCAGCCCCAGGGTATTCAGGCCGTCCAGGGCGTGGTCATGGCGCAACTCGGGATATGACGCCTCGCTCACGACCGAGCCTCCAGGCGACGTTCGAGCTCCGCCACCAGGCCATCGGCGGCGGCTTCCACCAGGTCGAGGACGCGATCGAAACCCTCGGCGCCGCCATAGTAGGGATCGGGCACCGCCTGGCCGGGGCTGCCGGCGAAATCGAGGAAGAGACCGAGGTGTGCCCGGCAGCCGGCGGGACAGCGCGCCTCGAGCTCCGCCAGATTGGCGTGATCCATGGCCAGCAGGTAGTCGAAGGCGTGGAAGTCGTCATCATGCAGCTGGCGGGCGCGCAGCGCCGAGAGGTCGTAGCCGCGGGTCGCGGCGGCGGCCCGGGTGCGCGGATCCGGCGCCTTGCCGATATGCCAGCCGCCGGTGCCGCAGGAGTCCACTTCGACCCGCTCGGCGAGTCCCGCGGCACTCAGGCGCTGGCGGAAGACGCCCTCGGCGGTGGGCGAGCGGCAGATATTGCCCAGGCAGACGAAGAGTACCCGCATCACCCCTGATCCCCCAGCCCTTCCACCAGGGCCCGTACCCGGGCCAGGTCCTCGGCGGTATCGACACCGGCGGGATGGGGCTCCCGGGTCAGGGCCACCAGGATGCGCCGACCATGCTGGAGGGCACGCAGCTGCTCCAGCTGTTCCAGTTGCTCCAGGGGGGTGGGCCGCCAGTCGCGGTAGTCGCGCAGGAAGCCGGCACGGTAGGCATAGAGGCCGATATGGCGCAACCAGCCATCGGTGCTCAGCCGCTCCGGGCGGACGGCGAAGGCGTCGCGATCCCAGGCCTCTCTATCCCAGGGGATGGGCGCCCGGGAGAAGTAGAGGGCGGCGCCGCTCAGGTCCCGCACCACCTTGACCACATTGGGGTTGAAGAGCGTCTCCACGTCCTGGATCGGCTCCGCCAGGGTGGCCATGGCCGCCGTGCCGTCATCCGCCAGGCGCTGGACCACCTGGTCGATCAGCGCCGGCGGCAGCAGCGGCTCGTCGCCCTGCACATTGACCAGGATCGCCGCGTCGTCCAGGCCCAGCAGATCCGCCACCTCGGCCAGGCGGTCGGTGCCGGAGGGATGATCGGCGCGGGTCATCAGCGCCTCGCCCCCCGCCGCCTCGACCGCCTCGCGGATACGTTCGTCGTCGGTGGCCACCACCACCCGATCGGCGCCGCTGGCCCGGGCCTGGCGCCAGACCCGCACCACCATGGGCTCGCCGGCGATTTCCAGCAGCGGCTTGCCGGGCAGCCGCGAGGAGGCATAGCGGGCCGGAATCACCGCGATCACCTCCTGGCTCATGGCGTCGCCCCCGGCCCCTTGCCGAGCTTCTCGTCCACGTCCATGACCCGGGCTTCCTCCTCCAGCATCACCGGGATGCCGTCGCGAATCGGGAAGGCCAGGCCGTCATAGTGGCACCGGAGTTCGGCGGCCTCGCGGTCGTACTTGAGCTTGCCCTGGCAGAGCGGGCAGACCAGCATGGCCAGCAGTTCCTTGTCCATCGTTATCTCTCCCGTGTCGGGACTGGGTTCAGGGTATCGAGCCGCCCGTCGAGCCACTCGATGAAAGTCGTGTCGGGCCGCGCCTTGACCTCCAGGGCCCAGCAGGCCGGGGAGGCGAAATCGCGGCACTTGACCGCATCCTTGGCGGTCATCACCACCGGGCGATCGTCGCCGAAGTCGAGATCGGCGGCGGCGAAGCGGTGGTGATCGGCGAAGGGGTGCGGCGTTACCGCCAGGCCCAGGCGCGCCAGGGTGGCGAAGAAGCGCCGCGGGTTGCCGATCCCCGCCACTCCGTGCACCGGCCCGGTGAAGGGCGGCGGCGTCAGGGCCAGGGCCTCGTCGTCGGCGACCCGGCGCCAGGCACTGGGTTCGAGGGCCATCCGATAGGCCCCCGCGGGGGGCGCGAAGGCCGGCTCGCCGTTGATGATCACCGCATCCACACTTTCCAGGCGTGCCAGGGGCTCGCGCAGGGGCCCGGCGGGCAGGCAGCGAGCGTTGCCGAAGCCGCGGGCGCCATCCACCACCACCAGCTCCAGGTCGCGCCCCAGGGCCAGGTGCTGGAGGCCATCGTCGCTGATCAGGATATCGCAGCCCGCCTCCAGCAGCCGTCGGGCGCCCCGGGGACGCTGCGGATCCACCACCAGGGGCACCCCGGTCTGGGCCGCCAGCATCCGCGGCTCGTCGCCACAGGCCGCCACCGGGGTCTCGGCGGTGACCCACAGCGGGTAGGCGTCGCTGCGCCCGCCATAGCCCCGGGAGAGGATACCCGGCGCATGGCCGCGGGCCTGGAGGTGCTCGGCCAGCCAGGCCACCAGGGGCGACTTGCCGGTGCCCCCCAGGGTCAGGTTACCCACCACGATCACCGGCACCGGGGCCCGCCAGACCGGCTTCCTGCCCTGGGCGTAGGCCGATGCCCGGCGCCTCACCGCCCAGCGGTAGAGCGCCTCCAGGGGACGCAGCAGCGCCAGCCAGGGCGCGCCGCGATAGGCCGCCGCCAGCCAGCGTTCGCCGAGTCCACCACGCGCACCGCTCATGCCGGGCGACCTCCTGGCATGGCAGTCCAGGTCAGGCGGCGGCGCGCCACCGCTTGCCAAAGATTGCCGAGTTCGAGGCTCATGCCGGGAGAGCCTCCTGGAATGGCAAGCCAGATCAGAGGGCCGCGTCGCGGCGCCGCCAACCAGCTACCGAAACACCTGCCTATGCCGCTCATGCCGGGGGAGCCTCCTGGAACTGCAAGCCAGATCAGAGGGCCGCGTCGCGGCGCCGCCAACCAGCTACCGAAACACCTGCCTATGCCGCTCATGCCGGGGGAGCCTCCTGGAACTGCAAGCGGTGCAGGGCCGCGTAGGCGCCGTCCCGGGCCAGCAGCTCGGCGTGGCGTCCCGCCTCGATGATCTCGCCCTGCTCCATCACCAGGATGCGATCGGCGCGCTCGATGGTCGAGAGGCGGTGGGCGATCACGAAGGTGGTGCGCCCCTGGCAGAGGGTCTCCAGGGCACGCTGGATATAGCGCTCCGACTCGCTGTCCAGGGCCGAGGTGGCCTCGTCGAGGATCAGGATGGGGGCATCCTTGTAGATGGCCCGGGCGATGGCCAGGCGCTGGCGCTGGCCGCCGGAGAGCATCACGCCGTTGTCGCCCACCACGGTGGCATAGCCCTCGGGCAGGCGCTCGATAAATTCATGGGCATAGGCGGCGCGGGCCGCCGCCTCCACCGCCGCCGGATCCGGGCGCTCGTCACCATAGGCGATGTTCTCGGTGATGCTGGCATTGAACAGGGTCACCTGCTGCGAGACCAGGGCGATCTGGCGACGCAGTGGCTGCAGGCGGTAGTCGTCCAGGGGTGTGCCGTCGACCCGGATGCGTCCGGCGGTCGGCGCGTAGAAGCGCGGCAGCAGGTTGACCAGAGTGGTCTTGCCGCTGCCGGAGCGGCCGACGACGGCGATCATCTCGCCAGGTTCGACCTCCAGATCGATGCCCTTGAGCACCTCGGGCAGGTCCTCGCCATAGGCGAAGCGTACCCCCTCGAAGGTCAGGCGTCCCTGCAGCCGGGGCACCTCATGGGTCCCCTCGTCGGGCTCCGGCGCCTCCTCGAGCAGGCCGAAGAGCTCGGCGGAGGCGGCGATGCCCTTCTGGATCTCGCTGTTGATCTCGGTGAGCTGACGCACCGGCTTGGCCATCAGCGAGGCGGCGGTGATAAAGGCCACGAACTCGCCGGCGGTCATCTCCGCCATCAGCGCCGGCGACATGGCCAGCCAGACCAGGCCGGCCAGGGCCAGGGCCACCAGCAGCTGGATCACCGGGGTGCTGACCGCCTTGGTCAACGCCTCCTTCATGCTCTGCTGGCGGTTATAGTCGCTGGCGGCGGCGAAGCGGCGCCGCTCGTAGCCCTCGGCGCCATGGGTGCGCACCACCCGGTAGCCGGAGAGCGCCTCGGAGGCCACATGGGTGACGTCGCCCATGGAGTGCTGGATGCGCCCGGAGAGGCGCCGGAAACGCTTGCTGGCATAGCTCACCACGCCGGCGATCAGCGGCGTCACGCCGAGGAACACCAGGGTCAGTAGCCAGTTGGTCCACAGCAGGTAACCGAGCAGGCCGAGGACGAAGAGGCCCTCCCGCAACAGGATGGTGATGGCGTTACTGGCCGCCCCGGTGACCTGCTCCACATGGTAGGTGACCCGGGAGATCAGATGGCCGCTGGAGTGGGCATCGAAGAAGCGCCCGGGCAGGCGCAGCATATGGTTGAACACATTGCAGCGCAGCGCATGCACCACGTTGCGGGCCACGTCGCTCATAAAGTAGGTGCCCAGGAAGGTCCCCACCCCGCGGGCGCCGAACATGCCCACCACGAACAGCGGCAGGAAGAGGCGAAAGGCGGCATCCGGACTCTGAATGCCGTCGATCAGCCGCTTCATCATCTCCGCCAGGGCGGTGCTGGAGGCGGCATAGATCAGATAGCCCAGCACCGCCAGGAGGAAGGATTTCCAGTGGGGCCTGACATAGCCCAGCAGACGCTTGTAGAGGTTCCAGCCCGATTGCTGTGTCACGGTGACTCCGTTACGGCGTGGTGGCTCCACCCTCGCGGGTGGCGATACGAATGCGTTGGATGCCCAGGCTTCCGGCCAGGTCCAGGGCGGTGACCACGGCGGCGTGGGTGGCGCGCCCATCCGCCTCGAGGATCAGGCCGTGTTCCCGAGCCGCCTCGGCCCGCTCGGCCAGGGCGGCGCTCAGGCGCGCCCCCGCCAGGGTCTCGCCGTCCAGACGGTACGCCCCTTCGGCGGTGATCACCAGGGTCACCGGCGACGCCTCCAGGGGCGCGGCCTCGCGGCTCTGGGGCAGGATCAGCTCCAGGGCCTGGCGGGTCTCGAAGGTGGTGGAGACCATAAAGAAGATCAACAGCAGGAAGACCACGTCGATCAACGGGGTCAGGTTGACCTCCACCGCATCGCGCCGCCGCCGGGGAAATCTCACGCCCGGGACTCCCCACCGGCCGCGCCAGGCGCCGCCCCGGAGCGATGATCGCTCAGGCGGACCTCGCCCTGGTGATGGGCCAGGTACTCCACCAGCAGCCCCGCCTGTTCCTCCATGCGTACCGTGATGTCCTCCACCCGGCGCTGGAAATAGCGATGGAACATCAGCGCCGGAATCGCCACCGTCAGGCCGGCCGCGGTGGTCACCAGGGCCCGGGAGATACCCCCGGCCAGGTCGGCGGTACGCTCCACCCCATCGACGGTGACGATCACCGAGAAGACCTCGATCATCCCCACCACGGTGCCCAGCAGGCCGATCAGCGGGGTGATGGCGGCGATGGTGCCCAGGGGACTGAGGAAGCGCTCCATATCGTGGATCACCGCGGTGGCCGCCTCCTGGAGGCGCGCCCGGACCTGCTCGTGGCCCAGGCGCGCATTACGTAACCCCGCCGCCAGGATGCCACCCAGGGGCGAGTGCCCCTCCAGCCAGTAGAGGTTGACCTGGCCCTGGTTGATCAGGGTGCAGACCTCCTGCCCCAGGCCCAGGGGCGCGATGCGTCCGGCACGCAGGGTCCAGAGGCGTTCGATGATGATCACCATGGCCACCAGAGAGCAGCCGAGCAGCGGAATCATCAACCAGCCCCCGGCGATCAGGGCATCGAGCAGTTCCATCGAGGGCGTCTCCCGTCCGTGCCAATCGTCACCGGCCAAGACCGATCCATGGCGGCGATTCTACCCCATGGCAACGGCCACCGACACCGGCCCAGGGTATCCGGCGCCGGGGCGTGATCCTCACCTCCGCCCCCAGGCGCAGGGTCAGGGCGCCATCCAGGGCGGTATTCCACTGGCAGCTGCCATGGCGGGCGAAACGCCGCACCACTTCCTCACTGGGATGGCCGAAGGGGTTGTCGCGGCCGGCACTATGGATCACCTGGCGGGGCCGCAGGCGCGCAACGAACGACGGCCCGGAACTTCCTCGGCTACCGTGGTGCCCCGCCACCAGCACGTCCAGGGGCGCCGACACCTCGAGCAGGAAATGACGCTCCACCTCGCGACCCACGTCGCCGGTGATCAACACCTGTCGGTCTCCCGCGGTGACCAGCAGTACGCAGGAGCGATCATTGCTGGAACGCCCCGGCTGGGGCCCGGGCGGCGGCCAGAGCAGGCGAAAGTCGACGCCATCCCAGCGCCAGGCCTGGCCGTCATGACAAGGGGTAAAGGGCACGCCGACCGCCTCCCCCCGGGGCGCCAGCCAGTCCCCCACCTCATGCTCGGCCAGCGCCGGCACCCCGCCGGCATGATCCAGGTCGTCATGGCTGATGATCACCCGATCGAAGCGCCGCCCCGGTGGCCAGAGCCCGGCCAGGGGAACATAACCGCTGCCATAGCGGGGCCCGGCATCATAGAGCAGTCGATGATTGGCGGTGGCGATCTCCACCAGTTGGCCCTGGCCCACGTCCCAGACCCGCAGCGTCGCCTCGCCGGAGGCCGGTGAAGGCGGGGTTAGCCACAGCGGCAGGCTTAGCAGCCAGCCAGTGACCAGGGCCCGCCAGCCTATCGCCATGCCGGGCAGCGCCCAGGCCAGGGCCAGGAGTCCCAGCCCCAGGGCCAAAGGGAGCAGCTGCCAGGTCTCGGGATACCAGGGGGGAAACCAGCGCAGGCTCGCCTCCAACAGGGCCTCGAAGGTGCTGACCAGGTGGGCGAACAGCCACCAGCAGAGCCGTGACAGGGGCGGCACCCAGGCCAGCAGCCACCCCAGCAGCCCCAGGGGCACCAGCACCAGGCTGACCAGAGGCACCGCCAGCAGATTGACCAGGGGCGCCGCCGTGGCCAGACGGGCGAAGGCGAGCAAGACGGCCGCGGCCATCCAGGGCGCCAGCAGCCACTGGGAGCGAATCAGGGCCCATAGCCAGCCGGCTAGCCCCCGGGGGCGGGGCCGCCCTTGCCAGACCAGGATCAGCAGCGCCACGGCCAGGAAGGAGAGCCACAGGCCGGGGCGCCACAGCGACGGCGGGTCGAGCAGCACCACGATGGCCAGCGCCAGCCACCAGCCCTGCCAGGGACCCGGCGCATGACGCCCGCTGGCTACCCAGAGTCCCATCAGGGCCATCACCAGGGCGCGCAGCGCCGGCGGCGCCAATCCCGCCAGGACGGCATAGGCGCTGGCGGCCAGCGCCGCCAGCCACCAGGGCCAGACCGACAGACGCCAGGCCCGTGGCGTCACCAGGCGCGCGACGCCACGCCCCAGCAGCAGCGTAAAGCCGGCCACCAGCCCCACATGCAGCCCCGAGATCACCACCAGGTGGGTAGTCCCCGTGGCATTGAGGCGCTCCCAGTCGTCCCGGGTCAGGGCCTCGCCGGCCCCCAGGGTCAGGGCCGCCAGCCAGCGCCGCGCGGTATCGGGCAGCTCGCGCTCGTCGAGATGGGCCAGGGCCAGGCGGCGCAGGGAGAAGCCCGCCGGTTCCAGGCGCTGGGCCGGCGGCTCGGCACGCACATAGCCGGTGCCGCCGATGCCCTCCCGCCATAGCCAGGCGCGATAGTCGAAACCGCTGGGGTTGGCCAGCCCCCCGGGAGGGCGCAGGCGCACCGCCAGACGCCAAGACTCCCCCGCCGCCATCTCGGGGGGATCGAAATGGCTCAGGCGCAGCTGGCGCAGGTGTCGACAGGGCAGGCGCAGCCCCTCCAGAGGCTCGCAGGCCGTCACCCTCAGGCGCAGCCGCGCCAGTGCCCCCTGGTCACGCACCTCTGTGAGTCGCCCCTCGACGATCAGGGTCTGGCGGGAGAGTCCCTCGGGCAGCTCGGCCCGCTGCATCAGCAGCACCTGGCCGGCGGTCACGGCCACCACCAGCAACAGGGCCAGCGCCCGGAGGTGGCGACGCGCCCACAGGGCCAGCAGGATGACGCCCTCGAACAACCCCGTCGGCGCCCAATACCCGAGCAGGGTACCGGCGATAGCCGACAGCGCCAGGGGCCAAGCCCATCCGATCCGCATTCCCTTGCTCCCATCGCCGTTGGCCGACCGCGCTCGGCGGCCATGGCGAGCCCGCATGCTTGTATGGATAATAGCCGGATCGCCGTCAGCCCACTTCGAGGCCTCGATGCCGCGCCGCCTGCTACAGCGCTACATGCCCCATCCGGAGACGCTCAAGCGCAACCGCTCGCTGCGTTTCATGAGTCATTGGATCGGCAACCCCTCCCTGTGGGTACTGTCGCGGCGCGGCGTCGCCAACGCCTTTATGGTGGGGCTGTTCAGCGCCCTGCTGCCGATTCCCTTCCAGATGGTGGTGGCCGCCTTCGGCGCCTGGCTGCTGCGCTGTAACCTGCCGCTGTCGGTGGGCCTGGTATGGATCACCAACCCCCTGACCATCCCGCTGATCTTCTACGGCAATTATCGGCTCGGCGCCTGGTTGCTCAGCACCCCGGCCCGGGAGGCCCCGGAGGCGCTCTCCACCCGCTGGGTGGCGGAACAGATGCTGGATATCCTGCCGATCCTGGCCCTGGGTTCGCTGGTGGCGGCGGTGGTGGTGGGGCTCGGCGCCAACCTGGTGGTACGGCTGCTGTGGCGCTGGCATGTGGTACGCAGCTGGAAGCAGCGCCGTCACCGGCGCCGCCAGCGGCGGGCGGCACGCCGCCGCGGCGACGAGCACGCCCCCTGAACGACAACGGCGCCCCGAGGGCGCCGTTGTCGTTCAGGGGGCGAGGATCGACTACTCCGGCTGAAGCCGGCCCTCATTCAGGCGCAGCACCCGGTCCTGATGGGCGGCCAGGGCGGGATCATGGGTCACCACCACGAAGGCGCAGGCAGCGCTGGCGGCCAGCTCGTCCATCAGCGCCAGGATGCTGGCGGCGGTGTGCTGGTCCAGGTTACCGGTGGGCTCGTCCATCAGCACCAGGCTGGGGTCGGTGATCAGCGCCCGGGCGATGGCCACCCGCTGACGCTCGCCACCGGAGAGTTCGCCGGGCTTGTGCTCGCCGCGCTCCGCCATGCCCACCCGCTCGAGAATCCGCGCCGCCTTGGCCACCGCCTCGCGGCGCTTCTGGCCGCGGATGATCAGCGGCAGGGCGGCATTCTCCAGGGCGGTCAGTTCCGCCAGCAGATGGTGAAACTGGTAGACGAAGCCGATATGGCGGTTGCGAAAGCGCCCCAGGGCCGCCTCGCCGAGTTCCGCCAGGCACTGCCCCGCCACCTTGACGCTGCCGCCGCTGGGGCGATCGAGCCCGCCCAGCAGGTTGAGCAGGGTGGTCTTGCCGGAGCCGGAGCTGCCCACCACCGCCACCCGCTCGCCGGCGCGCACGCCGAGGTCGAGCTCGTGCAGCACGGTCAGGTCCTGGGGCCCCTCCCGATAGGTCTTGGTCAGCCCCTCGCAGCTCAGCATCACCGGCGCCTCGCTTAGAATACCCTGGGCGGGTTGTTGCATGGTGGCTCCTTGACTATTCATAGCGCAGCACCTCGACGGGTTGTCTCTGGATAGCGCCGCCATTGGCGGGCCATGCGGAGATCGTCACTTCCGATGCGACCTTACTCATAGCGCAGCACCTCGGCGGGTTGAACCCGTGATGCTCTCCAGGCGGGATAGAGGGTCGACAGGAAGGTCAGCACCAGGGCCGCGGCGACGATATTGATCACATCGCTCCAGATCAGCCGCGACGGCAGGTAGCTGATGAAATAGACCCCGGAGTCGAGGAACTGGATACCGAACAGCGCCTCGAACCAGCCGATGATATCGGCGATGCCCAGGGCCAGCAGCACCCCGGCCACCACCCCGATCAGGATACCGATCAGGCCGATGGCCAGCCCCTGGACGATAAAGATCCCCATGATCGAGCGGGGCGTGGCGCCGATGGTGCGCAGGATGGCGATATCCGCATGCTTGTCGGTGACCACCATCACCAGGGTCGAGACGATATTGAAGGCGGCCACGGCGATGATCACCGTCAGCAACAGGCCGATCATGCGCTTCTCCATCTGGATCGCCTGGAAGAGGTTGCCGTGGGAATAGGTCCAGTCGAGGCCGCGATAGCCACCGCCCAGCTCGTCGATAATCGCCCGGGTCTCGTCGCCGGCCACGAACAGGTCGTCGAGCTCCAGGCGCAGCCCCTCCACGGCCTCGCCCAGGCGCGCCAGGGTCTGCATGTCCTCGATATTGGCATAGGCCAGGCTGGCATCCAGGTCGGCCCCCACGCTGAAGATGCCGCTCACCGTGAAGCGCTTGAGGCGCGGGAAGACCCCCGCCGGGGTGATCGAGGCCTCGGGCACCAGCAGGGTCACCCGGTCGCCCACCCCGACGCCCAGCTGGCGCGCCAGCAGCGAGCCGAGCACGATATTCCACTCGCCGGGCCGCAGCTCATCCAGGCTACCCTCGCGCATATGCTCATCGATAATGGAGACGCGGCCCTCCCACTCGGGGTGGATGCCATTGACCATGGCGCCCTGGTTGCGCCCCCCCACCGAGAACATGCCCTGCTGTTCCACATAGGGGGCGGCGCCGATCACCCGCTCGCGCTGGGTGAGGCGTTCGGCCAGGGCCTGCCACTCCACCAGGCCGTTGCGGGCCTCGATCTTGGTATGGGGCACCATGCCCAGGATGCGGGTGCGCAGCTCCTGGTCGAAGCCGTTCATCACCGACAGCACCAGGATCAACACCGCCACCCCCAGGGTGAGGCCCAGCATCGAGGTCAGGGAGATAAAGGAGATAAAGTGGTTGCGCCGTTTGGCGCGGACATAACGCAATCCCAGCAGGAAAGGCAGACGGTCGAGCATCGCAATCGATTCCTTGTCAGCGGGCGCCCATGGTACGGTTTTTCGTTACGGGCTGCACGGGGTGTCCACCGGCGCCAGGCGGCTATTCTGGGCTTGCATCGCGGGCGACGCCACCCTAAATTGCGCCCTTTCCCGCCCCGGCGACACAGGAAGAGAAGACCCCATGGCCAAGCGCTTGTTCCCCGAGTGGCATCCCCAGGATGCCATCCAGCTCACCTGGCCGAGCCCGACCAGCGACTGGGCCCCCCAGTTGAGCCTGATCGAGGCCACCCTGGAGGCCATGGTGGTGGCCGTCGCCCGCTACCAGCGGGTGCTGATCGCCGTGCCCAGCGAGGCCGACCGTGCGCGCCTGGCCGAGCGCTTCGCCCACCGCGGCGTGGCCGCCGAGCGGCTGACCCTGGTCGTCGCCCCCGCCGACGACACCTGGGCCCGGGACCATGGCCCCATCGGCATCGAACGCGACGGCCGGGTGGAGCTGCTCGACTACGTCTTCACCGGCTGGGGCGGCAAGTTCGAGGCCGGCCTCGACAACACCCTGAGCCGGCGCCTGGCCGAAGCGGGCGTCTTCGCCGCGCCCCTGGCATCCCGGGAGCTGATCCTCGAGGGCGGCGGCATCGAGAGCGACGGCGAGGGCACCCTGCTGACCACCGAGGCCTGCCTGCTCAACCCCAACCGCAATGCCGGCCTGGATCGCGCCGCCATCGAGGCGCACCTGGCCGAGGACTTCGGTGTCCAACGGGTGTTGTGGCTGCGTCACGGCCACCTGGAGGGGGACGACACCGACAGCCATATCGACACCCTGGCGCGCTTCTGCGACCCCCGGACCATCGCCTATGTGCGCTGCGACGACCAGAGCGACCCCCACTATCCGGCGCTCTCGGCCATGGAGGCGGAGCTGAAGGCCCTCAAGCGCGCCGACGGCCGGCCCTACCGGCTGATCCCCCTGCCCTGGCCGGCGCCCTGCTTCGACCCGGAGGACGGACACCGCCTGCCGGCCACCTATGCCAACTTCCTGATCATCAATGGCGCCGTGCTGGTGCCCACCTATGGCGACGCGGCGGACGGCCGGGCCCTGTCGGCCCTTGCCGAGGCCTTCCCGGACCGCGATATCCTGCCCATCGACTGTTCGGTGGTGATTCGCCAACATGGCAGCCTGCACTGCCTGACCATGCAGCTGCCCCGGGGCAGCCTGGCCTGACGGCCCGAACGACGGAGAGAGACGATGACCAAGACCCTGAAGGTGGGCCTGGTACAACAGGCCGCCTGGCCCGACAAGGCGAAGAGCCTGGCCGAGAGCGAGGCCCGGGTGCGCGAGCTGGCCGCCCAGGGCGCCCAACTGGTGCTGCTCCAGGAGCTCCACGCCACCCACTACTTCTGCCAGTACGAGGACCCCGACCTCTTCGACCTGGCCGAGCCCCTGGACGGCCCCACCGGCAGCCGCCTGGCGGCGCTCGCCGCGGAGCTGGATATCGTCCTGGTGGGCTCGCTGTTCGAGCGCCGCGCCGCCGGCCTCTACCACAACACCGCCGTGGTCTATGACCGCGCCCAGGGGGCGGTGGGCCACTACCGCAAGATGCATATCCCCGACGACCCGGCCTTCTACGAGAAGTTCTACTTCACCCCCGGCGATGCCGACGGTCCCGGCCAGGGCTTCGCCCCCATCGAGACCTCCCTGGGGCGCCTCGGGGTGCTGGTGTGCTGGGATCAATGGTACCCGGAGGCGGCGCGACTGATGGCCCTGGCCGGCGCCGAGCTGCTGCTCTACCCCACCGCCATCGGCTGGCATCCGCCGGACGAAGACGCCGAGAAGGTGCGTCAGAAGGACGCCTGGACCCTGATCCAGCGCGCCCATGGCGTGGCCAACGGCCTGCCGGTGGTGGTCGCCAACCGGGTCGGCCACGAGCCCGACCACTCCGAGGTCGGCCCGGGCATCGACTTCTGGGGTGGCAGCTTCGTCTGCGGCCCCCAGGGCGAACTGCTGGCCCATGCCGGCGAGGAGGCCCAGACCCTGCTGGTGGAGGTGGATATGGCCCGCGGCGAGGAGACCCGGCGCATCTGGCCGTACCTCCGCGATCGCCGTATCGACGCCTATGGCGAGCTAACGCGCAGATACCGGGACTAACGAAGGCCGATACGCCGCGCATCTGGCCGCTGATACCTGACCGCGATCGCCGTATCGACGCCTATGGCGAGCTAACGCGTAGATACCGGGACTAACGCAGGCCGATACGCCGCGCATCTGGCCGCTGGTACCTGACCGCGACCGCCGTATCGATGCCTATGGCGAGCTAACCCGGCGCTATCGCGACTAAGGCGCTGCGCGCAAGCCTGTACAGGCGGGGCCATCGAGGTGGGTTGGCGAGCGGTTTCGCCGGGGCGCCACAGCCTGACGAGCCGGGCAGCGGCGATCGACAGGGATGTCGATCGAGAATCGGCAAGAGGGACCTTGATCCGATTCGACGCGTCGCCCGGCTCAAAAGGCTGTGGGGTTTCGTCCCGGTGCTAGCGAGCCCGGCCCACCCCAATGATCAAGCCCCACACCCCTTGTAGCCTTCGGAACCAAACCGCCCCCATGGCCAGGCCATGGGGGCGGTTTGGTTCTTCAAGCTTCAAGCCGATGGCTTCAAGCTCCGGTGAAACCGGTCACTTCCAGAAATCGCGGATCGAGGCGATGCCCTGGGCGCCCACGGCGCGGGCATGGTCGGCGTCGAAACGGGTCATGCCACCGAGGGCGAAGACCGGCATGGCGGCGGTCTCCACCAGTTGCTGGAAGTCGTGCCAGCCCAGTGGCGCCACCTCCGGATGAGACGGCGTGGTGCGCAGCGGCGACAGGGTCACGAAATCACAGCCGATACGACCGGCCTGATCCAGCTGCGCCTTGTCGTGAGTGGAGGCGGAGAGCCACTTGCCCTCGGCGATGGGGCGGCGTTCCAGCTGCATCAACCGCTCGCTGGTCAGGTGGATGCCATCGGCATCCACCGCCTCGAGCAGTTCCGGCTCGCCATTGAGCAGCAGCTGGGCGCCATGCTCGCGGCATAGCGCCAGGGCCCGCTCGGCGCGGGCCAGGTAGGCCTCGCGATCCAGCGACTTGGCACGCAACTGCACCAGGCGCACGCCATCCTCGGTCAGCGCCCGCTGCAGCCTGCCGAGGAAGACCTCGTCGTCGGCCTCCTCGTCGCTGATCAGGTACTCGGTGGGCAACATCACCGCCCGCAGGATCGGCAGGTTGGCCGCCGGGAAGGGGTAGTTATAGAGCTCCTCCATGGGCACCCAGCGCACCGCCTGCCCCTCGCGACCGAAGGGCTCGCCGGCGAAGTCATGGACCTGCCACACATCCAGCAGGATATGCTTGTCCGGGTACTCGTGGTGCACGCGAATCAGCGGCTGGGCGCGGCGAATCTCCACCCCCAGCTCCTCGTGCAGCTCGCGCTTGAGGGCTTCGAAACCGGTCTCGTAGGGCGCCAGCTTGCCACCCGGAAACTCCCAGAGCCCACCCTGATCCACGGTGGAGGGGCGCCGGGCGATCAGCACCTGCCGGGTATCGCGGCTGACGATGGCGGCGGCCGCCACATGAACCCTTCTCTTGACCATTGCGTTCATTACCTTTCCATCATGCTGGACGCCGACTCAGGAACGATAGTCGGCGTTGATCGTGACATAGTCGTGGGACAGGTCGGAGGTCCACACCGTGGCCGCCTCCTCGCCGCGCCCCAGGCGAATGCGAATAGTGATCTCTTCCTCGGCCATCACCGCGCTGCCGGCCGCCTCGGTGTAGCCGGCGGCGCGACCGCCCTGCTCCACCAGGCGTACCTCGCCCAGGTCGATGACCACCTTGTCGACGTCGAAGTCGGCCACCGGCGCCCGGCCCACGGCGGCGAGGATGCGCCCCCAGTTGGCGTCCGAGGCGTAGAGGGCGGTCTTGACCAACGGCGAATGGGCCACGGTAAAGGCCACGTCCAGGGCCTCCCGGCGGCTGGCGGCTTCCTCGACCCGCAGGGTGACGAACTTGGTGGCCCCCTCGCCGTCGCGGATGATCGCCTGAGCCAGCTCGACCAGCACCGCCAGCAGCGCCTCGCGGAAGGCCGCCAGCGCCGCCGTATCGGCGGCCTCGAGGGTCGCGCCGCGGCCGGTGGCGACCAGCATGCAGGCATCATTGGTGGAGGTGTCGCTGTCCACGGTGATGCAGTTGAAGGAGTCGGCCACGGTCTCCCTCAGCAGTTCCTGCAGCAGCGGCGTGGCGATGGCCGCGTCGGTGGCCACGAAGCCCAGCATGGTGGCCATATTGGGCTGGATCATGCCGGACCCCTTGCTGATGCCGGCGAGGGTCACCGTCTGGCCGTGGATCTCCACCTCCCGGGTCGCCCCCTTGGGACGGGTGTCGGTCGTCAGGATGCCCTCGGCGGCGGCCTCCCAGGCCGCCGGGTCGAGGCTCTCGAGCGCCGATGGCAGGGCCCCCAGCAGGCGCGCCATGGGCAGCGGCTCGCCGATGACCCCGGTGGAGAAGGGCAGCACCGCCTCGGGGGCGACCCCGGCCAGGCGCGCCAGCTCACTGCAGCTGGCCTCGGCATCCGCCAGGCCCTGGGCGCCGGTGCCGGCATTGGCGTTGCCGGTATTGACCAGCAGATAGCGGGGGGCGGCGTCGGCCCGATGGCAGGCCGCCAGATGGCGCTTGGCCACCTGCACCGGCGCCGCGCAGAAGGCGTTGCGGGTAAAGGTACCGGCCACGGTGGCACCCTCGGGAATCTCGATCACCACCAGGTCGCGGCGGTTCGGCTTCTTGATGCCGGCCATGGCGCTGCCCAGGCGCAGCCCCTCGATCACCGGCATGGCCGGAAACACCGCTTCACCCACTGCCATCGTTGCTCTCTCCTCTCGTCGGGTTGGCGGCGCTCAGTTGAGCTTGCCGCAGCACTGCTTGAACTTCTTGCCGGAGCCGCAGGGGCAGGGATCGTTGCGCCCCACCTTGGGCCCCTCGCGGCGCACCGGGCGCCCATCGGCGCCGGGCGAGGCCGCGGCGGCCGGTGCGCCTTCGCTGGCCGCGGCACTCGGCTCGTCATGGCGACTGGCGGCGGCGGCCTTCTCGCGCTCCAGGGCCTCGCGGCGCTGGCGCTCCAGTTCGTCGACCTCCTCCTGGCGGCGCACCTGCACATGGCTGAGGATGCGGGTCACGTCGCCCTTGATATTGGCCAGCAGGTTCTGGAACAGCTCGAAGGCCTCGCGCTTGTACTCCTGCTTGGGGTTCTTCTGGGCATAGCCGCGCAGGTGGATGCCCCGACGCAGGTGGTCCATGGACTGCAGATGCTCCTTCCAGCGGGTGTCGAGCACCTGCAGCATGATCTGCTTCTCGAAGCGCCGCATCAGGGCCTCGCCCACGGTCTCCACCTTGGCCTCGTAGGCCTGGCGGTGCATCTCCTGCAGGCGCTCGCGCAGCTGCTCCTCGTGGAAGCGCTGATCCTCCTCGGCCCACTGCACCACCGGCGCATCGAGGTTGAACTCGGTCTTGAGGTGCTCCTGGAGCCCGGCCAGGTCCCACTGCTCCGGCAGGCTCTGGGGCGGCACGAACTGGCTGATCGCCTCGTCGAGCATCTCGGCGCGGATGCCGGTGACGTTCTCGGAAACGTCCTCGGCGGCGAGGATCTCGTCGCGCTGCTCGTAGATCACCCGACGCTGGTCGTTGGCCACGTCGTCGTACTCGAGCAGCTGCTTACGGATATCGAAGTTGCGGCTCTCGACCTTCTTCTGGGCCCGCTCCACGGCGTTGGAGACCATCTTGTGCTCGATGGCCTCGCCCTTCTCCAGGCCCAGGGCCTGCATCAGGCGCTGCACCCGATCGGAGCCGAACAGCCGCATCAGGCTGTCTTCCAGCGACAGGAAGAAACGGGTCGAGCCCGGATCCCCCTGGCGCCCGGCCCGGCCGCGCAACTGGTTGTCGATACGCCGCGACTCGTGGCGCTCGGAACCGACCACATGCAGGCCGCCGGCGGCCAGCACCGCCTCGTGGCGCTGCTGCCATTCGGCCTTGAGCGCCGCGACCTGGGCCTCGCTGGGGTTCTCCAGCTTGGCCGCCTCAGCCTCCCAGTTACCGCCGAGCATGATGTCGGTGCCGCGGCCGGCCATGTTGGTGGCGATGGTGATGGCGCCGGGACGCCCGGCCTGGGCGATGATCTCCGCCTCGCTCTGGTGCTGCTTGGCGTTGAGCACATTGAAGTCGAGGCCGGCCTGCTTCATCAGCCGCGCCAGGTACTCGGAGGCCTCGATGGAGGCGGTACCCACCAGCACCGGGCGCCCCGCCTCGGTCTCGGCCTGGACGTCCTTGATGATCGCCTCGAACTTCTCCTCGGTGGTCAGATAGACCAGATCGTTGAGGTCCTGACGGGCCAGCGGCTTGTTGGTGGGAATCACCACCACGTCCAGGCCGTAGATCTGGCGGAACTCGAAGGCCTCGGTATCGGCGGTACCGGTCATGCCGGCCAGCTTGTCATAGAGACGGAAGTAGTTCTGGAAGGTGGTGGAGGCGAGCGTCTGGCTCTCGCGCTGGATGGCCACGCCCTCCTTGGCCTCCACCGCCTGGTGCAGGCCCTCGGACCAACGCCGTCCCGGCATGGTGCGGCCGGTGTGCTCGTCGACGATCACCACCTGACCATCGCTGACGATATAGTCCACGTCGCGGTGGTAGAGGTGGCGGGCGCGCAGCGCCGAATGCATATGCTGCAGCAGGTTGAGGTTCTGGGCGGCGTAGAGGGAGTCGTCCTCGCCCAGCAGGCCCTCGGCCCGCATCAGCTCCTCCACCTTGTTGTGGCCGTCCTCGGTGATCTCCACCTGCTTCTGCTTCTCGTCCAGGGTGAAGTCGCCGTCCACCGGCGCTTCCGGGTCTTCCGACGCCTCGCCCTTGACCAGTTGCGTCGCCAGGCGATCCACCACCTTGTAGAGGTCGGTGTTCTCGTCCACGGGACCGGAGATGATCAGCGGCGTGCGCGCCTCATCGATCAGGATGGAGTCCACCTCGTCGACGATGGCGAAATGCAGGCCCCGCTGCACCTTCTCCTCCTGGGAGAAGGCCATGTTGTCGCGCAGGTAGTCGAAGCCGAACTCGTTGTTGGTGCCGTAGGTGATATCGCCGGCGTAGGCGGCACGCTTCTCCTCCTGGGTCTGGCCGGCATAGACGGTGCCGACACTCAGCCCCAGGAACTCGTAGAGGGGGCGCATCCAGTCGGCGTCGCGGCGCGCCAGGTAGTCGTTGACGGTGACCACGTGCACGCCCTCGCCGGGCAGCGCATTGAGGTAGACCGCCAGGGTGGCCACCAGGGTCTTGCCCTCGCCGGTCTTCATCTCGGCGATGCGCCCCTGGTGGAGCACCATGCCGCCGATCATCTGCACGTCGAAGTGACGCATGCCCATGACACGCTTGCCGGCCTCGCGCACCGTGGCGAAGGCCTCCGGCAGCAGGGCGTCGAGGCTCTCGCCGTCTTCCAGGCGCGCGCGCAGGGCGGGGGTCTGGGCCTGGAGTTCCTCGTCGGAGAGCCCTTCGAGGCGCGCCTCGAGGGCATTGATCTGCGCCACATCCTTTTGCAGGCGCTTGATGACGCGGTCGTTCCTGGAGCCGACCACCTTACGAAGCAGGGTATTGAGCATTGCGATGATGTCCTGTGTCTGCCGAAGCAGAGAATCATGATTGGCGCCGGGGCGCCGCGTCCTTCAGGCGATGGCGCCAACGGGCGGGCCACGCCGGGACAGGACATCGAGGGCGGCGATCCAGCGCCGCAGGGGAGACGGTCGGCGAGGCCAGGCACGGCGACACAGGCACCCGCGGCGCCGCGGCGGCTGCCAGCGCAGTCGACGGGCCTGGCGGCGGCTCTCGGCGCGAATCGCCGCCGGCGCCAGCCAGCAGACCTGCACCACCCGCACCACCAGGCGCCCGCCATCGGAGGCCACCAGCCCCACCGGCAGCAGGCAGCCCACCAGCAGGCCGGCCAGCCACCAGCGGGAACGCCGGCGCGGGGCACGGAAAGCGGCAGAGGCGGTGGGCTGGGTCATGCTGTCGACGGACTCCCGGACATGCTAGATTGGCGGCAAGCCACGGTCGCCGCGAGAAAGCCCATGAGTATAAAGGTTAAGCGTTTCCGCGCCCAGCCCGTCACCCGCCTGCTGGGCGGTCGCGGCGAGCTGGGCGGCTTGATGCGCATGGCCTCGCTGCTGGAGCAGGCCCAGACCACCCTGCGCGAGGCGCTACCGGAGGAGATGCGCGAGCACCTCTACGTCGGCGGCTACCGGGACGGTCGACTCACCCTGATCACCGACCGCGCCGCCTGGCTGACTCGGCTGCGCTACGAGCAGCCCCGGCTGCTGGCGCTGTTGCGCGGCCTGCCGGAGTTCGCCGCCCTGCAGCGCCTCAATCTCAAGGTGCGCCCGGTGCGCCCCCCCAAGCCGGTGCCCCGCCAGGAGCGCCACCTGCCCGCCCAGGCCGCCGCCGAACTCGCCAGCTGTGCCAGCGAGATCGACGACCCCCGATTGCGCGGCGCCCTGGAACGCCTGGCGGCCCATGGCGCGACGACGCCCGACGACGCCGGCGACTGACCCGCTTCCGGGCTTCGTGCCAGACCGGCCGTGCCAGACCGGCCGTGCCAGACCGGCCGTGCCAGACCGGCCGTGCCAGACCGGCCGTGCCAGACCGGCCGTGCCAGACTGGCCGTGCCATACTGCAGTAGGCGCTCGATCACAGGCCCGTTGCGCGCGGCGCCCTCAAACGCAACGATGCCCAGCCGGCAAGCCGACTGGGCATCGAAAGAATTCGCTGGTGGCTACGCCCTGATTCGAACAGGGGACCCCATCATTATGAGTGATGTGCTCTAACCAGCTGAGCTACGTAGCCACGGGGGTCGCGACGCTTGGCGTCGGCAACGGGGGCGCATTATGCCCAGCCCGGCTGTCGCTGGCAAGTCCTCCGTGCGTCGTTTTTGTTGATTGAACGTTCAATAAAAATATCCCATACTAGGTTTATCGCCATCGATCACCCGGACGGTTCGCCGTCCCAGCACGAGGAGATGCCCGATGCCCAAGGTCGGAATGGAACCCATTCGCCGCCGCCAGTTGATTCAGGCCACCATGGAGGCCATCGACGAGGCCGGCCTGGCCGACGCCACGGTGATCCGCATCGCCCGCCGCGCCGGCGTCTCCGCCGGTATCATCAGCCACTACTTCGGCGGCAAGGATGGCCTGCTCGAGGCCACCATGCGCCAGATCCTCCATGACCTGGGCGAGGCCGTGGCGACCCGCCGTGCCGCCCTGGGCCGGGCGGAGCCGCGCGCCCATCTCGAGGCGATCATCGACGGCAACTTCGATCGCAGCCAGGTCAGCGGCCCGGTGGCCAAGACCTGGCTGGCGTTCTGGGCCAGCAGCATGCACCAGCCGACGCTGCAGCGCCTGCAATCGGTCAACGACCGGCGCCTCTACTCCAACCTGTGCCACCAGTTCCGCCGCTGCCTGCCCCGGGACGAGGCGCGCCGCGCCGCCCAGGGCCTGGCCGCCATGATCGACGGCCTCTGGCTGCGTGGCGCCCTGGCCCCCGAGGGGCTGGACGTGGCGCAGGCCCGCCGCCTGGCCTACGACTACCTTGATCAACAGCTGGCCCGCGAGCCCGCCCTCGCCTGACGGCCGCTGCCTCGAGGCATCCCGAACATTCGCACTACCCTTTCTCAGGAGGTCCCCATGACCGCGCTTCCGACTCAGCAGCTCTATATCGACGGCCAGGCCGTCGACGCCACCTCCGGCGAGACCTTCGCCGCCATCAATCCTTATGATGGCAGCGAGCTGGCCCGGGTGCAGCAGGCCTCGGCCGAAGACGTGGATCGCGCCGTGGCCGCCGCCCAGGCCGGCCAGCAGGCGTGGGCCGCCATGACCGGCATGGAGCGTGGACGCATCCTGCAGCGCGCCGTGGCCCTGCTCCGGGAACGCAACGATGAACTGGCGGCGCTGGAGACCCTCAACACCGGCAAGCCGATCAGCGAGACCGCCGCGGTGGATATCGTCACCGGCGCCGACGTCCTCGAATACTACGCGGGCCTGGCCCCGGCCATCGAGGGCGCGCAGATTCCCCTGCGCGACACCTCCTTCGTCTATACCCGCCGCGAGCCGCTGGGCGTGATCGGCGCCATCGGCGCCTGGAACTATCCCATCCAGATCGCCTGCTGGAAGGCCGCCCCGGCGCTGGCCGCCGGCAATGCCGTGGTCTTCAAGCCCAGCGAGGTGACCCCGCTGACCGCCATCAAGCTGGCCGAGATCTTCACCGAGGCGGGCCTGCCGAACGGCGTCTTCAACGTCATCCAGGGCGACGGCCGGGTGGGCGCCCTGCTCACCGAGCACACCGGCATCGCCAAGGTCTCCTTCACCGGCGAGGTGGGCACCGGCAAGAAGGTGATGGCCGCCGCCGGAGGCTCCACCCTCAAGGACGTGACCATGGAGCTGGGCGGCAAGTCGCCGCTGATCGTCTTCCATGACGCCGACCTGGACCGCGCCGCCGACGCCGCCATGATGGCCAACTTCTACTCCAGCGGGCAGGTCTGCACCAACGGCACCCGGGTCTTCGTCGACCGCCGCGTCAAGGACGCCTTCGAGGCCAAGGTGGCCGAGCGGGTGGCGCGCATCAAGGCCGGCGACCCCCGCGACCCGGAAGTCAACTTCGGCCCCCTGGTGAGCTTCGAGCACCAGCAGAAGGTGCTTTCCTATATCGCCCAGGGCAAGGAAGAAGGCGCCCGCCTGCTGGCCGGCGGCGAGGCCTGGGACAGCGGCGACTTCGCACGGGGCGCCTGGGCGGCCCCCACGGTGTTCACCGACTGCCACGACGAGATGCGCATCGTCCGCGAGGAGATCTTCGGCCCGGTGATGGCGATCCTCGCCTTCGATGACGAGGACGAAGTGATCCGCCGCGCCAACGACACCCAGTACGGCCTGGCCGCCGGCGTCTTCACCGAGAGCCTGAATCGCGCCCATGGCGCCATTCATCGCCTGGAGGCCGGCATCTGCTGGATCAACACCTGGGGCGAGTCCCCCGCCGAGATGCCGGTGGGCGGCTACAAGCAGTCCGGGGTGGGCCGCGAGAACGGCATCGAGACCCTCGCCCACTACACCCAGACCAAGTCGGTGCAAGTGGAGATGGGCGCCTTCGAGTCGGTCTTCTAAGACCCCGCCCAGAGCCTTGGGCCGCCACGGCCACCAAGATGAGCGGCGCCGTGGACGGGGTGTAGAGGGGGTTCGATGCCAGGGATGGCATCGGTAGCGTCCAGGGAAGGATTCACAGCGCCCCTCCTAGCCCCGTCCACGGATCAGCCGCGGGCTACTCTGCACCAGCCCAAAGCCCACCCTCTTTTTCAGCCTTGGGAGATCCCCATGTCCCAGATCCGCGAATTCGATTACGTCATTATCGGCGCCGGCTCCGCCGGTAATGTGCTTGCCACCCGCCTCACCGAGGACCCCGAGGTCCAGGTGCTGCTGCTGGAGGCCGGCGGCCCCGACTACCGCTTCGACTTCCGCACCCAGATGCCGGCGGCACTGGCCTACCCGCTGCAGGGCAAGCGCTACAACTGGGCCTTCGAGACCGACCCGGAGCCGCATATGGACGGCCGGCGCATGGAGTGCGGCCGCGGCAAGGGCCTGGGCGGCTCCTCGCTGATCAACGGCATGTGCTATATCCGCGGCAACGCCCTGGACTACGACTACTGGGCCAAGCGCCCGGGCCTCGAGGACTGGACCTACGCCGACTGCCTGCCCTACTTCCGCAAGGCGGAGACCCGCGATATCGGCCCCAACGACTATCACGGCGGCGACGGCCCGGTCAGCGTGACCACCCCCAAGGAAGGCAACAACCCCCTCTACCACGCCTTTATCGAGGCCGGGGTCCAGGCCGGCTACCCGGCCACCGAGGACGTCAACGGCTACCAGCAGGAGGGCTTCGGCCCCATGGACCGCTTCGTCACCCCCCAGGGACGCCGCGCCTCCACCGCCCGGGGCTACCTGGACACCGCCAAGCAGCGCCCCAACCTGACCATCGAGACCCGGGCCACCACCGATATCATCGAGTTCGAGGGCAAGCGCGCCGTGGGCGTGCGCTATGAGCGCAAGGGCCAGACGCAGCGGGTACGGGTGCGCCGCGAGGTGCTGCTGTGCGGCGGCGCCATCGCCTCGCCGCAGATCCTGCAGCGCTCCGGCGTGGGCCCCCAGGCGCTCCTCGACGAGCTCGGCATCACCCCGGTGCTGGTCAACGACAACGTCGGTGCCCACCTCCAGGATCACCTGGAGATGTATATCCAGTACGAGTGCACCCAGCCGATCTCCCTCTATCCGGCGCTGAAGTGGTACAACCAGCCGAAGATCGGCGCCGAATGGCTGTTCCTCGGCACCGGCATCGGCGCCAGCAACCAGTTCGAGGCGGCGGGCTTTATCCGTACCGACGACGCCGAGGAGTGGCCCAACCTGCAGTACCACTTCCTGCCCATCGCCATCAGCTACAACGGCAAGAGCGCCGTCCAGGCCCACGGCTTCCAGGCCCATGTGGGCTCCATGCGCTCCGAGAGCCGCGGCCGGGTGCGCCTCACCTCCCGGGATCCCAAGGCGGCGCCGAGCATCCTCTTCAACTACATGTCCACCGACAAGGACTGGCAGGAGTTCCGCGACGCCATTCGCCTGACCCGCGAGATCATCGCCCAGCCGGCCATGGATCCCTACCGCGGCCGGGAGATCTCCCCCGGCCCGGACGTCCAGACCGACGCCGAGCTGGACGCCTTCGTCCGCGAGCATGCCGAGACCGCCTACCACCCCTGCGGCAGCTGCCGCATGGGCGAGGGGGACGACGCCGTGGTCAACGGCGCCGGCCAGGTCCATGGCCTGGAGGGGCTGCGGGTGGTGGACGCCTCGCTGTTCCCGGTGATCCCCACCGGCAACCTCAACGCCCCGACGATCATGCTGGCGGAGAAGATCGCCGACAAGATCCGCGGCCGCGACCCGCTGCCCAAGAGCGACGCCCCCTACTACGTGGCCAAGGGCGCCCCGGCCCAGCAGGAACCGCAGCGCCGACTCGATGAAGCCCATCGCTGAGACTAGTCTCCTCAGCCCTTCGACCCCGCCCATGCCGGCGGGGTTTTTTTATGGTTTATCGCAGATCAGCGTGAAGCCACGACCTGGGAAAGCTCCAGCTTGCTATTGTGGGAGTTTGGCTCTGCCGAACGATTGGGCGACGCAGTCGCCCTTGGGTGCTGGCCAGGATCGCCCTGCGGGCGATATCGCGCGGAATCCGCGCTCCCACAAGGGTATTCACGCCAGAGTGCGATGAAGCTTTTATGGCTCGCGCCCCCTGGCGGCCCGGCGGGAAATCGACTAGGCTTGAGAAATTCAAACAACTGTTCGAAAGCCTTGCCATCCGAACCACAGAGGGAGGTCGCGATGACCCAATTGATCCTGATCCTGCTCGCCGCGGCAGGCCTGGTCGCGGTGATGCGCCGCGAGGCCGGCGCCCTGCCCGCCCTGGCGGTGCTCGCCGTGGTGGGCATCGTCGCCCTGGCCCTGGGTAGCCCGGTGCTGGGGACCCTGCTGTTGATCGGCGCCGCCGGGGTGGCGCTGGCGGGCCTGCCGGCGCTGCGCCGCCGCTGGCTCAGTCCGCGGCTGTTCGCCCTGTTCAAGAAGGTTTCACCCAGGGTCTCCGAGACCGAACGCACCGCCCTGGAGGCGGGCACCGTGGCCTGGGATGGCGAGCTGTTCTCCGGCAAGCCCGACTGGTCGGCGCTGCTGGCGAACCGCTATGAGGACATCAGCGCCGAGGAGCAGGCCTTCCTCGACCAGCAGTGCAGCGTGGCCGCCAGTATGACCAACGCCTGGGAGATCACCCGCGAGCGCGCCGACCTACCCCCGGAGCTGTGGGACTACCTGAAGAAAGAGCGCTTCTTCGGCATGATCATTCCCGAGGAGTATGGCGGCCTGGGCTTCTCCGCCAAGGCCCAGTCCCTGGTGCTGCAGAAGCTCTCGATCAACGAGACCCTGATGGTCACCGTGGGCGTGCCCAACTCCCTGGGCCCGGGCGAGCTCTTGCTCAAGTACGGCACCCAGCAGCAGAAGGACCACTACCTGCCGCGGCTCGCCGACGGTCGCGAGATCCCCTGCTTCGGCCTCACCGGCCCGCGGGCCGGCTCGGATGCCACCGCCTTGCCCGACACCGGCATCGTCTGCAAGCAGCTGGTGGACGGCAAGGAAGTGCTGGGCCTGCGCCTCAACTTCGAGAAGCGCTGGATCACCCTGGCGCCCATCGCCACCGTGGTGGGCCTGGCCTTCCGCATGTTCGACCCGGAGCGCCTGCTCGGCGGCGAGGAGGACCTGGGCATCACCTGCGCGCTGATCCCCCGGGACACCGCCGGCATGGAGATCGGCCGCCGCCACCACCCCATCGGCAGCCCCTTTATGAACGGGCCGATCAAGGGCAAGGACGTCTTCGTGCCCCTGGACACCATTATCGGCGGCCCGGAGATGGCCGGACAGGGCTGGCGCATGCTGGTGGAGTGCCTCTCGGTGGGGCGTTGCATCACCCTGCCCTCCGGCGCCACCGGCACCTCCCGCTACGCCCTGGGCTGGAGCGGCGGCTTCGCCCGGGTGCGTCGCCAGTTCAATGTCCCCGTGGCCGAGATGGAGGGCGTCCAGGAGCCCCTGGCACGCATGACCGCCCTCGCCTATATCGCCCAGGCGGCGGTGCTGCAGACCGCCAACACCATCGATGCCGGCGAGAAGCCGGCGGTGCCCTCGGCGATCCTCAAGAGCCAGCTCACCGAGTTCCAACGCCAGGTCCTCGGCGATGCCATGGATATCCATGGCGGCAAGGCGGTGACCCTCGGGCCGCGCAACTACCTGGGGATCGGCTATAGCGCCAACCCGGTGGCGATCACCGTGGAAGGCGCCAATATCATGACCCGCAACCTGATGATCTTCGGCCAGGGGGCGATCCGCTGCCATCCCTATGTGCTGGAGGAGCTGGCCGCCAAGGACGCCGACGACCTGAACGCCTTCGACACCGCCTTCTTCGGCCATGCCGGCCTGATCTTCGGCAACGCCGCCCGCGCCTTCACCCAGGCCTTCGGCCTCGGCAAGCCGGCGGTGCCCTTCGACGCCGAGGCCAGGCGCTACGCCCAGGAGGTGGCGCGCCTGTCCGCCGGCTTCAGCCTGTGTGCCGACGCCGCCATGGCCAGCCTCGGCGCCAGCCTCAAGCAGCGCGAGATGCTCTCGGCGCGCCTCGGCGACGTGCTCTCCAACCTCTACCTCGCCTCCATGGTGCTCAAGTCCTGGCAGGAGGGCGACCAGGTGGAGGGCGAGGCCGCCCTGCTCCACTACAGCTGTCAGTACCTGCTGAACCGCGCCGAACAGGCCTTCGATGAGCTCTTCGACAACCTGCCCAGCCGCGCCCTGGGGCGCGGCCTGCGGCTGATCGTGATGCCCCGGGGCAAGCGCTTCAAGCGTCCCCACGACGACCTGGCCCGCACCATCGCCCAGGCGATCTCCCGGGACAGCGCCCTGCGCCACAAGATGCTGACACATACCTGGGACGCGCAAGGCGACGGGCAGCGGGACAACCCCCTGGCCCGCTACAACGCCCTGCTGGCCGAGTACGACCGCGCCGAACCGCTCTATCGCAAGCTCAACAAGGCCTACGCCAAGGGCGAGCTGCCGGCCACCGCCCTGCATCCGGAGCAGCGCATCGCCGCCGCCCGGGAGACCGGCCTGATCGACGAGGAGGAGGCGACCTTCATGGTCCGCTTCGAGGCCGAGGTGCTGGAGATGCTGACGGTGGATGACTTCCCCTTCGAGGCCTTCGCCCAGCAGCAGGACAAGGTGATCTGGCACAACGCCGCCTGATCCTCCCCGAGGTACCCCTTCGCCCCGGCCATCGGCCGGGGCGTTTTTTTGGCGTCACAGCGGCCAGACCCACAGAATCATCGGCAGCGCCACCACCAGCACCAGCAGCGAGAGCGGCAGGCCCAGGCGCCAATAGTCGCCGAAGCGGTAGCCCCCGGGCCCCATCACCAGGGTATTGGACTGGTGACCGATGGGGGTCAGGAAGGCACAGGAGGCGCTCACCGCCACCACCATCAGGAAGGGATCCAGCGAGACCCCGAAGCCGTCGGCCAGGCTCGCCGCGATGGGCGCCATCAACAGCGCCGCGGCGGCGTTGTTGATCACGTTGGAGAGCAGCATGGAGAGCACAAACAACCCCGCCAGGGTCACCACCACCGGCCAGTCGGCGCCGAAGACCAGCAGGGTCTCGGCGATCAGCGCCGCCCCGCCGCTGGTCTCCAGCGCCTGGCCCACCGGGATCATGGCGCCGAGCAGCACGATCACCGGGCCATCCACGGCCTGGTAGGCGTCACGCAGCGGCAAGACCCCCACCAGCAGCGAGGCCAGGGCCGCCAACGAGAGCGCCACCGCCGCCGGCAGCAGGTCCAGCAGCATGGCGGCGATGGCCAGGGCGAAGATGGCCAGCGACACCAGCAGCAGCCGCGGCTGACCCAGGGTCAGGTTGCGACTGGCCAGGGGCAGGCAGCCCAGGGTACCCAGGGCCTCGGCCAGGCCCGCCTCGTCGCCCTGGAGCAGCAGCACATCGCCGGAGCGGAAGCGGATCTCCCGCAGCCGCGTCTTGAGGCGGGCCCCGTCCCGGGCCACCGCCACCAGGTGCAGGCCATGCTGATGATGCAAGCGCAACTGGGTCACGGTGCGGTTGACCATCATGGAGTCGTTGCGCACCACCGCCTCCACCAGCTGCAGCCCCTCGGTGGAGGGCGACCGGGCTTTCTCCTTCTCCTTCTCCTTCTCCTTCTTGTCCTCCTTGCCCTCGCCGTCGACTGCCGCTACCTCCCGTGGCTCGGCCGCCTCGTCCCCGGCTTCCGCCTCCTCATCCGCCGCTTCGGGCTCGGCCCCCAGGCGTAGCCCCGCCTTGTCCTCCAGCAGCTTGATCTCCTCGGGGCCGCCCTCCACCAGCAACACATCGCCGGCGCGCAGGGCGCCCAGGAAGGCGTGGCCGGGGCGACGCTTGTCATCGCGAATCACCCCGATCACCGGCACCGTCTCGCCCAGCTCCTGCTGCAGCTCGCTGAGGGTCCAGCCGCAGGCCTTGGCCTCCTCGGGCAGGCGCAGCTCCACCAGGTAATTGGCGGTATCGAAGAGCTCGTCGGCACTGGCCTGGCCCTGGCGCCGGGGCGTCAAGCGCCAACCCAACAGCACGATAAAGACGAGCCCCACCAGGGCCACCACCACCCCCACCGGGGTAAAGGAGAACATGCCGAAGCTCTCCCCGGTGACCGAGCCCCGATAGCTGGCGACGATAATATTGGGGGGCGTGCCGATCAGCGTCATCAGCCCTCCCAGCAGGGAGCCGAAGGCCAGCGGCATCAAGAGGATGGACGGGGAGGTATCGTGGGCCCGGGCCAGGCGCATGGCCACCGGCAGCATCAGCGCCAGGGCCCCCACGTTGTTCATCACCGCCGACAGCAGCAGCACCGTACCGGTCAGCACCAACAGTTGCAGCAGCAATCGCTCGCCGATGCGCAGCGCCTGTTCGGCGATGATATCCACCAGTCCCGAGCGCTCGAAGCCCTTGCTCAGCACCAGCACCGCCGCCACAGTGATCACCGCCGGATGGCCGAAGCCGAGGAAGGCCGCCTCACCGGGGACCAGTCCCAACAGCACCGACCCCAGCAGCGCCATCAGCGCCACCAGGTCATAGCGGAAGCGCCCCCAGACGAAGCCCACCAGGGTCAGCCCCAGCACCCCATAGACCAGCACGGCATCGGACACGTCCCAACCTCCCTGTCGTCAAAGGCTTAGCATGGCAGGCCCCGCCTCGCTCCCGCCACTGCTCCCGTCCAACGCTGACTCTCATGTTGCGGATTACGCAACGGACCGTTTCCCCTCCGCCCCCTGCGCCTCGGGAACTTATCGCTTTAGAATCACCACCGCATTCGATAATTACTCTCATTCAAGAAATCGACAAGGATCCCCATGCGCCTCTCGTCCCGCTCCCGCCTGGCCCTCGCCGTGGCCCTGGCCTCCGCCGGCCTGCCCGCCCTCGCCGATGAGTCGGCGCGCCTCGACAACATCGTGGTCACCGCCGCCGGTTTCGAGCAGACCCTGCGCGACGCCCCGGCCAGCATCTCGGTGATCACCCGGGAAGAACTGCAGGAGCAGCGTATCAGCAGCCTGGCGGATGCCCTGCGCAACGTGGAGGGGGTCGATGTGGGCGGCCAGGTGGGCAAGACCGGCGGCCGCAATATCGGCATCCGCGGCATGCCCAGCGACTACACCCTGATCCTGATCGACGGCCGCCGCCAGAACGCCGCCGGCAGCGTCACCCCCAACGGCTTCGGCGAGACCAGCACCAGTTTCTTCCCGCCGATCTCCAGCATCGAGCGTATCGAGGTGATCCGCGGCCCCATGTCGACCCTCTACGGCTCCGACGCCATGGGCGGGGTGATCAATATCATCACCCGCCGGGTCGACCAGGAGTGGAACGGTTCCCTGGAGGTGGAGAATACCCTCAACGAGGACGATGACTTCGGCGACAGCCGCGCCCTGAGCCTCTATGCCAGCGGCCCCCTGGTCGAGGATCGCCTCGGCCTGCAGCTGCGCGGCCGCCTCTACGACCGGGAAGCCTCGAGCCTGACGTACCAGGACGCCAATGGCGAGCCCATCGAGGTCAGCCAGCGCGGCCCCAGCCCGGTGGAGGGGCGCAACTACAACCTGGGCGCGCGCCTGACCCTGGCCGCCAATGACGATCACGACCTCTGGCTCGACGGCGAGATCAATCGCCAGCGCTACAACAACGACGACTGCCAGCTGGGTACCCTCGATGGCCGCGATCGCAGCTGCGAGCCGGACCCGGGCAGCGCCAACGGCTACGCCGATGAACTGCGTTTCGAGCGCGAGCAACTCGCCATCGGCCATACCGGGCGCTTTTCCGCCGGCACCCTGGAATCGAGCCTGATGCGCAATACCACCGAGACCCTCGGGCGCACCATCCCCGGCACCATCGGCCAGCCCTACCCCGACTTCCCGACCCTCGTCGGCGGCGCCGCCCGGGAACTGGAAACCACCAATACCGTCCTCGACAGCAAGTTCGTGATGCCATTGGGCAACCATATGGCAACGGTAGGCGGCCAGTGGTGGGATGCCGAGCTAAGCGACGGCCTGGCCACCGAGACCTTCGCGCAGACCACCTGGGCGCTGTTCGCCGAGGACGAGTGGCTGCTGCGTGACGACCTGGCGCTGACCCTGGGCGGGCGCTACGACCACCATGACGCCTTCGGCAGCCAGTTCAGCCCGCGCGGCTACCTGGTATGGAACGCCAGCGACCAGTGGACCCTCAAGGGCGGGGTCAGCCGCGGCTACCGCACCCCCTCGCTCAATGACCTGCACGACGGCATCAACGGCGTCACCGGCCAGGGCACCGTCCTGACCATCGGCAACCCCGACCTGCAGCCGGAGACCAGCACCAGCAGCGAAGTGGGCCTCCACTTCGATAACCAGGCCGGCTTCATGGCCAGCGCCACCCTCTTCCATAACCGCTTCGACGACAAGATCGCCGACGGCGGGGATATCGTGGTCAGCGGCGACCCCTCGATTCCCGATGGCACCTACGCCCAGCAGGTCAATATCGACGAGGCGGAGACCCAGGGGGTGGAGCTCTCCGCACGCCTGCAACTGGCCCCGGCCTGGCACCTGAGCGCCAACTACACCTTTACCGACAGCGAGCAGAAGAGCGGCGAGAACGCCGGCGACCCGCTGACCGACACCCCGGAGCACGCCGTCAACGCCACCCTGCGCTGGCAGGCCAGCGAGCGCCTGAGCACCTGGCTCGCCGCCGAGTACCGCAGCGAGCGCTATCGCAACCGCTCGCGGGTCCGCGGCGCGCCCTCCTATGACGACCTGGGAGACTTCAAGGCCTACAGCCTCTTCCATCTGGGCGGCAGCTATGCCGTGGCGGATAACGTGACCCTGAGCGCCACCGTCTACAACCTGCTCGACAAGGACTTCGTCGACTACCGTGCCTACGACGGCGGCAACAGCTACGGCAATGTCTACGCCAATAGCGAGGAAGGCCGCCGCCTCTGGCTCTCCGCCCGCTTCGAGTTCTGATCGCGTCCGACTGGCTTACTCGCATCGTTTTTCCCCGGCTAATATGCCGGGGCTTTTTCGTTGCTCATCGCTCTTTGGCGTGAATACACAGTGGGAGCGCGGATTCCGCGCGATATCGCCCGAAGGGCGATTTTGGCAAGCACCAAGGCGCCTGGCGGCGCCAATCGTTCGGCAAAGCCAAACTCCCACAATAGCTAGTCGGAGATAGGCCATGTCGCAGTATCACTCGAGCTACTTGGCCAGCTTCTCCAGCATGGCGTTGACCGCGTCCAGGTGCTCCGGCTCGTTATGGCACATGCCCTGGAAGACCGCGCAGAGGTCGAGGAAGTCCTTGAGCTCGGTGCGTTGCGCCAGCTTCATCAGCCGCTTGGTCAGCCGCGTCGCCTTGGGGGGCTGGGCGGCGATACGCGAGGCCAGCTCGTTGACGCGGTCCATCAGCGCCCCGGGCTCGACCACCTCCAGCACGATGCCGTACTCCCTGGCCTCCTCGGCGTCGATCACCCGGCCGGAGAGGGTCAGCTCGAAGGCGCGCTGGTAGCCGATCAGCCGCTGCATCAGCCAGGCCCCGCCGTCGCCGGGGATGATCCCCAGGTTGAGGAAGGTCTCGCCGAACTTGGCCTTGCGGGAGGCGATGCGGATATCGGCCATATTGGCCAGGTCGAAGCCGGCGCCGATGGCGGGGCCGTTGACCGCGGCGAGGATCGGCACCTCCACGGCGGCCAGCGCCAGGGGAATGCGCTGGATGCCGCGGCGGTAGCGCTCCGCCACCTCGGCCACGTTGCCGGCGAAATCGCCGCCCCGCTCCGCCATGTCCTTGACGTTGCCGCCGGCGGAGAAGGCCGAACCGGCCCCGGTGATCACCAGCACCGAGACCTCGTCGCAGGCGTTGGCCCAGTCGGCGGTGGTCACGATATCGTCGATCAGGGCGGTGCCGGTGAGGGCGTTACGCACATCGTGACGATCCAGGGTCAGGGTGGCCACCCGGTTCTCCAGGGTCAGGCGGGCATCGGTCAGGGTCGGCAGGGTCATGCGAGGCTCTCCTTGGTGCGGGTTGTCGGGTCGGGCGAGGCGTCGGTCCCTTCCTTCGCCACGATAACCCGGGCGTCCACCACGGCGTAACCCGAGGCATAGGCGATCACCGGGTTGAGGTCGAGCTCCTGAATCTCCGGGTAGGCCTCGACGAGCTGGGAGATACGCAGCAGCAGCTCGACCAGGGCCGATTGATCGATGGCCGCGCCACCGCGCACCCCCTCGAAGATCTTCTTGGCCTTGATCTGCGCCACCATGGAGCGAGCGTCATGGCGGGACAGCGGGATGGCGCGGAAGGCCACGTCCTCGAGGATCTCCACGAAGATACCGCCCAGGCCGAACATCAGCACCGGCCCGAAGATGGGGTCGCGGCTGACGCCGATGATCACCTCCACCCCCTTGGCCGCCATGGGCGTGACCAGCACGCCCTCGATCTCGGCCTCGGGAGCATAGGCGCGACAGGAAGCGAGGATGGCGTCATGGGCCTCGCGGAGCGCCGCCTCGCCTACCAGGTCGAGGCGCACCCCGCCGGCATCGGACTTGTGGAGGATATCCTTGGAGACCACCTTCATCGCCAGGGGCATGGTGCCGAAGTGTTCGGCCACCTCGGCCAGCTCCACGGCGTCGCGCACCAGGCGCTCCTCCGGCACCCGGATGCCATGGACGGCCAACAGCGCCTTGGCCTCCGGCTCCAGCAGGTCGCGTCCCTCGGCCCGGGCACGGCTGAAGGCCGCCTCGGGTTCCGGCAGCCGCGCCACCGCCTCGGGGCGGGCGTGATCGGCGGCCAGGTAGGCGCCCCGCTCGCCCAGCGCCGCCAGGGCGCGCACCGCATGCTCGATGGAGTAGTAGACCGGCAGCCCCGCCTCGTGGAGGCGACGCAGCGCTGGCGGCTTGATCGGCGCATAGAGGCTGTAGACCACCAGCGGCTTGTCGACGCGCCGGGCCAGCTCGATCATCGACTCGGCGCCGCGCATCTCGTCGCCCAGCAGCGAGTCGGCGAAGCGGATGCTGTAGCCGCCGAACATGCCCACCAGGAAGACGCTATCGACCCCCGCGTCCTCGGCGAGGATCTCCATGCAGCGGGCCAGCACCAGGGGGTCGGCGTCGCTGCTGCCGGCCACGTCCACCGGGTTGGCCAGGGACGCCTGGGGGAAGAGGATCTCGGCCAGCCGCGCCCGGGTGGTCTCGGAGAGCGTGGCCAGGGTCAGCCCCGCCTCGGCCAGGCGGTCGGCGGCGATGGTGGCCTGGCCGCCACCGTCGGCGAGCACCGCCACCCGCTTGCCGCGGGCCTTCTGCAACAGCTCCAGCCCCTCGGCCACCGGCAGGATCTCATCGGAGTACTGCACTACGCTAACTCCGGCCTGGCGCAGCAGGTCGACGGTCATGGCGTAGCTGCCGGCGAGCGCCCCGGTGTGGGAGCTGGCGGACCGCTGGCCGGCCTCGGTGGCGCCGGACTTGTAGACCACCACCGGCTTGGCGGCGGTGACCTCCCGGGCCACGTCGAGGAAGTGGCGGCCATCCTGGAAGCCCTCCACATAGAGGGTGGCCACCTGGGTATGGGCGTCCTCGCCCAGGTAGCGCAGGTAGTCGGCGAAGCCGATATCGGTCTGGTTGCCCGGCCCCACATAGGTGCTGAAGCCGACCCGGCCATTGTGCTGGGCCTCCAGGGCCAGGGACAGCAGCATGTTGCCGGACTGGGAGACGATGCCCACGCCCCCCGGCCTGACGTTGTCCAGGGCCAGCAGGTTGAGGTTGTGGTGCAGGTTGAAGACCCCGGAGGTGTTGGGGCCGATCAGCCGCACCCCCACCTCCCGGGCCACGGCGAGCAGTTCCGCCTCCAGGGCGGCGCCGGCCTCGCCGGTCTCGCCGAAACCGCTGGCGAGGATCACCGCGCCCTTGACGCCCGCGGCACCACACTCGCGAATCAGCCCCGGCACCGTGGTCGCCGGGGTGCAGATCAGCGCCAGGTCCGCCGGCCCCGGCAGCTCGCCGAGGGAGGCGTAGGCCTTGGCCCCCATGACCTGCTCCACCTTGGGGTTGATGGGGTAGATGGCGCCCCGGAAGCCCTGCTTGACCAGCCCCACCATGGCCTTGTAGCCGCGCTTGGTGGGATCCTGGGAGGCCCCCACCACGGCCACCGAGCGGGGGGCGAGGAAGTCGTGCAGCGGGCTGCGGCTGGACAGGTGACGTGCGCGATTCATCTCAGCACCCCTTGAAGTTCGGTGAGCGTTTCTCGGCGAAGGCGTCCACGCCCTCCTGCCAGTCGGCGGTGGTGGAACAGCGGAAGACCGCGTCCAGCTCCTGCTGCAACTGGCTCTCCAGGCTCTCGTGGCTGCCCTGGTTGACCAGGCGCTTGAGCATGGCCAGGGAGATGGGCGCCTGGCGGCTCAGGGTCTCGGCCAGGCTCAGGGCCTCGTCCATCAGCGCCTCGGCGGGCACCGCCTGGCTGGCCAGCCCGAGGCGCGCCGCCTCGACGCCATCGATGCGCGCCCCGGTATAGAGCAGGCGCCGGGCCTGGCCCAGCCCCACCAGCTGGGGCAGCAGCCGGGAGACGCCGCCGCCCACGCAGGTGCCGATACTGACCTCGGGGAAGCCGATCTGGGCCGCCTCGCTCATCACCATGAAATCGCAGGCCACCGCCATCTCGGCGCCGGCCCCCAGGGCATAGCCGTTGACCGCGGCGACCACCGGCAGCGGGCTGCGCAGGATCGCCTCGCAGACATCGTTGCCCAGCTGCAGGTATTCGCGGCGCTGGTGCAGGGTGCGGCCGGCCGCGCCATGCTCCTTCATATCGGCGCCCACGCAGAAGGCGCGCCCCTCGCCGCTCAGCACCACCGCGCGAATCTGCGGATCCCGCTCGGCCTCGGCCAGGGCCGCCAGCAGCTCCCGATAGAGCGGCTCCACCACCGCGTTGAGGCGGTGGGGGCGATTGAAGCGAATCACCATCACCGCCGCCTGGCGCTCGATGATCAGGGTCTCGGGGCGTTGCATCGTCTCTCCTCGGCAGGGCCTGCCTGGGCATGGCGAGATAACATCGAGGCCGTCGGTCGCCACTGCCGGCCGGCCTCGCGGAAGATGAAACATCAGTGCCAGTAATAGATAAATAGCGACACATCCGTTTCTTCGACGCATGCTACGGGGAGTCCCAGGGGCAAGTCAATACGTTTGTGTCGTATAAAAATACAGAATGAACCATACGTATCATTGATAAGGAAAAGCGGGGCATCGCACTTTGGCGTGAATACACGGTGGGAGATTCTATGTTGCCCCTCAAGCCGCCACCGCGGTTTCCGTGGGAGCGCGGCGGTCCGGCGTCCCGGGTCCGCGCGATATCGCCCGAAGGGCGATCCTGATCGGCAGCCAAGGGCGACTTCGTCGCCCAATCGCCGAAGCGTCGGACCGCCGGGGAGCCGGACTCCCACAACACCAGTGGCCAACCAAGCCTTCTCACTATTGCCCTTTCTGGGTCTCCTTCAAACATACAAGCCTGCTTCAGCAGCGGTCCGACGTCTCGGCGATGGACTAGGTGAGCGCGCCGGCTTGCCAGGCGCCCTTCGCTACGCCAGCATGGCAGCGCCTATCGGCGACGGCGCTGTCTACACGAGGTAATTGGATGCAAGAACACTCCCCGACATCCCTGGACGAGGTCAATCAGGCCCTGGCCGCCTGCTACGCCGAGCTCAGCCCCCAGCTCAAGCTGGCGGCCAACTATGTGCTGGAACAGCCCATGGAGATCGCCTTCCAGTCGATCCGCAAGTCGGCCACGGCGGCGGAGGTGACCCCCTCCACGCTGATGCGCCTGGCCAAGCGGCTGGGCTTCGACAGCTACGAGCAGTTCCGCGAGATCTTCCAGTCGGCGGTGCAGTCCGGGCCCATCGAGCTCTCGGGGCGGGCCTCCAGCCTCAAGGCCCTGGCCAATACCGACGACCAGGTGTTTCTCGATGTGGGGGATACCGCCTTCGACAATATCGGCCGGCTCTTCACTACCGATACCCAGGCCAAGGTGCGCGAGGCGGCCGAGCGCATGCTGGCGGCCGGCAAGGTGGCGGTGGTGGGCTTCCGGGATACCTTCGCCTGCGCCTACCACTTCGCCTACGTGGGGCGCATCGCCATGCCCAATATCCAGTTGATTCGCGGCCAGGAGGGGGGCCTGCTGACGGAGCTGGCGCCCTTCGGCGAGGGCGACCTGGTGGTGGCGATCGGTTTCGACCCCTACTGCGCCGAGACGGTGCGCGCCCTGGAGATCACCCGGGCCAACGGCGTCGATGCCATCGTGATCACCGACACCCTGCGTTCGCCGCTGGTGCCCGGCGCCGCGGTGACCTTCAATATCGCCACCGCCACGCCCCACTTCTTCCCGTCGATCCTCTCCGCCATCACCCTGATCGAGGCGATCCTCGCCGAATGCGTGGCCTACGGCCCGGAAGCCCTGGTGGATAACGTCACCACCTTCGAATCGCGGATGCGCGCCCTAGGCGCCTACGTGGAGCTGGAATAACTCCCCGGCTGCGCCGAGAGCTGGAAGCGTGAAGCCACGGCATGGCCGATCTCCGGCTTGCTATTGTGGGAGCTTGGCTGTGCCGAGCGATTGGGCGACGAAGTCGCCCCTAGTGGAAGCCAGGATCGCCCTTCGGGCGATATCGCGCGGAATCCGCGCTCCCACGGCGGCATTCACGCCAGAGTGCGAAGAGCCAAAGAAAAAAACCGCCTCCGAGGCAAGACCTCGGAGGCGGTTTTTTCTTCTAGCTTAAAGCTCCGGACACAGCCCGGGCGAATTACGGCAACAGAATGGTCGAGCCGGTGGTCTGGCGGCTGGCCAGGGCCTCCTGGGCCTTGCCCGCCTCGGCCAGGGGGAAGCGCTGGGCGATATCGATGGTGATCTTGCCGCTCTCCAGCATGGCGAAGAGCTCATCGGCCATGGCCTGCAGCCGCTGCGGGGTATCCGCATAGCCGTTGAGGCTGGGGCGGGTCACGAACAGCGAGCCCTTCTGGTTGAGGATGCCCAGGTTGACCCCCTCCACCGCCCCCGAGGCGTTACCGAAGCTGACCATCAGCGAACGCGGCTTGAGGCAGTCCAGCGAGGTCTCCCAGGTGTCCTTGCCCACCGAGTCGTAGACCAGATCGCACATCTCGCCATGGGTCAGCTCGCGCACCCGCTCGACCACATCTTCCTTGGTATAGTCGATGGTCGCCCAGGCGCCGTTCTTCTCGGCCAGCGCCGCCTTCTCCGGCGAACTGACGGTACCGATCAGCTTCACGCCCAGGGCCTTGGCCCACTGGCAGGCGATGGAGCCGACGCCGCCGGCGGCGGCGTGCCAGAGGATCGTCTCGCCGCCCTTGAGCTCATGGGTCTGGCGCATCAGGTACTGCACGGTGAGTCCCTTGAGCATGCAGCCGGCGGCGGTCTCGAAGTCGATGGCCTCGGGCAGCCTGACCAGCTTGGCGGCGGGCAGGGTATGCAACTCGGCATAGGCGCCCAACGGGCCCTGGGCATAGGCGACGCGATCGCCCACCGCCAGGTGAGTCACCCCCTCACCCACGGCGTCCACCACCCCGGCCCCCTCGGTGCCCAGCCCCGAGGGCAGCGACGGCGCCGGATAGAGGCCGGTGCGGAAGTAGATATCGATAAAGTTGAGGCCCACCGCGGCGTTCTTGACGCGCACCTCACCGGGGCCCGGGTCGGCGGGGGGAACATCGGCGAACTCGAGCACCTCGGGACCGCCGGTGCGGGAAAACTGGATACGCTTGGCCATGGGAATATCCTTAATGGGCTAACGACTGTCCTGGCTATGCAACCGCCGAATGGCCCGGCGGTCAAGTCACGGCAGGTGACTCGGCGAAACTCAGGTCAGGCACTCGGGAAAACTGGCCAGGCCCTGCACGAAGCGCTCCTTCTCTTCCTCGAAGCCCTTGGTGTCGTGCTTGAAGCGGCGCAGCACCTCGGCGTCATCGACCGCGATGGGCGCCCCGGCCTCGGCCAGGGTCGCCGCCGGATGGCGCGCCCCCAGGCCGATGCGCTGCCCGTCGCGACCGGCAAACCAGCGGCTGATGCCGCAGTCGCGATAGAAGGCCTCGGCGTCGGCATCCTCGGCCTCCACCCGCAGCGGGGCCTTGGTGGCCAGCTCGGTGATCAGGGCACGGCGCGGCGCCTCCCGATCGTCTGGCTCCTCATCGCCGTCCAGGGCGCAGCTCAGGGTCAGGGTCATGCCCTGGCCGGCGGCATCCAGCACCAGCAACGCCAGGGCCTGGGGGCGACCCGCGCCGTCCACCGCCGCCAGCAACCGCGCGGCTTCCTGGGCGAACAGCACCCGGCGGGTGGCGGCGAAGCGCACCAGGGGGGTCAGCCCCGCCGCCTGACCATAGACCTCGGCACACAGCCGCGCCAGGCAGGCATCTCGGGGGGCGCTCTCGTTGAGTTGTACGACTTTCATCACTGTCTCGCTTGCGGGCCGCGTTCACGGGAAAAGCGCGCAGCCTAGCATATCCGCCCCCGCGACGGTCATCGGGCCGTCATCCGAGGGAATTAAGGTAGGCTGCGAAGGCGTCGCCGAAACGGCTACACTGGCGACGCATCTTCCGGCACTCCTGCCCAGAGGCTAGCCCATGACCGCTACCGCGTCCCCTGCCCTGCCCCAGTTGATCGCCCACCGCGGGCTCTCCGCCCATGCCCCGGAAAACACCCTGAGCGCGGTGCGTGCCGCCCACGCCAATGGCATCGACTGGGTCGAGCTGGACGTGCAGCTGCTGGGCGACGGCACCCCGGTGATCTGGCACGACCGCGGCGTGCGGCGCTGCTCCAATGGCCGCGGCGGCCTGCACAAGCTGGACCTGGCCGCCGCCAAGACCCTGGACGTGGGGGCCTGGTTCGGCGAGGCGTTTCGCGACGAGCGCATGGCGACCCTGGAGGAGATGCTCGAACTCCTGCTGGCCCGGGGCATGGGCCTTAACCTGGAGCTCAAGGTGTGCCGCGGCCGCGATCCGGTGGCGCTGGCCGAGGCGGTGATCCCGCCCCTGCTCGAGGCCCTGCCCGCCGAGCGGCTGATCGTTTCCTCCTTCGACACCCGCGCCCTGGAGAGCGCCCGCGCCCTGGTGCCGGACCCCGAGCGGCTGCGCCTGGGCGTGCTCTTCGAGAAGATCCCCAAGGCCTGGCAGGCCGAGGCCGAGCGCTTCGCCGCCTTCAGCCTGCATGCCGACTGGACCCGCCTCAAGGCCGAGCGGGCCCGGGCGATCAAGGCCGCCGGCTACCGGCTGCTCTGCTATACCGCCAACGACCCGCGGGCCTTCGCCCCCTGCTGGGACTGGGGGGTGGATAGCGTGATCAGCGACGATCCCAGGCGCTTCTTCGCCACGACTTGATCCAGATCAGGTCTGGCGCCTCAACTTCCCCGCTCCCTTGCCGATAGTCCGACTATCGATCCCTGCGCAATGGAGTGTGTTCATGAACCCCTCGACGATCATCGGCATCCTGGTCAGCAGCCTGCTGCTGGCCAGCGTGTTGCTGTTTACCGCCGAGTCGCCGCTGAGCTTTATCAACCTGCCGGGGCTGGCCATCGTCATCACCGGCACCCTCGCCGCCACCTTTATCAGCTACCCCTTGAAGGAGGTGGTGCGGGTGGTGCGCCTGGTGGGCATCGTCTTCCGTCGCGAGAACACCTATATGCGCGACGATATCCAGGAACTGGTGGCCATCGCCCGACTCTGGTTCAAGGGCGACGTGCGTGCCGTGGAGGCGGCCCTGGACAGGACCCGCAACCCCTTCCTGCGCACCGGCATCCAACTGGTGATCGCCAATACCAAGGAGGAGGAGATCCTCGACCTGCTGCGCTGGCGCATCGCCCGGCTGCGCGCCCGGGAACAGGCCGAGGCGCAGATCTTTCGCACGATGGCCACCTATGCCCCGGCCTTCGGCATGATCGGCACCCTGGTGGGCCTGGTGAACATGCTGGAGGTGATGGAGGCGGGTCAGTTGGAGGTGATCGGCCCGCGCATGGCGGTGGCCCTGCTCACCACCTTCTACGGCATCCTGCTGGCCAACCTGGTGTTCAAGCCCATCGCGGTGAAGCTGGAGCGGCGCACCGAGGAGCGCCTGATCGCCATGAACATGGTGCTGGAAGGGGTCTCGCTGATCAGCAAGCGGCGCCTGCCCTCCTTTATCGAGGAGACCCTCAACTCCTTTATCGCCCATCACCACGACGAGATCCGCGACCAGGGGCGCATCGATCCCGACGAGGCTCACCAGAATGGCTAAGTTGCGCTCCCTGAAGGGGCGTCCCGAGGCCCCGCCCCCGCCGCCCCCCACGCCGCCGACCCAGTCGGCGACCCTGCTGCCCCAGCACGCGCCGGGTGACGGCGGTGAGGGTGAGGGTTGGCTGATCAGTTACCTGGACGTGCTGACGCTGCTGATCACCCTCTTCGTGCTGCTGCTCTCCATGACCAGCCTCTCGTCGGGGGAAGCCAGCAGCGAGCCCAGCGCCCCGCGTTTGACGATTCCCGCCCTGCAGGCCGCCGACCGGGTCGCCGGCCCACTCGGCAGCGGCCTGCTGCACCGTGAACAGGCGGGACGCGAGCCGGTGGCGCAGCTCGATCTCGAGGGGGTCAGCGTGGCCGAGACCGAACAGGGCATCACCCTGCGCATCGACGACCAGCTGCTCTTCTCCAGCGGCGACGCCACCCTGACCGGGCCGGGCCGCGAGCTGCTCTCGGGGCTGATCCCGACCCTGGAGAGCTTCCCCGGGCGCCTCTCGGTGGAGGGCCACTCGGACAACGTGCCCATCGCCACGGCGCGCTTCCCCTCCAACTGGGAGCTCTCCACCGCCCGGGCCAGCGCCGTGCTGCGCGACCTGGAGCGCCAGGGCATCGACGCCACGCGCATGCGCGCCATCGGCTATGCCGACACCCGCCCCCTGGCCGACAACGCCAGCGCCGAAGGCCGCGCCGCCAACCGCCGCGTGGAGATCCTGCTGCATACCCAAGCGGCCGACTAACCTGGACCCCAGTGGGCCGGGCTTGTCACCGGGGTGGTGGGAGATTCTATGTTGCCCTCAAGCCGCCACCATGGTTTCTGTAGGAGCGCGGATTCCGCGCGATATCGCCCGCAGGGCGATCCTGGTCGGCACCCAAGGGCGCCTAGCGGCGCCAATCGCTCAGCGAAGTCGGAACGCCGAACCGTGAGCTCCCACAAAAACCGCCGGCCAAAGCCAGCCCCCTCCCCGCTAATCCAGCGTTGAGGCATGGGTGACGATAGGCGAATAGGCTAGCCATAGCTGCAATCTCGCGCGATTTTGCGCTAAGGTACGCGCCCTTCATCCGCTCTCCCTGGTCAACTGGAGCCTCCCATGCAAACCCTGATGGGCCTGGTCGGTGTGCTTACCGTCCTCTTACTGGCCTTCCTGCTCTCCGAGAATCGCCGCGCCATCCGCCCACGCACCGTCTTCGGCGCCCTGGCCATTCAGGCGGGGCTCGGGCTCTTCGTGCTCTATATCCCCTTTGGCCAGACCCTGCTGCTGGGCCTGACCCAGGGCGTCCAGGCGGTGATCGACAGCGCCCAGGCGGGCATGAACTTCATGTTCGCCGGCCTGGTCAGCGACCAGATGTTCGAGCTGTTCGGCGGCGGCGGCTTCGTCTTCGCCCTGCGGGTGCTGCCGATCATCGTCTTCTTCTCCTCGCTGATCGCCGTGCTCTACTACCTGGGCATCATGCGCTGGCTGATCAACCTGATCGGCGGCGCCTTGCAGAAGCTCCTAGGCACCTCGCGCACCGAATCGCTCTCGGCGTCGGCCAATATCTTTGTCGGCCAGACCGAGGCGCCGATGACGGTGCGTCCCTTTATCGGCGGCATGACCCGCTCGGAGCTGTTCGCGGTGATGGTGGGGGGCCTGGCCTCGGTGGCCGGTAGCGTGCTGGGCGGCTATGCCGCCATGGGCATTCCCCTGGAGTACCTGCTGGCGGCCTCCTTTATGGCGGCGCCGGGGGGGCTGCTAATGGCCAAGATGCTGGTACCGGAGACCCGCACCCAGACCCAGGGCATCGATGAGGTGCTGGAGACGCCCAAGGAGGAACAACCCGCCAATGTAATCGAGGCCGCCGCCAATGGCGCCGCCTCCGGGGTACAGCTGGCCATCAACGTGGGCGGCATGCTGCTGGCCTTTATCGCCCTGATCGCCCTGGCCAACAACCTGCTGGGCTGGGTGGGCGGCTTCGCCGGCTACGGCGACCTGACCCTGGAGCTGATCCTCGGCTGGCTGTTCGCGCCCATCGCCTTCTTGATCGGCATCCCCTGGGAGGAGGCGGTGCTGGCCGGCAGCTTTATCGGCGAGAAGATCATCCTCAACGAGTTCGTCGCCTTCGCCGACCTGGCCACCCGTGAGGGCGAGCTGAGCCCGCATAGCGAGGCGATCGTGGTCTTCGCCCTGTGCGGCTTCGCCAACCTGGGCTCCATCGCCATCCTGATGGGCGGCCTCGGGCTGATGGCCCCCAACCGGCGCAGCGATATCGCCCGCCTGGGGCTCAAGGCGGTGGCCGCCGGCACCCTGGCCAATCTGATGAGCGCCGCCCTGGCCGGGCTCTTCCTCTCGCTCTAGGCGAGTCCTCCAGTAAGCCCTTACCTACGCACAAGGCCCGCCAAATGGCGGGCCTTGTGCGTTCGGCAGTGCAAGTGATGGTTCGGTCAGCCCGGCTAGCGGGATACCAGCGCCTCGATGGCCACCATATCCAGATGCTCCTCCAGGCTATCCGCCAGCCGGTCCAGGTCGCGCTGACGATGGGCGGCATAGTCCGGGGTATCGACCAGGGCATCGCCCTCGCCCTCCAGCCCGCAGAGCGCCAGCAGAGCCGCGCAGGCCTCGGCCTGATCGAAGAGGCCATGCAGGTAGGTGCCCAGCACCTGGCCATCGTCACTGATCGCGCCATCGGGGTGCCCATCGAGCTCGCACAGCGGCCGGGCCAGCGCCGGCCCCTCGCTGACGCCATGGTGGATCTCATAGCCGGCCAGCGCCGCCCCCGAGGCAAGCAAGTGCCCACTGACGTTGCGCAGCTGCTTGGCCGCGCCCATGCGGGTCGTGAAGTCGAGCAGCCCCAGCCCCTCGCTGCTGCCGGGCGGGCCGTCGCGGCCCTCGGGATCCTCGATGACCCGCCCCAGCATCTGGAAGCCGCCGCAGATCCCCAGCAGCTTGCCGCCATAGCGCAAATGACGCCGGATGGCGCTCTCCCAGCCCTGGGCGCGCAACCAGGCGAGGTCCGAGCGGGTACTCTTGCTGCCGGGCAGGATGATCAGGTCGGCGGGCGGTATCGGGCGATCCGGCCCCACGAAGGTGAGCTCCACCCGCGGATGCAGCCGCAGGGGATCGAAGTCGTTATGGTTGCTGATCCGCGGCAGCGCCGGCACCACGACGCGCAGCGCCGGCTCGCCGGCCTGGTGGCCCGACAGGCCCAGGCTGTCCTCGGCGTCCAGCAGCAGGCCCTGCAGGTAAGGCAGGGTCCCCAGCACCGGCTTGCCGGTATGGTTTTCCAGCCAGTCGAGCCCCGGCTCGAGCAGCGCCAGGTCGCCGCGGAATCGATTGATGATAAAGCCCCGGGTGCGTGAGCGCTCGCTCTCGCTGAGCAGCGCCAGGGTCCCCACCAACTGGGCGAAGACCCCGCCCCGGTCGATATCCCCCACCAGCAGCACCGGGCAGTCCACCGCCTCGGCGAAGCCCATATTGGCGATATCGTTGGCGCGCAGGTTGATCTCCGCCGGGCTCCCCGCCCCCTCGGCGATGATCACGTCATAACGACTCGACAACGCCTCCCAGGCCGCCAGCATCGAGACCTTCGCCTCGCGCTTGTAGGCGTGGTAATCCAGGGCATCCATATGGCCATGCACTTGGCCGCGCAGGATCACCTGGGCGCCCCGGTCGCTCTCCGGCTTGAGCAGCACCGGGTTCATATCGCTATGGGGCGCGACGCCCGCCGCCAGCGCCTGCAGCGCCGTGGAGCGGCCGATCTCGCCGCCATCCACCGTCACCGCGCTGTTGAGCGCCATATTCTGCGGCTTGAAGGGCGCCACCGACACCCCGCGCCGGGCCAGCACCCGGCACAGCCCCGCCACCACCGTGCTCTTGCCGGCATCCGAGGTGGTGCCCTGGATCATGAGTGTCGCCATGCGAATTGCCGCCCCCCGCTTCTGGTCAATGCCTGTGCTCCTGAAAGGGCACTAAGGTACCACTTGCCGCTCCCCCAGCGGAGGCCCCGATAAGAATCGAATCAGCAACCGAGCGCCACGCCGCCAGGGTTCAGACATTGAGAGAAGGCATGTCCCGAGGTACGCAGGCCGCCCAAGAGGGGCGAACCTGTCGCCAGTCCGAGGCGAAGGAGGAATGGTAAAAATGGCTGAGATGATCGGACATATGCGAGATTTAACGTGGAAGCTAGCCCGCGGGCCCGCTGCAGGTGGGCCCGTCGGGTTCAGCGGCTGGTTGGGCTACGCTAAGATATGCCAGCGCATCACGCTCCCATGCCTCTATTGCATCTTGAAGCACTTGATGCGCACTTCCGAGTACATTGCCCTCAGCAGCTACAACATCCGCTTTGAACTCAGCCTGCTCGGGCCTCTCAATCTGGGTTGTGACGTCAAACGCACCAAACGAGATGGAAGCAATCGACTCCTGCGGCATTGACACCCCGACGCCGCCAATGGTGGCGAAATGACCGGATCGGCTGTTATCGAGCGAGCCGTGCTTAATCCCGTTTGCGACATCGGAAACCAATAGGAGAGGCATGCTGCCATTTGCAATTTGTTCAATCTGTCTCGGGTCTTTCCCACGGAGCCTCGCTTCTGCTTTGAGGTAATCCTTCATCGCCCACACCCAAACAAATGCATTAAGAAGCTCATCCTCAAGCTGGGTGAGGGACTTGATCCCGTGAACATGATAACGGTGCTCTTCTCCATTCTCGAAGGTATGAGACTGCGTCCAGTTTTCTCCAGTGTGGGCGCTGACTGCGCTCAGTGCCCAGCGGATGCGATCTTGAATGCTACGTAGTTCGTGAACCTTCATGATTGTGGCGCCCAACGCCCAGTGCAGCGGAAAAACTGGAGCGAGGAACGAGCAGAAATTTGATCCGCCTGCCGCTGCTTGTTAGGCGCTATGTCCATGGCAATGCCGCGGCCGGCCCATAAATGTGCTCGTTACTAAAGTAACACTGCGTATATCCATTAGGCCCATAGATATGGCCATTGCTGATGTAGAACTGACTATAGCCACTGGGCCCATAGATGTGGCCACTACTAATGTAGAACCGGGTATAGCCAGAGCGGCCGTATATGTGGTCATTGCTGACATAGAAGCCGGTGTACATTTAATTTCCTCTTTACGCCTAACGAGGCTGTAGAAAAAGGTAAGAGCCTTTCAAAAGCCTCGAATCGATCAATTTTTGCACTGATTTTCGTGCTCTCTCGTAAAATCTAGACCAGTTCGCATCAGAAGCCCGGCCAGATTTCGCGTACGAGCGTGCTCTTCTAAAGTGCATGGACTTTTGCTACAGCCTCAACGCCCGCAACAGCGGAATATTTGGTGTGGATTGTTTTACGGTAGAGTAGCGCAAACCGAAAAACAAGGAACGGAAAATAATTCCGACTGTTTGCGATTGTTAGGGCTGCCAGACACCTAGTATTTCTCGTGGGCCGCGAGGGAGGCTATATGCCTAACCTCGTTTGCATTGCTTTTAATGCGGCAAGCCTCTGACTCGAACTCTTCGATCCTTTCAATACCATCTTCGTCACGAAGTTTGGTGACAGCTATGACCAGACGAAAAAGTACCCAAGCCGCATCAATAGCTAAATCAATAATATTCTCATCAACTTGAGCATCACCGGCCTCTCGATTACGAACTTCGCCGTTCCAACCCGGATTGCGAATGAACATTGCCGTACCCCCGAGCGGGACTAGGTATCCATGGAACAAGGAGTGGCGATAACTCATAAGATCGATTGCTGCTGTTGCTGCGATCCCAAGGACCTCATTTGCCTTTGCGCTCAGCTCATTGCTACCACTGGCAAGAATGCCTACCCATTTATGGGCCGATGTTTTGTCAGTTGACGGCCTATTGCCTTCAACTTCTTCCTTTTCGAGGGTCCACACAGCACGCTCAAGATGCGATTCGAACATTCCCCAAGCAACAGCGAAAACGCCGATTTTTTGTTGTATTTCAATCGAAATCCCAAGCTCTTGGATTTTTGCGGTAACGAACAAGGCATTACGTGTATGCTTCGGTAATTCCACTCACCCTCCTAGAGCCCTAACGAGGCTGTAGCAAAAGGAACGAGCCTTTCAAAATCCTCGAGTTGGTCAATTTTTGCACTGCTTTTCGTACTCTCTCGTAAAATCCAGACCAGTTCTCATCAGAAGCTCGACCAGACTTCGCGTACGAGCGCGACCATCTGAAGCACATGGACTTTTGCTACAGGCTCAACGCTTTGCTCACCGGTAAATTTCGAGCGCAGCGAGTAATTTATCCGCGTACAGCAACTTATTATACGTGATCTGCACCATCATCGCCATGCCCACATCCGCCCAATTGCGGACATTATAACCAACTCGTTTATCTCCCAAAACTATCCAGATCCAGCTTCTTGACTTCTTTTCCTTGTCAATCCTTGGCCTACTTTCCTTAGTCTGACGTAAGCATACTGATAGCGGACACCTCCACGAGGGTCAACTTATCTAGATTACCATCACGAAAACCCAGCTCTGCCAGGTAGCCACAAGCGGCTTTTACCAAGTTTCTTTCGCCAAGAGCTGCATATTGAGCGAACTTGTTTTCAAACCTGCCCTGTTGAACCGGTAGCGAATATAGGCCGAGATATCGTCCTCATGCGAGGAGACAATCAACTGGCATTGCTTGAGTTCGCAACGTAGCAGGTCGGTCAAGGAAGCAACGTTGATTTCATCCAGAGATTGCGACGGATCATCAATCAAAATGAGAGGCACCTTAGCATAGACCTTGTTGAGTGACAGAAAGAATGCAAGGCTAAGAGCGGACACCTGACCAGAACTCATGGACATGACTGCGTCGTGCTCAGACTTCTCGGCAGTCAGAAATCTCAACTGTGTACCTTCTCGGCTCTCGATAAATAGGCCCAGACCACGCTGGTAGTTTTGGATCAGTCGGCCACTATAGATATGGAATATCAGCTCAATAGCCGAAATTGTCTGGTCGGTATACCTTTGCTCTGTTTCCTTCAGTGTGTCGCGGAGCTTTTTGATTTTATCTTGTGCTTTTTGGGCCGCTAGGGTTTCTTTTTCGATAAGTTCAAGATCGGAAATACAGGTTTGGAGCCTGGCATTTTGAGCCTCGTTAGCTTTAATCGATATGTACTGCTCTTTATCCCTCAAGTCTTCAGCCGTGATCATGTAGAAGTCCTGTAGGTCTTTGAAGGCGCTTCTTGTTGTTTCTCGCCAGTCCTCCGGCAGCGCTAAAGCATCAGCTTCAATCTGTTTTTTATTCCTTAGAGTCGTTTTGAGCTTTTCAAGTCGCTCGTTTACTACGTCATCACTTTCCGTAAATGAGTCAGTAAATTGAATATTGTCGCTTTTCAGCTTCTCCATTAGCTGGGTTATTGCTGGGAGCCGAAGCTTAATCTTGGTCAGCTCTGCATGAAGATTTGGTTCAAATGTAGGCCTGAGAACGTTCAAGCTGTCTTGGATATGGGTGTCGATGCGCTTCAGCTCAGCATCCATAGCAGCGATAATGTCAACTAAGTCCTTACCGCCCTTGCTTAGTGATTCAGAGATCTGCTTAGTTCTTGCTTCAATAGCAGCCACCATTGACTTGTGATCTTCCCAGTCCGTACCACAAAGAGGGCACAACTGATCATCGGGATAGGACTTCTTATGTTCATCAATCAACAGACTTTTAAGGCGTTCCAATTCGGCTATGACGTTCGCATTGGCGCTGCTTTTATCACGTAGGCTGTTTCGGGATTCAATTTGTAACTCAAACCACTCAAGGCGCCCATCCGCCCAGTTTGGTAGTGATTGAGCTTCTTCGACCTTAATCATCGAGGCTCCGCGCTTGATGATAGCCGCTGAACGCTCCAGTTCATCAATCCGCTTCTTGATTGCTTCAAGCCCATCAAGCTTATCAAGATCTTTACCGAACTGAGCCAAGCTTCTCAGAGATTCTTCGTTACGTTCGATGTCGGCCTCGATTGCCTCGTTGTGAACCCTAGTTTTTATCGTGGATTTGAGCGGTAGAAGGGCAATAATTTTTCGAACTGATTCCTGGCAGGCAGCATGATCTGCCGCTGAGTACGTTGAGAATAGGATCTCCTTGTCCCATATTGGTTGGACATCAGTCGTGGAGAGTTTTTTGTACTCAACGTTACTTGTCTCTGCCTGCAATGTGCTTTTTAAGCTGGTTATCTCTTCTTTTAGTGATAAAGCTTTTCCCTTACGTTCAGGATTGTTGATGTACTTTGTGAGTTTGCTGTATAAGGTGTTGCAGCTTTCGATCTCGGATTCGATGTCGCTGATATTAAAGATGTTTCCAAGTTTATCCTTGCGTTCATCTACCCGAGTGTGTAGCAGCCGGTTCTGTCCTTGCTCCAGATAGTTCAGGAAGGAGAAGTTTTCCCTAAAGTTTTTTCCGAAAACTTCGTCAAGAAAGCTATTATCACGCTGATTTGTTACGGTGAAGTCAGATGATTCAAATTCCGGCAGCTCGTAAAGCTTAAAGTTTTCATACTTGTCTGCACGATTGTTCGCTGGTTTTTTGAATATCGCAGCTGGGCAATGCCTTGCTAAAATAAGTTTACGCTCACAATTAATGAATTCAATTTTAATGCAGAGATCGTTCTCGCCGGAGCGGTTGTTCCAGAAGAGATTGTCAGCGTAGTCCCTTTTGTTCTTGGTTAGTAAAGTAGAGAATAGGTTTTGTATTCGATTGATTTGGCCAGTGAGCAGCAGTTCAATGGCGTCGAATATGCTGGTCTTACCATAACCGTTCGGGCCGTCAAGAGTTAGCAAGGACGACTCACCAAGATTCAAGTAGATATGCTTGAATGCTTTGAAGCTAGATACTTCAATCTTGGATATTTGCCAGTTCATTTTTAATCATTCCCTTAATCACTTCGTCGGCGTTTGCGTTTGTGACTTGCTGAATAGTCGAATACGTATCGCTCAAGCCTGCTTCTGCAACGGCCTCAGTTGCTTGCTGTCTCAAGGACACGAGGTTTCCTTGATGACTAGGTAGCTCCAAGAAAGGAAACTTGATAAAGGTCTTGGCAGCGAAGCTGTATTGTGAAGCTTCAAGAGGGTTTTCTTTATAATTAAGAAATTCCTTTTTGTCAGCAATCACAGATACCAGTTTGTTGTATGTGAAATTAGTGAGTGCACTTTCTTCCGCAGCACTGTAATAAAGGACATATTTTTTATAAAAGTGCGGATCTTCTTCGATTGCGAAGATATCTTCTTCTTGATCCTTGAATTCGGCCAGAACGTTAAGGCGATGAATGCAAATTAAATCGCAGTTTTTCTTGAAGCTTGGGTTTCTGAGAAATTCCTCAGGAGCAAGGTGATTGATTTGGCTATTCAGCTCGGCAGGTGTAGTGAGCTCATCAAGATTATGTACTACTGCGAATCTGATGGCAGATCCGGAATCACGAATATAAAAGCTTGTGGTGTCCAATTCGCGCATATTCACAAAGCCATGAGCAACAAGTGCTTCATCAATGAGTTGCTTTATCATTTAGTCGACCCTCCGCGTCGTCTTTTGTCATTACACTAATGCATAGCGGCTTGGTGATATTGCTTTCAAGCTTTTCAGTGGCCTGCTTGTTGTCGAAGTCATCCGAGCTTGTGAATTTTGTATTAAAGGTGAATGAGGTTTCCGCTTTGCTTGCAATTAGATGGTTGTAGTCAAAAAGTAGTATCAGCAGATCTTCGTTGTTTTTCATTTCGCGAATCATGTCAGACTCACACTCTTCTACTTCATCTACGTCAAGAGCGGTAGGTACGTAGAATCGATTCTCTCCGTCGAGATAGTGTGGGAGATGGTTAAATATGGGTTCCGCCGAAATAGCTTGGATGAGCTTAGTGTATCGCCTGATGTCGTTCGTCTGAACGTCTTGAAACCGCTCAGAGGGCTTCATCATCTGACATAAGGTTTTCAACTCGTTGACATGGGTTTCGCGAATGTGCTCGCACAGACGCCGGGCTCTCTCATAGGTGGCATCACTCATTGTTGGTAGTGCCTGATCCAGCCTCTCTTCTAGATGAGTTTGGAGTCTTGCCTTTAGATCAACTGCATAGTAATCCCTATTCTGATAGGGGTTTTGGGTCAGAAGGTCCTCTAAGATTTCTGTGGCCTTGATACGGTCCTCGTATGCGGCTCTTTTTCCTGATATTCCGTCAACTTGATTTAACTTATGGATATGTATTGCCTTGGTACTGATTTTTTCTGACAGTAAGCAGTAGTTGAAATTTATAAGATTATCACTGACAGTGATGGACTGTTTCTCACATATTTTTTTTATGAGTTCTTTGGTCAACCCTTCAATTTCACCCAGCCCACAATGATAGCTGTCTCCGTAGCAGTAGAATTCTACCGTTTCTCCGCTTGCGCCTATATGATTTTCTGTGTTTTTTAAAGGGACGGATACATGGAAGTAGCGCTTAGTTCCCTTGATTTTATCGTGTTCGATTAAAGTAGACTGTTCTAACGCCTTGGTGTATCCACTCCGGTAGTCACTTATCTTCGCTTTGACTTGATGGGCTGTGTGTAGTTTTCCATTTTTATAAATAGCGAAGTCGTCACTACTGTCTAGCTGAAGCTCGAATTCCAAGTCGTCATCGTGAATAAGCTTGAGAGAGTGATATAGTGCAACTTTCCCTTGGTAAACAAAACCGCTCCAGGAGGATATGGCGCTGGCCGGGTACTTCTCTTCTTGTTGGCTCACATGAACTCCTTTCACTGGGATCAACATGATCGTTCCTAATGACCGCTTTGGGTCGCAAGCGGACTTTGCACGACCATCGTATAACGCCTGGGCTCAGCCGCCGGTTTGGAGCGGCAGCGGAAAACCGGTCGGCTGCAGCCCCTGGTTATCCTGGTTATGAGCCTCAACCTCTATGATCACGCATATTCTCCAAAAGCCGAGCCGAATAATATTGTAAAAACGGAAATATCTCGGCCGCTCTAAATCTAGCAATTATTTCGGGTTGGTTTCCCGACCCTTTGAATTCAACCCAATCAATCAAGCGCTCTTCGCAGTCCGAGATAACCTCGATATCAAAATGGGCTACTGAGTGTCTTAGATTTTGGATCAACCCCTTCAAGTCGCCTATTGATTCATCAATGAAGGAATCATTGAGCCCCATTTCCCGGCGGTTTTGTTCATCAAAGCCAATTCTCGGGATGTAGGTAATCACTCGCTCTTTCGGCATAACTATCAGGCCGAGTAAGCAATTGATTGTTAGAGTGTAATTCAATTGCTCCCTGAAAGGGAGATCTTGAATCAGATCCGTATACTGCCCAATCAGGCGAATCGTTCTCTCAACAAAATCCGACTCCAAATCAGAATAGTTACCCATAGGTCACCATTGCTCATAACGCCCGCGTAATAGGCGCGAGCTTGCGAGCGTCCTAATTGACGCGTTTGTTAGGTTCATCTTGCTCAGGATATTGAACACTTACTTTAATAATTGAAATATACGGCAAAGTTTCGAATTCAATAAGATCACCATTTGAGCCGTCAGCTTCAACATCGACCTGCGGATTTTGCGAAAAGCGTTTATGAACAGCGAAAGAGCAAGTATCCGAAGAATAATGGCGTTGCTGTCTATCATATCCTTTCATTTCTACGCCTTTATATTTGTTCTCTAAATCCAACACCATTCGTGACCACTCGCACTTAGTAGGTGCAATGATTTCTCTTCCAATACCACTACCGTTGTACATCCCCAACACTGCTTCCGTTAAACCCTGCCCAACAACCATTTCATTGGATGTTTCCCTTTTTGGCCAAGTTACATGAAATGGTGAGTAGTTAAAAACAAAGTCGATAAACCGGCAGCGCTTTTTTGGCATCAGCAAAAATCGAGCACAATCTGAAAGGCCTTCCTTTACGCTTGAATCTAATAAATACCGTCCAATTATTTTAGACCTCTTACTTACGCCAGTATTTAATGTTAGCTCATCGTTCCTATCAAGCTTCTCAAATAACGATCGCTCTTTCTTTGTAGAATTACCGCTATCAATCTTCCTAGGATGAACAGTGTTCTTGCCTTGTAGCAATATGCCTTTTCTACAAACCCTATCGCCCTTATGATTCAACTCTTCAACTATATAAAGTAAGTCTGCCAATTCACACTTAACTTCCTTAGTTCTAGCTTTTGCAGTCGCTTGTGGTGTGCCATCAATCCAGATAGAATTTATTTGTACGCGACATGGTCGATGATGAAGTTTATTAAATTCAATAACTCTCTCCGCGAGTACATTTAAATAGTCCCTATGATGCAGATGGCGTAAAGCCCACCGTTCTAAAGAGCGCCCCTTCTGTAGCCTTTTAATCCAAAACCAGTACAACCAATCAGAATATTGCACATACTCTCCTGTGAACCTAACGCTTAGGCTCAGGGGCGGCGGCGCGTCAGCGCCGACGTCCCTTGGAGCCGATTGTTAGATGTTTTTTCTTTTTACTCATAAGCCACGCATCACTTCTAAAACCAGTTTCTTGAATCTTTCCACGGTAGCTTCGTTCTGATCATAGGCTCTTATTCGAATCAGTTTGACATTTGCCGCTTTGAATATTTCATCTTTCATGCGGTCGTTTTTTGCCGCTCGCTCATTGTCATGGTAATGGCTATCCAACTCGATAAAGAATCTCGGCTCATAGCCTTTACCGCTATCGAAGACGACGCTGTCAATGATCGCTTTGAAAAAGTATTCGCGAGCTTCAGCGCTCAAAATATCTCTTATGGAAGAATAATCAATAACGCAGCTTACTGCCACATTAGGATAGGGGTGGTAAGTTGGGAACGTCTCTCTCACCGCCTCGAAAAACAGCTGTTCTTGACGAGATTTGAACAACCTCGTGGTTTTCTGGCTTTCGCTAGTGGTAGTCGTGGCTTTGATGGAAACGTTCTGACGATGCGCATCAGCTAACACTTCCGGTGTTTTTGTTTGGATCTCTTTTAGTATTTGAACCGCCAGTGGTCGATCTTGGTGTTGGGCCGCATAACTCAGTAGACTATCGCTCTTGGTTTCTTTTAGTAGAGCAAGCTTTCTGTCAATAAACTTTTCTACAAATGACTTTGAGAACGCATGCTGCTTTAACTCGATTACCAGGCCTGGATACTCATATACTTTTTTCTTTTCCCTTGGTGGTAGCGAGTCGGTTTCTGCGAAGAATTCGGACTCGAACAACCGGATTGCTTGCGCGAGCACCGGGTCTGAGCCAATAAGCTTCGAGTTCTGATACATGGTTTTCGCAATAGAATCCCATTCCTTATTGGCCAGCATGTGGAAAAGCGACTCTCTGTCGAACAAAGCCTACTCCTTGTGCGCATCTAACAGGTATTAGACGGCGCGCTCTATGATTGGATCAACGTGCCGGCACGTTTGTCCGGCAAATGCAGCCTGCCAAGGCTCTTGCAAGCCTTTGATTTTTAAGCTTGATAATTAAAATTAGGCCATATATCCAGAATTCGCGCGCCTGCTGCATTTTTCGGAACGGCTGATTCGGGTCGATATCCGCCAATCGCCAGCTCCCCGCCCTGCTCCAGTATGGATTTCCCGATCTAAAGGCACGCTACCGCCAGGGCGGTATCGCGTGGCGCCGCCTCCTTGGCTACGGGGTTGCCACCGTCGCCTAGTAGCGACGCCGACATCCCGACCAGACACATCCATTAACACTTAACCTACTAAAGATGGTTTCGGCTTGGCCACTCGAATCTTGAGTTTTCTTATGACTCGCGGCTTGAGGAGCTGGTCGGCTTGCTCTGGCGGGGGCGGGATCGGGCGCGGTAGAGGCAGGTCTGGTGCTACCAGGATCGCCCTTCGGGCGATATCGCGCAGAATCTGCGCTCCCACAATGGTCTCCGCGAAGAATCCTTTGGGGGAGGCCTTTGGTAGGGCTCCCCCACCCTGCCCCGTGCGCTTGCGCATCGTCCTGGGTTATCAGGCTGGGGCTTAGAGCTCGACGCCCTTCTGGGCCCTGACGCCCTGGTCCTTGAAGGCGTGCTTGACCACCTTCATCTCGGTGACGGTGTCGGCCAGCTCGATCAGCGCCTCGGGGGCGTAGCGGCCAGTGACGATGGCGTGCTGCATGGCCGGGCGGGCCTGGAGGTCGTCGAGCACCCGGTCGAGGTTCAGGTACTCGTAGCGCAGGGCGATATTGAGCTCGTCGAGCAGCACCATATCGAAGCTCGGGTCGCTCAGCATGCGACTCGCCACCTCCCAGGCTGCCTCGGCGGTCTGGACGTCGCGCTCCCGGTCCTGGGTGTCCCAGGTGTAGCCCTCGCCCATCACGTGGTACTCCACGTTCGGCAGGTTGCGGAAGAAGGCCTCCTCGCCGGTACTGAAGGCGCCCTTGATAAACTGCACCACGCCCACCTTCATGCCGTGGCCCAGGGCCCGGGCCAGCATGCCGAAGCCGGAGCTGCTCTTGCCCTTGCCGGGGCCGGTCAGCACCAGCAGCACGCCCTGGTCCTTGTCGGCGGCCTCGATGCGCTCGTTCATGATGCGCTGCTTGATGGCCATGCGTTCGGCATGACGCTTCGGATCGACTTTCTTCATTTCACTCTCCACCAGGTATTTTCCGTAACAGATAGATGTCCATGATCCAGCCGTGCCGCTCGCGCAGGGCGGCACGCCGCTCGAGAATCGTCGCGGCCACCTCCGCCAGGGGGCCGTCGATCAGGTGCTGCTTGTCCATGCCCAGGTAGGCGCCCCACCAGATATGCAGGCCCTCCGGCGGCAGCGCCTGGAAGGTGCCGCCGCTATCGAGCATCACCGCCACGCTCGCGGCATCGCTCGGCCAGCCGCGCTCTCTTAGACGGCGGCCGGTGGTGATCTGCACCGGTTCGGCCAGCGCATTGAGGGGGATGCGGTGCGCGGCGGTCAGCACCTGCAGGCTGGTGATGCCCGGCACCACGTCCACCGTCACCTCGCCCCCCGTTCGGGACCCCAGCCTCCCGGCGATACGCAGGCTGCTGTCGTAGAGGGAGGGGTCCCCCCAGATCAGCAAGCCGACCCGGCCGCCCTCGGGCAGGTGAGCCGCCATCAGTTCCCCCCAGACGGTGGCGATGGCCCCGTGCCAGTCGTCCACCGCGGCCAGGTAGTCGGCCCGGGAATCGCGGCGCGGCAGGTCGAACTCCACGACCCGGGTGCGGGACGATGCCTCCAGCAGATTGCGACACAACAGCCGGCGCAGGTCCACCAGGTCCGAGTTGGCCTCGCCCTTGCGGGGCAGCAGGATCAGGTCCGCCTCGTTGAGGGCCCTCACCGCGGCCAGGGTGACATGCTCGGGATTGCCCGTGCCGATGCCGATCAGCGAGAGATGGATCATACGCCGTCACCCTCGCCGGCGGCGAAGGGCGAATCCGCCGACTGGGGCCGGAAGCGGCGGTCATAGCCGAGCGAATAGAGGCAGCTCTCCTGGAAATCCTCGCTGCCCAGCACCGGGCCCACCAGGATCAGCGCCGTGCGCTGCATGCTGGCATCGACCCGGGCCTCCACGGTCGACAATTGCCCCCGCACCACCCGCTCGTCGGGCCAACTGGCCCGCCAGACGATGGCCACCGGGCAGTCGGCGCCATAGTAGGGCGTCAGCGCTTCCACCACCTGGGCCAGGTTATGGATGGAGAGATGAATGGCCAGGGTGGCGCCGCTCCTGGCGAAGTTGGCCAGGGTCTCGCCGTCCGGCATGGCGCTGGCCCGCCCCGGGGTGCGGGTCAGCACCACGGACTGCGCCACCCCCGGCAGGGTCAGTTCCTGGCCCAGGGTGGCGGCGGCGGCGGCGAAGGCCGGCACCCCCGGGGTAATGGCATAGGGGATCGCCAGTTCACGCAGCCGGCGCAGCTGCTCGCCCATGGCCGACCAGACCGACAGGTCCCCGGAGTGCAGCCGGGCGACATCGTGCCCCGCGGCATGGGCGGCGCGCATCTCGGCAATGATCTCGTCGAGGGAGAGCGGCGCGGTATTGATGATGCGGGCGCCATCCGGGCAGTGCTCGAGCAGCGCCTCGGGCACCAGCGAGCCGGCATAGAGGCATACCGGGCAGGAAGCGATCAGGTCCCGGCCGCGCAGCGTCAGCAGGTCCGGTGCCCCGGGGCCGGCGCCGATAAAGTGGATGGTCATATTGGCTTTCCTCTTGTCGGGGTTATCGCTCTCTGGTGTGAATGCCATTGTGGGAGCGCAGATTCTGCGCGATATCGCCCGAAGGGCGATCCTGGCAAGCACCGGGGCGCCTGCGGCGCCAATCGTCCGGAATCCGGACTCCCACAACAGCAGGCCGGAGGTCTGCCATGTCGGGGCTTTACGCACCGGGGCGCCTGACGGCGCCAATCGTCCGGCGGAGCCGGACTCCCACAAGGGCAGGCCGGAGATCTGCCATGTCGGGGCTTTACGCACCGGGGCGCCTATCGGCGCCAATCGTCCGGAATCCGGACTCCCACAACGGCAGGCCGGAGATCTGCCGTGTCGGGGCTTTACGTACCAAGGCGCCTGTCGGCGCCAATCGTCCGGCGGAGCCGGACTCCCACAACAGCAGGCCGGAGGTCTGCCATGTCGAGGCTTCGTGTACCGAGGCGCCTATCGGCGCCAATCGTCCGGCGGAGCCGGACTCCCACAAGGGCAGGCCGGAGATCTGCCATGTCGGGGCTTCGCGTACCGGGGCGCCTGCGGCGCCAATCGTCCGGCGGAGCCGGACTCCCACAAGGGCAGGCCGGAGATCTGCCATGTCGTGGCTTCACGCACCGAGGCGCCTGACGGCGCCAATCGCCGAGGCGTCGGACCGCCGGAATCCGGACTCCCACAAGGGCAGGCTGGAGATCCCCCCACAATGGCGGGTCGGCGCTCTACCCTGTCGCCAGGGCCGCGGTGGCTTGGCGGTCCGTCGAGATCAGTCGGGGGCCGAGCAGGGTCGCTGCGGGGCCCGCCGCCAGCAGGGCCACCGCCTCGGCGACGCTGCCGGTGCCCCGGGCCGCCAGGCTATGCCGGGAGCGGGTCAGGGTGGCCGCCTGGGGCAACTCATGCTCCGCCACCCCCATTACCGGGATACCGTGTCGTTCTCCCAGTGCCTGGACCAGCGGTAGCATCGACTGCACTGCGGCCAGTCGGTCGACCGGGCCATAGCGCCGGCACAGCCGGTCCAGGGCGTTATCCAGCGAGGCCAGGCCGGCGCCGCGGCGAAAGCCGAAGCCCGCCACCCTCATCGACTCACCCGCCACTGCACGATGGGGTAGCTGGCTTTCCAGCCCCGCCGGGTGCCGAGGGGCGCGGCGCTGGCCAGCTCGATACGCAGCAGCTCGCCGCCGGCCCGCCGCTGCCACTCGGTCAGCAGGGCCTCGGATTCCAGGGTCACCGCATTGGCCACAATCCGCACGCCGGCCGGCAAGCGCCGCCACAGCGCCTCCAGCAAGGCTTGCGACAGCCCGCCGCCGATAAAGACCGCCTCGGGCGGTGGGGCCTCGGCCAGGGCGCCCACTTCCAGCATCGCCAGCGCATCGCCCTCCACCACCTCCAGCCAGTCGACGCCGAGGGCATGGGCATTGCGGCGCGCCCGGGCCGCCCGCCCGGCGTCGCGCTCGACGCCCAGGGCACGGTTGTCCGGGTGGGCCAGCAGCCACTCGATGGCGATGGAGCCCGAGCCGGTGCCGAGATCCCAGAGCCGCTCCCCCGCCCGGGGAGCCAGGGCGGCCAGGGTCAGGGCGCGCACGGCCTGCTTGGTGATCTGGCCATCGTGGTCGAAGAATTCGTCCGCCAAGCCCGGCGTCAGCGGCAGGGCCGGCCCCTCCCCGGCCACTTCCAGGCCCACCGCCACCGGGTGAACGATATCGTCCGGCAGGGCGGCGTCGGCCCGCACGCTGCGGATGCGCTCGCCATTGCCCCCCAGGGCCTCCAGCAGATGCAGCCGGGTGGCGCCGAAGCCGAAGCGTTCCAGCCAGCCGGCCAGCTCGCTCACCGCCTCGCCGCCCCGTACCAGCACCAGCAGGCGTCGGCCGGGGTGCAGATGGGGCCGGATCCGCGTCAGCGGCTTGGCATGCAGGCCCAGGCAGGTGCAGCCCTCCAGCGGCCAGCCCAGGCGGGACGCCGCCAGGCCGAAGGTGGAGGGCGCCGGCAGGGCCCGCCACTCGCCGGCGGGCAGATGACGCGCCAGGCTGGTGCCCGCCCCGAACCAGAAGGGGTCGCCGGAGACCAGCATCACCACCCGGCGGCCGCGCTCGGCCAGCAACTGGGGGATGCCCTCGGCGAAGGGCACCGGCCATTCGCGCACCTCGGCCGCCAGCGGCGGCAAGAGGCGCAGATGGCGCCGCGCGCCGAACACCAGCTCGGCGCCCTCCAGGGCGCTGCGGCTTGCCGCGGTCAGCCCTTCTGTGCCACCTTCCCCCCAGCCAAGCAGCGTCAGCCAGGGAGCCTCGTCAAGGTCCGTCATATGAAAATCCTGATTCTAGGGGGCACCACGGAAGCCAGTGCCCTGGCCGGCGCCCTGGCCGAGCGCGAGGTCCCTGCCCTGTTCAGCTATGCCGGCCGGGTGGCCACCCCCAAGCCGCAGCCACTGCCCACCCGGGTCGGCGGCTTCGGCGGGGTGGCGGGCCTGGCCGACTTCCTCACGGAGCACGGCATCACCCACCTGGTCGACGCCACCCACCCCTTCGCCGAGCGGATGAGCCAGAACGCCGTGGCGGCGGCACACCACGCCGGTATCCGCCTGATCGCCCTGGCCCGCCCGCCCTGGACGCCGACGACCGGCGACCGCTGGACCCGCGTCGCCGGTATCGAGGCGGCGGTGGCGGCGCTTGCCGGCCCGCCCGAGCGGATCCTGCTGGCCATCGGCCGCCAGCACCTCGCCGCCTTCGCGGCCCAACCCCGGCACCACTACCTGCTGCGCCTGGTCGATGCCCCCGAGGCGCCGCCGCCCCTGCCCCAGCATCGGGTAGTCCTGGATCGCGGCCCCTTTACCCTGGCGGGCGACTTGGCCCTGCTGCGGGAGCACGGCATCCAGCGCATCGTCTGCAAGAACGCCGGCGGCGCAGGCGCCATCGCCAAGCTCAGCGCCGCCCGCGAGCTGGGCCTGCCGGTGGTGATGATCGAGCGGCCGGCGCTGCCTTCCCAGCACGAGGTGCACTCCGTCGAGGCGGTGCTGGCCTGGCTCGCTCATGAGTCGGCCCCTGAACCAGACCCTGAGCCAGCCCCCAAGGCCGACCGCGGGGTATAGACCCAGGGCAGGCCCTTATGCGGGGTCAAGCGCGGGATCAGCCGTGTCTGGCTGGAGCCCACCAGCACCAGGGTGCGCATATCGGCCATCTCCGCCCTGGCCTCGCCGAGGGTGGTGACCCGCAGGGACTCCTCCGGCGTGGCCACGGCCCGGGCGAACATGATCACCCGCTCCGGCCCGCAGGCCTCCCGCAAGACCTCCAGGGCGCGCTCGAAGCCCTCCGGGCGCGCCCGGGAGCGGGGATTGTAGAAGGCCATGGCGAAGTCGGCCTCGGCGGCCAGGCGCAGGCGGCGCTCAATCAGCGCCCGGGGCTTGAGGTTGTCGGAGAGGTTGATGCAGCAGAAGTCGTGGCCCAGGGGCGCCCCCAGCCGCGCGCTGGCGGCCAGCATGGCGGAGATGCCCGGCAGCACCTGGATATCCAGGGCGCGCCACTCGGGCTCCCCCGCCTCCAGCGCCTCGAAGAGCGCCGCGGCCATGGCGAAGACCCCCGGGTCCCCGGAGGAGACCACCACTACCCGGTGGCCCTCGGCGGCCAGGCGCAGGGCCGCCTCCGCCCGGCGGATCTCCTCGCGGTTGTCCGAGCCGTGGCGCACCAGCCCCGGCCGCGGCGCCACCCGTTCGACGTAGGGCACATAACCCACCACATCGGTGGCCTCCGCCAGGGCGGCGGAGACCTCGGGGGTAATTAGCGCCTCGGCGCCGGGACCTAACCCAACTACCTTGAGCCAGCCACCGGTTGCCGCCTCGTTCATGGCCGCCTCCCGTTGCCGTGGATCACCAGGATGGAGAAGTAGGGGACGCTATCGCCGAACTCGCGAAACGGCCGTATGCGTTCCTGGGGCATGGCGGCGTATTCGATCAGCCAGGCCTCGTCGTCGCGGCCGGCCCGGACCAGGGCCCGGCGCAGCTTGTCCAGGTTGCGACCGATCTTCATCACCACCAGGGCGTCGGTGCGGGCGATACGCTCGACCAGGGCCGCCTCCGGCAAGGTGCCCATCAGCACGGTGAGAACGTCGTCGCCCCAGGTCACCGGCCGCCCGGTGGCGGTCCAGGCGGCGGACATGCCGGTGATGCCCGGCACCACCGCCACCGGCACCCGCCCCTGAAGGCGGGTATAGAGGTGCATAAAGGAGCCGTAGAAGAAGGGGTCGCCCTCGCAGAGCACCACCACGTCCTGGCCCGCCGCGGCGATCTCGGTGAGCTGCGCGACCTGCTTGTCGTAGAAGGCCGCCAGCAGCGCGTTGTAGCGGGGGTCGTCGAAGGGGATCTCGGTGGTGACCGGGTACTCCATGGGCAGCTCGATGACGTCCCGCGCCAGCAGGCCCTCGACGATGCTGCGGGCATGGCCGCGGCGGCCCTGCTTGCGGAAGTAGGCGATATGGGAGGCCCCGCGGATCAGCCGGTCGGCGCGCACGCTCATCAGGTCCTGGCTGCCGGGGCCCAGGCCGACGCCGTGGATGGTGCCGGGTTTCATGGTGGCGAGGCTCATTCGCGGCGATCCGCCATGGCGTTGAGGGCGGCCACCGTCACCGCGCTGCCGCCGAGGCGCCCCTCGACGACCACGCAGGGCGCCGCGGCGCTCTCCCACAGGGCCTGCTTGGATTCGGCGGCGCCCACGAAGCCCACCGGGCAGCCGATGATCGCCGCCGGCCGCGGGCACACCGGATCTTCCAGCATATTCAGCAGGTGGAACAGGGCGGTCGGCGCATTGCCGATCGCCACCACCGCGCCGTCCAGTTGGGGGCGCCAGAGCTCCAGCGCCGCCGCCGAGCGGGTGTTGCCCAGTTCCCGGGCCAGCTCGGGCACCCGCGCGTCGTGCAGGGTACAGACGATGGCGTTGTCCGCCGGCAGGCGCGTGCGGGTGATGCCCTCGGCGACCATGCGCGCGTCGCAGAGGATCGGCGCCCCCGCCTCCAGCGCCGCCCGGGCCCGGTTCACCGCATCGCCGCGGAAATGAATGTAGGGGGCAAGCTCCACCAGCCCGGCGGCATGGATCATGCGCACGGCCACCGGCTCCTCCTCCGGCGCGAAGCGCGCTAATTCGGCCTCGCGCCGGATCGTGGCAAAGGACTCCCGGTAGATGGCCGGGCCGTCCGTTTCATAGACGTAAGGCATCGCGATTCTTCTCTAGGTATTCGATCACATCGGATTCACTGAGGCCGGTGGCGGCCGGCGCCCCATCGGCGCGATCGCCGATGATCAGGTCATAGCGCCCGTCCCGCCCGGTCAGGCAGAGGTCGGTCGGTTGCCGGCAGGCGCAGCCCTTGGCGCAGCCGGAGAGATGCATGGAGCCCGCGATAAGCCGGCGTTCGGCCAGCGCCCGCGCCAGGCCCAGGGTCGCCACGCTGGCCTGCTCGCAGTGGGGGGCCCCGGGGCAGGCCTGCATGGCCAGGCGCGGATCGCGCTCGCTCTCCAATAGCCCCGGCGGCGCCTGTTCCTGGAAAGGCTCCCCCGTGGGAACCCCCTCGATCAGCAGGCGCCGCCAGGGGGTGACCCGTACGGCGGTGGCCGCCTTGGAGGCGACCGCGGCCCGCAGCGCCTTGGCCGACGCCCTACCGAAGGGCAGGCCAAGGACCCGCCCCCTCGGATGAGGACCCAGCGCCATGGGCTTGCTGGCCCGGGCCGGCGGCGTGGATGCTGGCGCCCAGGGCGGTAGTGGCACCTCGTGCCGGCGCATCCGCCCGGCGTCGCGTCCGCCGCTGGCGACGAACCAGTGGGCCAGCCGAATCAGCAACTCGACGGCGGCGGCGGGAGAGTCCACCGGGGTGCCCAGCGACCTTCCGTCAACACGGACTAACAAGGCGCCCGAAGACTGCGCCGGTAAGCCCCCCACCGCCGCCCGCTCGATACGCAGGTCCGCCGAGGCCTCATTGAGCAGCGGCGCGTCCCCGGCGTCGATGGCCAGGCCCCACTTGGCCGGCAGCACCGGCAGCTCCCCGAGCCGGGCCTCCAGCAGGCGCGCCACCTCATGGGTGGCGTCGCCGGCCCGCCAGTCGGGGGCCAGCAGCAACTGGGGGCGGCGCTCGGCTTCGGGGTCCGCCGCGACCAGGCCGTGCTCGACGAGGGCCTCCATCAGCCCGGGCCAGGAAGCCTCGGTGACGCCGCGCAATTGCAGGTTGGCGCGACTGGTCAGCTCGATCAGGCCGCTGCCGTAGGTCTCCGCCGCCGCGCACAGAGCCAGCAGTTGGTCCCGGGTCAGCCGGCCGAACCGCGGCCGCACCCGCACCAGCAGGCCATCGCCGCTGGCCATGGGGTGCCAGGCCCCGGGGCACCAGCCTTTAATACTTGGCTGATTCGCCTTGGCCACCTTATCCCGCTGATCCACCATCAGGGCGCCAGCTCCCGGCTCTCGTCGATCTCCAGCAGCAGGTCCTGCAGCGCCTCGCCCTGCTCGCCGGGCTCCCGCCACAGGTCGCGCTGCGCGGCCTCCAGCAGCCGCTCCGCCATCTCCTCCAGGGCCGAGGGGTTATGCTCGCGCAGGAACGCCTGGTTGTGCGAGTCCAGCACCAGCGCCTCGGTGACCTGGGCGTACTGGTAGTCGGCCACCAGGTCGGTGGTGGCGTCATAGGCGAACAGATAGTCCACCGTCGCCGCCATCTCGGTGGCACCCTTGTAGCCGTGCTCGCGCATCGCCTCGATCCACTTGGGATTGAGCACCCGGGAGCGGATCACCCGGGCCAGCTCCTGCTCGAGGGTGCGCATCCGCGGCCGCGCCGGGTCGGCGTGATCGGCGTGGTAGATGGCCGGGGCCTGTCCGGCCAGCGCCCGGCTGGCGTTGGCCATGCCGCCCTGGAAGGCGTAGTAGGCGTTGGAGTCGAGGATATCGTGCTCGCGGTTGTCCTGGTTGTGCATCACCGCCTCCAGCCCCTCGAGCTGGTGCTCGAAGGCGGCCCGGGCGGCGACGCCGGACTCCGGGAACTGGCCATAGGCGTAGGCCCCGGCCCCCAGGTAGGCCTCGGCCAGGTCGTCGGCGCCCTCCCAGGCGCGGCTGTCGAGGAGCCGGTTCAGGCCGGCGCCATACTCGCCGGGCTTGCTGCCGAAGATCCGGTAGCCGGCCTCCCGGGCCGCCGCCTCCGGGGAGAGCCCCTGGGCCTCGAGCTCGCCACGCCGCGCCCGGACCGCCGTGCGAATGGTGTTGGAATCCCCCGGCTCCTGGTACTCCGCCACCGCCCGCACCGCCCGGTCGAAGAGGCGGATGACGTTGGCGAAGGCGTCGCGGAAGAAGCCGGAGACCCGCAGGGTGACGTCCACCCGGGGCCGCTGCAGCAGCATGGCGGGAATCACCTCGATATCGATCACCCGCCGGGAGCCCAGCGACCAGACCGGCCGCACCCCCATCAGCGCGAAGGCCTGGGCGATATCGTCGCCGCCGGTGCGCATGGTGGCGGTGCCCCAGATCGACAGGCCCAGGCGGCGCGGGTAGTCGCCGTGATCCTGCAGGTAGCGCTCGACGAACGCCTGGGCCGAGGCCTCGCCCAGGGACCAGGCGGCCGGCGACGGAATGGCGCGGTTGTCGACGCTGAAGAAGTTGCGCCCGGTGGGCAGCACGTCCAGGCGCCCGCGGCTGGGGGCGCCGCTCGGCCCGGGCGGCACGAAGCGCCCCTCCAGGCCATCCAGCAGCGACTGAATCTCCATCTCGGCGCCGCGTTGCATATCGGCCCAGAGACCGTCGCGTACCTGGTGCAACTGCCCGGCCGTAGTCGGGTAATCGCGGGCCAGGGTCGCCAGGCAGCCCTCCTCCAGAACATGTGTCTCCACCAGCCGATGGGCCAGCAGCTCCAGGCGCTCGCGGGTATCGGCGGCGCTGCGCCAGGGGGAATCGTCCAGCGCGGCCAGGGCCGGCGGCCGCGGCCCGTGCCAGGGCTCGGCCCCGGCCGCCAGGGGGTCGAAATCCGGCGGCAACCCCAGGTCGGCGGCCAGGTTATGCAGCAGGCCGCGCTGGGCCGGCGATTCGCCCCGCGGCAGCCGCAGGATGGCGACCAGGGTCCCGGCCCGCTTGTCCCGGGGCGGCAGGCTGCCCAGCACGTGGAGGCCGTGGCGGATCTGCGCCTCCTTGATATCGCACAGGTAGGTATCCAGCTCGTTGAGCAGGCGCTCGTTATCCGTGTCGCCCTCGGTGCCATCCCCGCCCTGGGCCAGCTCCCGGTCGATCCCGGTGTCGCGCAGGTGGGCCAGGATCCGCTCGCGCAGCAGGGTCTCGCGGCGCGGGTCCATGCCCAAGGCCTGGTAGTACTCGTCGGTCAGCGCCTCCAGCTCCGCCATGGCGCCGTAGAGCTCGGCGCGGGCCAGCGGCGGCATCAGGTGGTCGATGATCACCGCCTGGCTGCGGCGCTTGGCCTGGGCCCCCTCCCCCGGGTCGTTGACGATAAAGGGATAGAAGTGCGGCAGCGGCCCCAGGGCGATCTCCGGCCAGCAGTCGGCACTGAGCGCCGTGCTCTTGCCCGGCAGCCACTCCAGGTTGCCGTGCTTGCCGACATGGATCACCGCGTCCACCCGGTAGTGCTCGCGCAGCCAGAGATAGAAGGCCAGGTAGCTATGGGGCGGCGCCAGCTCGCTATCGTGGTAGCTCTGCAGCGGGTCATCTCCCAGGTCGCGCTCCGGCTGGATACCGACGAAGGTCTCCCCCAGGCGGATCCCGGCGATCATCAGCCGGCCCTGGCGGTACTTGGGGTCCGCGCCGGGCGGCCCCCAGCGCGTCCACACCGTCTCCTGAAGGGCCTCCGGCAGGGTCCGGAACCAGGCCAGGTAGTCGTCGACGGCGATGCTCTGCCAGCAGGGGCGCCCGTCCAGGGCCTCGCGAGCGTTGGTGACGCCGCCCTGCAGCCGCCGGATCAGGGCGTCGCCGTCCTCCGGTACCTCACTCACCGGATAGCCCGCCCCGGCCAGCGCCCGCAGGATGGCGACCGTCGAGGCCGGGGTGTCCAGGCCGACGCCGTTGCCGATGCGCCCGTCGCGGTTGGGGTAGTTGGCCAGCACCAGCGCCAGGCGCTTGGCCCGGTTCGGGCCGTGTCGCAGGTCGCAGAAGCGCCGCGCCAGCCGGGCGACGAAGGCGCCGCGCTCCGGGTGCAGGGCGTGGCGCACCACCGACAGCTGGCAGCGCTCGCTGTAGTGGGCCTCGCTCTTGAAGCCCACCGCCCGGGTCAGGATGCGGCCATCCATCTCCGGCAGCACCACCTGCATGGCCAGGTCGCGGCTGCGCAGGCCGCCGGCCTCGGCCCGCCAGTCCTCTGCGGTGCTGCTGGCCAGGATCGCCTGCAGCACCACCGGCCGGCCGACGAAGAGCCCCGCGAGCTCCTGTTCGAGCTCCGCCTCGCCGAGGGCCTCGCTATCGTCCGCATGACGATTGACGGAGAAGCCGGTGGTATTGACCACCAGGCCCGCGCCGGTCTCCTCGATCAGGTGATTGACGAAGGCCAGGCAGGCCGACTCCTTGAGGGAAGCCACCGCCACCGCCAGGGGCGCCAGTCCCTGGGCCTCGAGCGCCTCGATCAAGCCATCCAGCACCGCGGTATTGGCGCCCTGCAGATGGCTGCGATAGAAGAGCAGTAGGCAGACCGGGCGCGCGGGGTCGCGGCTTGCTTGCCACTCACTCAGGGTGGTGAGCGGCGCCCCCCGGCAAGAACCTTGATAAAAAGCGGCTTGGGGAAAATAGAGCAGCGCCGCGGGAAGGGGCTTGGGTTCGCGCCACGCCAGCGGCAGTCCCAGACATTCCGCACCGACACGGCGCAGCAGCTGCTCGGCGTTGTCCACGCCACCCTCCCGCAGGTAGCGCCACACCCGGTGCGCCAAGGCGAAAGGCACGCTGGAGGCCGCCAGCAGATCGTCGTCCGGGGCGTCGCAGCCCGGCACCAGGATCAACTGCCGCCGCTTGTCGGCGGCCGCCCAGGCCTGCAGGCGCTCGAAGCCGTAGCGCCAGTAGCCGCTGCCGCCCAGCAGCGAGACGATCACCAGCCGCGCCTCGTCCAGCACCCGATCCTCGTAGAGGTCATAGGCGGCGGGCTTGACCAGATTCATCCAGTTGGCCAGGCGCAGCGAGGGAAAGCCCTCGCCGCCCGCCCCGCCCAGGCGCTCCACCGCCTGGGCCAGGGCCGACAGGCTGCTGTCGGCGGCGGACAGGATGACGACCTCGGCGGGGCTCTGCTGCAGGTCGACGATGCCCTCGTCGTCGACGAAGCCCCCGGGCTTGGCGGCGAAGAGGTGCATCAGGGCGCCGTCGCGATCTCGGCGCCCGCCAGGGCGGCATGCAGGGCCTCGCTATTCAGCCCCTTGCCGATGATCACGAGCTGGGTGGTGCGCGGCTCGTCCGGCGTCCAGAGGCGGTCGAAGTAGCCGTCGAGGCGCTCGCCCACGGCCTGGATCACCCGCCGCATGGGCTTGCCCGGCAGGGCCGCGAAGCCCTTGGCCCGGTAGATCTCGTGGCCCTGCAGCAGCGCCTGGAGGCGCGCCGCCAGGGCCTCGCCGTCCACCTCGCCCAGGCGGATCACGCAGGAGTCGAAGTGATCGTGGGCGTGGTCATGGTGGGCCCCCTCGGCGTGGTGGCGATCGTGGTGGTTGTCGATGCGGTCGATATGCTCCTCGCTCGCCGCGCCGATGCCCATCAGGGCCTCCAACTGGGCCCGGTCCGCGGCCCGCGATGCGTCGCCGTCACCGTTGCCGTAGGCGCGCTGGTCGATAAACAGGGTCTTGACCGAGGCCGGCACCCGCTGGGCCACCAGCGCTTCCACCCGGGCCCGTTCATCCGGGGCGAGCAGGTCGGTCTTGGTGACCAGCACCAGGTCGGCGGCGCTGAGCTGGTCGTCGAGCAGCTCGCGCAGGCTGGGGTCGTGATCCAGGCTCTCGTCGGCCCGGCGCTGGGCCTCTACCTTGTCGATGTCGCTGGCGTAGCGGCCGGTGGCCACCGCCGGGCCGTCGATCACGGTGATAATGGCGTCCACGGTGCAGTGCTGGCGCACCTCCGGCCAGTTGAACGCCTGGACCAGCGGCTTGGGCAGGGCCAGGCCGCTGGTCTCGATGAGGATATGGTCGATATCGTCGCGGCGCGCCACCAGCTGCTTCATCACCGGCAGGAACTCCTCCTCCACGGTGCAGCAGATGCAGCCGTTGGCCAGCTCATAGATGCCGCGCTCGAGCTCCACGGGGGCGTCTTCCCCCTCCTCGTCACAGCCTAGGGAGCAGCCGCGCAGCAGGCTGGAGTCGATATCCTGCTCGCCGAACTCGTTGACGATAACGGCGATGCGCTTGCCGGTGACCTGGCGCAGCATGCCGGCCAGCAGGGTCGTCTTGCCGCTGCCCAGGAAGCCGGTCACCACCGTGGCGGGGATCTTGTTTAGGTTCATCCTTGGGATTCCTCCGAGGTGATGGAATAAGTGGTGATGGAGTGAGACTCTGTGATCGCGCATGCCGGCCGCCCGCTCGACGCAAAAAGCCGGGCCAGGGCATCGGGGTTATCGGGGAAGTAGAGGTGCAGGTAGGTGGCCGTGAGGCCACGCTCACGATAGATGGCCTCCCCCGGCGCGGGATGGCGCTGGCGCCGACCGGGCGATGGGCTCAGGCGTGCCTTCCGCCACCGAGCGGTGATGGGCGTGGCCTCGCACCGGCCCCTCCGGCAGCTCGGCGGTCTGCATCCCCTGGCAGCCACGCCGCCCGCGCATGGCACCCCGGCCGGGCAGCAGCCCCAGCATGGCGTGGGTCTCGCCGTCCACGTCGGTCAGGCTCTCCAGGCAGTAGAGCAGGCCGCCACACTCGGCGAGGATCGGCTTGTCCGCGGCGAAGAAGCCCTGGATCGCCTCGCGCATCGGCGCGTTCGCCGCCAGCCGTGCGGCGTGCAGCTCCGGGTAGCCCCCCGGCAGCCAGAGGGCATCGCAGGGCGGCAAGCGGCTATCGGTGAGCGGCGAGAAGAAGCGCAGGCTCGCGCCCATGCGCTCCAGCAGCTCCAGGTTGGCCTGGTAGATGAAACTGAAGGCCGCGTCCCGGGCCACGCCAATAGTCCGGCCCCGTAGCGACGGCAGGGGCACCGTGGCGGCCTGGGGCGGCGGCGCCGCGAAGGTGACCGGCGGCAGGGCCAGCAGCGCCTCCGCCAGCCCCTCGGCCTCGAGGGCGGCGGCGCCGGCCTCGAAGCGGGCCTCCAGGTCGTCGCGGATCTCCTCGGCCTGGACCAGCCCCAGGTGGCGCTCCGGCAGGGCCAGGGCGGCATCCCGGGGCACCGCGGCCAGCAGCGGAATCTCGGCCGGAAGCGCGGCCTCGATCAGCTCCCGGTGGCGCCGGGAGCCGCAGGCGTTGGCGATCAGCCCGGCGATGCGCACATCGTCGCGGAAGCCCGCCAGGCCGGCCACCAGCGCCGCCGCGGTCTGGGCCATGCCCTTGACGTCCATGACGATGGCCAGCGGCAGGTCGAACAGCGCCGCCAGGTCGGCGCTGGAGGGCTCGCCATCGAACAGCCCCATGGCGCCCTCCACCAGGATCAGGTCCGCCTCCCGGGCGGCCTCGAAGAGGCGCCGGCGGCAGTCGGCCTCGCCGGCCATCCACAGGTCGAGGGGGTCCACCGGCCGGCCGGAGGCCTGGGCCAGCACCCGCGGGTCCAGGTAGTCGGGGCCGGTCTTGAAGACCCGCACCACCTGGCCCCGGTTGCGCAGCAGCCGGGCCAGGGCCGCGGTCACCGTGGTCTTGCCCTGCCCCGAGGCCGGGGCGGCGAGAAAGAGGGCGGGACAGGCGGCGCTCGCCGCCTCGGTTGGCTTAGCCATGGGACTCTCTACTGGAGAAGGGGTGATAGCGGGCGCCCAATTGCGCGGCGATTAGCGCGCCGCGGCCGCGCTTCACGGCGGCCTCTTCGGTATCCACGACCACGCACTCCCCCAGCGACGGCAGGCCGTCGAGGGGCTGGCGGGTGCGGCCGTCGGTGATCAGGTAGGTGCGCACCCGCAGGCCGGCGTCCTGCCGGCGCCACCGGCGAATCAGTCGCGCCGCGTGCTGGATCGCCTCGCGCAGCGGCGTGCCGCCGCCACCGCCGGCGGCGTCGAGCCGCCCGGGCAGGGTCTTGGGGGCGCGACGCCGCGGCAACAGCTCCGTGACGCCGTCGTTGCCGAAACCCAGCACCGCCAGTTGCTCCCGGGCGGCGTAGGCCTCGCGCCCCAGCCGCTCCACCAGCCCCTTGGCGCGGCCCAGCCGCTGCCCGCCCAGGGTGGAGGCGGAGGTATCCAGCAGCACCAGGTGCACCAGCGGCCGACCACCGCGGCCCCGGCGATAGCGCAGTTCCCGCCAGGGCCAGCGGCCGCGGTTGGCGACCAGGGTGGCGAACCAGTCCGGCCGGCGCGCCCCGGCCCGGGCCTCGCCACCGGCACGCTGACGTCCCGGCCCGCCCTGCTGCCAAGTCCCCCGTGGCGCTGTCGCCGCGGGCGACGTAGCGACGTCGCGGGCCGGCGCCTCGGTCGCCGGCAGCGCCTGGGCCGGCACGCCGACGCTCGGCTGGGCCAGCGGCGGCATGGCGCCCCACTGCCCGTCTCCGGCCGGACCGTCCTCGCCGTCGCCGGACGCGGTGCCCGCCCCGCCATCGGAGCCGTCCTGCCCGCCTGGGCCACCGGACGGCGGCGTGTCATCGGGCCGGGGCTCCCGGGTGCGACGATGGGCCAGCACCCAGGGCGCGATGGTGTCCAGGTCCTCCCGGGTCACCGCGGTCGCGCCGCGCCAGGCGGCATGGGCCCGGGCCGCGCGATGCCAGGTCACGTCCGCGCGCAGGCCCTCGACGCCGGCGGCCTCGCAGCCCCGGGCGATATGCTCGTAGACCCAGGGGTCGGTGGTGATCTCGGCGAGCCTCTGCTGCGCCTGGCTCAGGCGGTGGGTCAGGGCGGCCTGGGCCTCGGCATGGCTCGCCACGAAACCCTCGGGGTCACGGTCGAAGGCCTCCCGCTGGCGCAGGATGGCGATGCGCTCCTCGACGCCCACCGTCGCCTCGAGCTCGAGGCAGAGGCCGAAACGGTCGAGCAACTGGGGGCGTAGCTCCCCCTCGTCGGGATTCATGGTGCCGATCAGGGCGAAGCGGGCGGGATGGCGATGGCTGATGCCGTCGCGCTCGACGCTGTTGACGCCGCTGGCCGCCGCGTCGAGCAGCAGGTCCACCAGGGAGTCCGGCAGCAGGTTGACCTCGTCGACGTAGAGCACCCCGCCGTCCGCCCGGGCCAGCAGCCCCGGCTGGAAGGCCGCCTCGCGCTCGGCGAGCACCCGCTGCAGGTCCAGGCTGCCGGTCAGGCGCTCCTCGCTGGCGCCCAGCGGCAGGGTGACGAAGGGCGGCCGGCGCCCCTCGGCGGTATCGGGGAGGATCGCCGCCAGCGCCCGGGCCAGGGTGGACTTGGCGCTGCCGCGGGGGCCGCTGATCAGCACGCCCCCCACCCGGGGGTCGATGGCGTTGAGCAGCAGGGCGGTCTTGAGGGCCGGCTGGCCGACCACGGCGACGAAGGGGAACTCGGCCACGGGGGTCATGGCGCCACCGCCCGACACGGCGTCAGGGCCTGGCACACGACCAGCCGCGGCCCCCGACGGATGCCCCGTCGGGAAGCTAGGAAAGGAATCACAGGCAGACTATCCCCGGTGCCCACCGCACCGTCACTGGATGAACGAAATAATGGGCCGGTCTCCGGGCTCGAGGAGGGCATGGCGCAGATCGTCTCGGCGCCGTGCCGTCGCCTGCACCTTCCCGGCGGATGCCAGTGGTCGTCGCAGGCGTTTCACTCATTACCGTTGCGGGGGCAGCGATGGGATCGGCGCGAGGCCTCACCATACTTCCCGATTATCCCCTGACAGCAGGGGCACCCATTTTCAGTCGAGCCATCCTAAAGCAAGAGCCGCACCGGCGGCAACCGGGCTTGTTTTTTTGTGCCGACTTCCTCCATGATCTTCGCCGCTTGCGCCGACTCCCCGGGGAGAGCGACGAGCCCCATCACGGCATGGCCAGGCAAGACGCGGCTTATTTATCGATTTTCCGCCAAAAAACCAGCGTCAAACCAGCGACCATTATCCAGACTTTACCGGAAGAAAGTTTATGAAATTCGCTCGCCATCTACTGGCCATGTTATCGATAACTCCCGCCTCCCATGCCCTGTCCGATGGCACGAATTATCCGCTGACATTGACCAACTGCGGCATGGAAATCAGCGTCCCATCCGCGCCGCAAAGCACGGTCACCGTCGGACAGTCGGCCACCGAAATCCTCTATGCCTTGGGACTGGCCGAGCGGGTAGCCGGCACCTCGGTCTGGTTCACTCCGGTGCTGCCGGAGTTTCGCGAGGTCAATGCCGGCATCGAACGATTGGCCGACAACGACCCGAGTTTCGAGGCCGTGGTCAACCGCCGCCCCGAACTCGTCGCCGCCCAGTATGAGTGGCATATCGGCCCCACCGGCAGCGTGGCGACCCGCGAGCAGTTTCATGAGCTGGGCATCGCCACCTATGTGATGCCGGCCGATTGCGATACCAAGGACAACAGCACCGGCGGCGACGGCACCCGGACCGCCGCCTTCTCCCCCGAGGCGGTCTACAAGGGCATCCGCGAGCTGGCCACCATCTTCGATGTGCAGGAGGCCGGGCAGGCGCTGGTGGCCGACCTGGAAGCGCGCGAGGCGAATGCCATTGCCGCTGCCGAGGCCCTGGAACTGCCGGAGGAATTGTCGGCGGTATTCTGGTTCTCTTCCCCCGACCGATCCGCCGATCCCTATGTCGCCGGCCGGCTCGGCGCACCCGGTTATATGATGGACGCACTCGGCATCCGCAACGTGGTGGAATCCGATGAGGAGTGGCCTACCGTCGGCTGGGAATCCATCGCCCGGGCCGACCCGGATATCATCGTGGTGGCCAGCATGGATCGTCGCCGCTACCCCGCCGACGATATCGCCGAAAAGCTCGACTTTCTGCATAGCGATCCGGTGACCCGGGAAATGTCGGCGGTACGCAACGGCCGCATCATCGAGATGGATGCCCATGCGATGAGCGCCACCATGCGCACCCTCGTCGGCCTCGAAACCCTGGTCGACGCCTTGCCGACCCTCGCCTTCGACCGATGAATTCGTCGATAGCCCTGTCTCCAGCGGTTCGCTTGCCATGGCGCTGGGCCTGGCTCGCGCCACCGATCCTGTTTGTCGCCATCCTGGCGGGTACCGCCATCGGCGAGACCTCGATCCCGGTGGAGACCATTCTCAAGGTGCTGGCCAACCAGCTCTGGGGGGCAGGTTATGCCGTCGATCGCATTGATGCCGGCATCGTCTGGAACTATCGGCTCAGCCGCACCCTGCTCGCCGCCGGTTGCGGCGCCGGGCTGGCCCTGGCCGGCGTGGTCCTGCAGGCGCTGCTGCGCAATCCCCTGGCCGATCCCTTCCTGATGGGGATCTCCGCCGGCGCCTCCACCGGCGCCGTGGCGGTGACCATCGCCGGGCTCGGCGCCGGCACCCTGACGCTCTCCCTCGGCGCCTTCGCCGGGGCGGGACTGGCCTTCGGCCTGGTGGTGCTGCTCGCCCATGCCGCCGGCAGTGGAACCGGGGGCGGACGCGGTGCCCAGGCCGCGGGGGCCATCATCCTGGCGGGCATCGCCGGCTCGCAGCTCTTCAATGCCCTCACCGCCTTTATCATCGCCAGGTCGGCGAGTGCCGAGCAGGCGCGGGGGATCATGTTCTGGCTGATGGGCAACCTCTCCGGCGTGCGCTGGGACGATGTCTTCCTGGGACTGCCCGCCGCCCTCGGCGGCCTGCTGGTCTGCCTGTGGTACCGGCAGGCGCTGGACGCCTTTACCTTCGGGGCCGACGGCGCCGCCGCGCTGGGCATCGCCGTGAACCGGGTGCGCGGCGTGCTGATCGGCGCCATGGCCCTGGTCACCGCGGTGATGGTCTCCATGGTCGGCGCCATCGGCTTCGTGGGCCTGGTGATTCCCCATGCCATGCGCTTTTTGGTCGGCAGCCGCCACACCCGGCTGGTCCCGGCCTCGGCGCTGGCCGGTGCGGTCTTCCTGATCGGCGCGGATGTCCTCTCGCGCATCCTGGTGCCGGGGCAGGTGCTGCCGATCGGCGTGGTCACGGCGCTGATCGGCGCCCCGGCCTTCGCCATGATCCTGGTGCGCGGGACGAGAAGACAATGAGACTGAGCGCGGAAGGCATCGACTGGACGATCCAGGGGCACCGCTTGCTGAACGACGTCAGCCTCGCGGTGGCCCCCGGGGAGACCTTCGGCCTGATCGGCCCGAACGGCTCGGGCAAGAGCACCCTGCTACGGGTACTGGCCGGGCTACGCCGGCCGAAACGCGGACGCGTGCTGGTGGATGACCGGCCGATGCAGCGGATGCGCCAGCGGGAGATCGCCCGCGCCATCGCCTTCGTCGAGCAGCAGGCGGAGACCCTCGACCGGGTGGTGGTTCACCAGGTGGTCGCCCTGGGCCGAACGCCCTTCCTCTCGCCGCTGCGGCCCTGGTCCGACGAGGATGATGCCATCGTCGGCCAGGCCCTCGACGACGTCGATATGGGGCATCTGGCGGGGCGTCTCTGGCATACCCTCTCCGGCGGCGAGCGCCAGCGCGTGCATATCGCCCGCGCCCTGGCCCAGCGGCCGAGGATCCTGTTGCTCGACGAGCCCACCAACCACCTGGATATCCGCCACCAGCTGTCGATCCTGCAACTGGTCGGGCGGCTACCGGTCACGGTGGTGATCGCCCTGCACGACCTCAATCAGGCCATGGCCTGTGATCGCATCGGGGTGATGGAGGCCGGCCGCCTGGTGGACAGCGGCCCGCCCGAGCGGGTCCTCACCGTCGAGCGGCTGCGCCGCACCTTCGGCGTGCAGGCGGATTTCCTCGACGACCCCATGGATCACGGCCGGATCCTGCGCTTTCGCCACGCCCTGTAAGCTGACCGGGCCAGGCAGATCTCCGGCTTGCTGTTGTGGGAGATTCTATGTTGCCCCTCAAGCCGCCACCATGGTTTCTGTGGGAGCGCGGATTTTGCCGGTCCGACGCTTCGGCGATATCGCCCGAAGGGCGATCTGGAAAGCCTTGGCTGTCGCCAGGGGCGACTGCGTCGCCCAATCGTTCGGGGAACCCGAACTCCCACAACACCAGTGGCCCACCAGACCCACTATGGGAATAGCTACCCAGCCTACCTGTGGGAACTCGGCTATGCCGAGTGATTGGCGCCGCCAGGCGCCAGGACGACTGCGTCGCCCAATCGCCGAAGCGTCGGACCGCCGGGGAACCGAACTCCCACAACCCCAGAGCCTCTCCCAGCACCAGTGGCTAACCAAGCCCACTATGGGAATAGCCTACCTGTGAGGGCGATGAACCTTACCTCAGGGGCACGAAGACCGGGGCGCCGTCGACCCAGGCGGTGGCCAGGCGCTGGCCATAGAGCCTTTCCAGGGCCGCGGGCTCCAGCATGGCGTCCGCCGGGCCCCAGCAGGCCTCGCCCTCCGGGTAGAGCAGCAGCAGGTGGCTGCACCAGCGGGCGGCCAGATTGAGGTCGTGCAGGCACATCATCACCGCCCTGCCCTCTTTGGCCTCGCCGGCGAGCAGCGCCATGACTTCGGTCTGGTGGTGCAGGTCGAGGTGGTTGGTGGGCTCGTCGGCGAGCCACAGGGCCGGGGTCTGGGTCAGCACCGTGGCGATGGCCAGGCGCTGGCGCTCGCCGCCGGAGAGGGTCCCCACCAGGTGGTCGGCCAGGTGGGCCAGGTCGAGCCGCTCCAGGGCCGCCTCGGCCAGGCGCAGCTCCTCGGCGCCCTCCATCTGCCAGGGGGAGAGGTAGGGATGACGGCCGATCAGGGCGGTCTCGCGCACCGTGGCGGGAAAGCCGTCGTGGCGCTCCTGGAAGACCAGCCCCAGTCGGCGCGCCACCCGGCGGCGACCCAGCCCCGAGAGCGGCCGGTCGTCGAGGCGCACCTGCCCCGAGCGCGGGGCCCTGAGCCCGGCCAGGGTATGCAGGAGCGTCGTCTTGCCGGCGCCGTTGGGCCCCAGCACGCCCCACACCTGGCCCGGCTCGAGGCGCACGTCGAGGGCCCGGCCGTCGCCACGCCCGGGAATATCGATCACCAACTGGCGGGCCTCGAGACGGCTCATCACTGGCTCCGATACAGCAGATAAAGAAAGGTCGGCACCCCCAGCAGGGCGGTGATCACCCCCACCGGGAGCTGCTCCGGGGCGATCATCGTGCGCGCCAGGGTATCCGCCAGCAGCAGCAGGGTACCACCGGCCAGGGCGCAGGCGGGCAGGATCAACCGCTGGTCGTTGCCCAGCAGCAGGCGCAGCATATGCGGCACCACCAGGCCGACGAAGCCGATGCTGCCGGCGCTGGTCACCGCCATGGCGGTCAGGGCGCTGGCCCCCAGGTAGATGCCCCACTCCAGGCGGCGCACCGAGACGCCGAGGGCGGCGGCCTGCAGGGGCCCCCGGGCCAGCACATTGAGGCTGCGCCCCAGCGGCATGACCAGCAGGCAGACCCCCAGCAGCAGGACCAGGGGCGGCCAGGGCGCGCGGGCATAGGCGAGATCGCCCATCAGCCAGTAGAGCATGCCGGGCAGGCGGTCGGCGGGAGTCACCGCCAGCATCAGGGTGATCACCGCCCCCCAGCCGGCGGCCACCACCACCCCGGTGAGCAGCAGCCGCGCCGGCGTCCAGCCGCCGCGGCCATGGGCCAGGCCGAATACCAGCAGGGTCGACAGCAGCGCCCCGGCGAAGGCACCGCCGGAGACCACCAGGCCGCCGACGCCCGCCAGCATGGCGGCCAGGGCCCCCACCGAGGCGCCCCCGGAGAGCCCCAGCACATAGGGATCGGCCAGGGGGTTGCGCAGCAGCACCTGCATCAGGGCGCCGGCCACGGCGAGCAGACCGCCCACCGCGAAGGCGGAGAGCGAGCGGGGCAGGCGCAGCTCGAGGATCAGGGTCTGGGCCAGCGGGCTGCCCTGGCCGCGCAGGACGGCGAGGATCTCGCCCGGCGCCAGGGTCACGCTGCCCAGTGCCACCGACAGGATCAGGGCCGCCAGGGCGGCCAGGGCCAGGCCCCCCAAGGGGCGCGCCAGGGTTACCATCAGGGACTCGCCTCGCGACGAGACCGGGCCACCTCGAGCTTCTCGCAGAAGAGTCGGCTGCCCTCCAGCAGGCGCGGCGTGGGGCGCTGGATCAGCGAGGGCGGCACGAAGAAGAGGTTGTCCCGGGCCACGGCGGTGAGCGCCGGGTACTGTTCCCAATGGGTCAGCCAGGCGCGGTTCTCCTCGCCCATGCCGCCGGCGAGGATCGCCTCGGGGTCGGCGGCCAGCACCGCCTCCTCGTCGAGGCGCGGTACCAGCCGGTCGAGCCCGCCGAAGACATTGACGCCGCCGCACAGGGAGAGCACCTGGCCGATCAGGTGGTCGTCGTTGATGGTCATCAGGGGCTCGTCCCATACCTGGTAGAAGACCGACAGCGGCGCGGCATCCGCGTAGCGCTCGGCGAGTTCGGCCATGCCGTCGCGAAAGCGCGCCGCCTCGGCCTCCCCCGCCGCCTCGCTGCCGGCCAGGCGCGAGAGGCGCTCGATGGCCGTGGCCACGCCCTCGAGGGTGCGCGGCTCGATATAGAAGACCGGCAGGCCCAGGGCCTCGAGGGTCTCGAGCTGCTCGGCGGGGTTGCCGGTGACCCAGCCGATCACCAGGTCGGGGGCCAGCGCCAGCAGCCGCTCCAGGTCGACCCGGGTATGGCTGCCCACCGAGGCCACCTCACGGGCCTCGGGGGGATAGTCGCTGTACTCCACCACGGCGACGACCCGCTCGCCGGCCCCGGCGGCATAGACCAGCTCGGTGGCCCCCGGCGAGAGGGCGGCGATACGCTGCGCAGGCTCACTGAGGCAGACCTCCCGCTGCCGGTCATCGATGGCGCAGCGCTCGTCGGCCTGGGCAACCAGGGACAGCAGGGCAAGCGCTAGCCCCGTTACCAGACGACTAGGCATCAACCACCGAAATGCAGGCTAAGGAAGGCGGCACGGCCGGCGTTGAGGTAATCGTTGCCGCTGAAATCCCGGGCGGTGACGACGTCCCTGTCCAGCACGTTTTCCACCGTCAGGCGGGTCGACCAGCCGGGGGCGAAGTCCCAGCCGGCGCGTAGATCGACCAGGCCGAAGCCGGCGAGCCGTTCTTCGTTGGCGGCATCGTCGTAGCGGTGATTCTGCACCACCCAGGAGCCCCCCAGGGACCAGTCGCCCAGCTCGCGGTCCGCGTCCAGGCGCAGGCTCTGTGACGCCCGGCGTCGGAGTTGATTGCCGGTCTCGCGATCCTCCGGATCGGTATAGGTCAGGGCCGCGGCCAGGGTCCAGTCGTCGATCTCGGCGCCGGCGGAGAGCTCCACGCCGCGGATCCGCGCCTCGGCCACGTTATAGGGGGCGAAACGCCCATTGACCAGGGCATTGGCGATCAGGTTATCCACGTCCGTCTGGTAGGCCGCCAGGTCCCAGAAGAACAGGCGGTACTGGCCGCGCACGCCCAGCTCGAGGGTCTCGGAGGTCTCGGCTTCCAGATCGGGGTTGCCGAACCCGGGGAAGTAGAGCTGGTTGAAGGTGGGGGCCTTGAAGGCGGTACCAACACTGGCCCGCAGGGTATGGGAGTCATCCAGCGCATAGCCCAGCGCCAGGCTGCCGGTCACCTCCTCGCCGAAGGCCTGGTTGTCGTCGTGACGCAGGCTGGCCTGTAGCGAGGCCGGCGCGAGGTCGAACAGTCCCTGGGCGAAGACGGCGGTATTGTCGCGGCTGCTCTCCGCATACTCGGTGGTACCGCTGACCCGGTCCTCGCTGTACTCGACGCCGGCGATCAGCTCGTGAGCACCAAGGTACAGGGTATTCTCCCAGCGAGCGGTATGCGTGCGGGTATCGATAATCGAATCGCCGAAGATATCGATGTTGTCGCTCTCGTCCCGAGCCTCGCTAAGCGTCAGGCGGCTACGCCACCGGTCGGTCACCGGCAACTCCCCGTAAACACCGGCCACCTGCTGCACATAGTCCGTGTCCCCTCCGACGAACTCGGTATTGCCCCGCGCCCGCAGCGCCAGCACCCCCACCTCGGCGTCGTTGTCGAAGGTATGCGAGAGCCGCACCAGGCCGGAGGTATTGTCATAACCCTTGTCGTCGCCATCACGTACCACCGGCACACCGTCGGTGCTGAAATGACTACCGGCGAAGTAGTAGCGGGTGCCACCGCTGCCACCGGCGAGGCTGGCGCTATAACGCTGGGTGTCGAAGGAACCGCCGCCCAGCGAGATACGTGACGTCGGCGCCCCCGCCTCGCCCTCGGGGGTAAAGAGTTGAATGACACCGCCCACGGCGTCGGCACCATAGAGGCTGCCGCGGGGGCCGCGGACGATCTCGGCGCGCTGGAACAGTCGCGGGTCGAGGAATTGCCAGGAGGCGCCGCCCAGGGTCGCCGAACGCAGGCGGATCCCATCGATCATCAGCAGGCTCTGGTCATTGGAGGTGCCGCGAATGTAAACGCTACTGGACTTGCCGAAGCTACCGCTGGTGGAGACATCCACCCCGGGCTGGCCACGCAACAGGTCGGTCAGGCGGGTGGGGTCCTGGCGGCGCAGGCTGGCCTCGTCGAGCACGCTGACCGAGGCGAGGCTCTCATCGGCGGTGCGCGGCGCCAGGGTGGCGGTCACCACCAGGGGGTTCAGGGCCTGGATCGAGTCGGCGTCGGTATCATCCGAGGTGGCGGCAATCGCCTGGGAGAGCGGCGTGGCGGCCAGGGCAACGGCGGCCAGGCCATGGCGGGAAACGATGGAGAGTGTCATCTTGGTGTCCCTTGCTCGCCGTGCTCACCCGCACGGCGTGATGCGTATGATGGCCGGGACGCGGTGGGAAACGACAAGGTGGAAGCCAGGCAGCGCCTTGCCTCCCGTCGCCCACCGTGACACGGCATGCCTCTCCAGGCCGGTCTCCGGGCTGACGAGTGAAGGGCCTGGGCATCAGGGCCTAGGCATAAGGACCTTCCGGACCGCCGCCTTCCCATGCCAATCGGCACAGTGACGTTAATGGCGGTGTTTGACTCGATCACCGTTGCGGGGGCAGCGTCGGAGTGGCGGCAAGGCCGCGCACCGACTTCCCGTTTATCTGGTAGAAAGGCCTTCTACCAGCACCTGAGAGTGCGCGTAAGCTAGCAACCCACCCGGGAAAGGTCAATTTGCCGCTTCTGCCGCCGTGGGGCGCTGGGCGTAGCGCTGAGCCATGATGGCGCAGACGATCAGTTGGATCTGGTGGAAGAGCATGATCGGCAGCAGCATGGGCCCCAGGGCGCTGCCGGCGAAGAGCACCTGTGCCATGGGCACCCCGGTGGCCAGGCTCTTCTTGGAGGCGCCGAAAACGATGGTGATCTCGTCCTCCTTGCTGAACCCCAGCCCCCGGGCCAGGGCCGTGGTCAGCACCAGCACCAGGGCCAGCAGCACGCAGCAGGCCAGGATCAGCGCCAGCAACGGGCCGAGCCCCACGGTCTGCCAGAGGCCGCCCACCACCGAGGCACTGAAGGCGGTGTAGACCACCAGCAGGATGGAGCTCTGGTCCACCTTGCTCAGCCAGGGCCGATTGCGGGCCACCCAGTCGCCGATCCAGGGCCGCGCCAGGTGCCCCAGCACGAAGGGCAGCAGCAGTTGCAGGCTGATCTTGAGCACCGCCTCGCCGGCGTTGTAGCCCTCGCCGGTGGCCTGGGCGCCCATGATCAGCATCACCAGCAGGGGCGTGGCGAGGATGCCGATCAGGCTGGAGGCGGAGGCGTTGCAGATCGCCGCCGGAATATTGCCCCGGGCCAGGGAGTTGAAGGCGATGGCGGACTGCACCGTGCCGGGCAACACGCAGAGGTAGAGCATGCCGAGGGTCAGCGGCGTGCCCAGCCAAGGCTCCATCAGCGGCCGCCCCAGCACCCCGAGCAGCGGGAAGGCGACGAAGGTGAAGCCGAACACCACTAGGTGCAGGCGCCAGTGGGTGGCGCCGCTGATGATCGCCTGGCGGGAGAGCTTGGCGCCGTGCATAAAGAACAGCAGGGCGATGGCCGCCACGGTCAGCCCCTCGAAGAAGGGCACGCCGCGCCCCTGGGCCGGCAACACGCTGGCCAGGATCACCACCCCCACCAGGGTCAGGGTAAAGTTATCGACCCACTGTCGTAATCGTCCCAGCATCTTCGCCTCGTCTCGTGGAAAACAGTTCCATATTCTATTATGGCCAATCCCGCCTTGGCCAAGCGACCTTTAGGCAAGTCCTTGGCTATCCAGTTAACACCTTTGCTGCTGAAGGCCCGGGGCTATCCTGGCGGTCAGGCCGCCAGCGCCCCTCAGTCATTCCATCTGCGATCATTCTGCGACTTTAGACAAGCCGCCTTACCAGCCCATGCCAGACGTAGTAGACCGCCTCGGCCCGGGCCGCGGCGTCCTGGGCCAGCCAGCCGTTGAGGTCGCGCAGCCGCCGCTGGCGGCGCGACATGGGCACGATGCCGCGGCCCATCTCCTTGAGGATCAGGGTGATGGTGGCTCCCGTCCGGCGCTCCGCCGCCAGCAGCGTCTCCAGAGTCTGAACCAGCCGCGCCCGCAGGCGGTCGTTATCGGCCTCGCCTTCCAACTGGGCGGCGATCCACGCCGCCCAGCCGTCGATTACCAGGTCCCCGGCGGGCGGCGGGCCTTCGAGGAGGCAATCGGCCTCGAGCCAGCGCGGCGCCCCGCCCCAGGCCCTTACCGCGTCGCGCTTGCCGGCGTGGGTACCGCCGATGACCACTCGCATCGCCAGGCGTCTCCGTGTCGAATGAGATGGAAGTGGCGCCCCTCGGCCTGAGTCACGCCGGCGGCCCAGAAGTCGATGGCCTCGAAGCGCCGACGCAGCTCCCGCAGCACCCCACCATGGGTCACCACCAGGGCGCGGTAGGCGTCGCCTTCCTTGGCCTCGGCCTCCCGGGTCAGCTCCTGCCACCAGGCGTCGAGTCGCGCGCGCAGCTCGCCGGCGGACTCGCCGCCGGGCGGCGGGCGCTCGCCGCGGCCATCGATCCAGGCCCGATAGCCGGGGTCCGACTCGAGCTCGGCGTAACACTTGCCCTCGTAGGCGCCGAAATTCAGCTCCCGCAGCCGGGCATCGAAGCGCGGCTCGGGACGGGTCCCGGGACAGGGTGTCGCGCCAGGCAAGGCCAGGTGCGCCAGGGTCTGGCGGCAGCGTGTCAGGTCGCTGCAGTGGATGGCATCCCATCCCCCCAGTTGCTCCCGCGACCAGGCCCGCAGGCACTCGAGGCCCGGGCGAGCCGCTTCGGGGTCCAGGGGAATATCCCGATGGCCCTGATAGCGGCCGTTCCGGTTCCAGGCGGTCAGCCCATGGCGGACCACGACCAGGGTCAGGCTCGACGATGGCATCAAACGTCCTCCCTTCGTCTCACGAACTCAGCCACAGCCAGGCCACCAGCAGCAGCCATAGCTCCCCCCCCTCGATGGCCGCCCCCAGCATATCGCCGTTGATGCCGCGAAAAGTGCGCACCATCAGGGTCGCGAAGGCCAGCAGGAAGGCGGCGAGCGCCGCCAGCAGCAGCCAGCCGCCGGGCAGCCACCAGAACGGCACGGCCAGGGGCAGCAGCGACAGCGCCAAGTCCCAGTGGCGGCTCTCCTGGCGCCAGGCCCAGGCCAGTCCCTCGCGGCGGGCCAGCGGCGCCAGGCGCAGCAGCGCCACGGCGCCGAAGCGCGCCAGGGCCGGCGGCGCCAGCAGCCACAGCGGGTCGACGCCGGCCTCCAGCAACGCCCAGAGCAGCATGCCCTTCCAGGCCAGCAGGAAGACCAGCGCCAGGATGGCGAAGCTGCCCACCTGGGCATCCTTCATGATCGCCCAGCGCCGCTCCAGGGGGGCATTGCTGCCCAGGGCATCGGCCAGGTCCATCACCCCATCCAGGTGCAGGCCGCCGGAGAGCGCCACCCAGAGGCTGAGCAGCGCCAGGGCCTGCAGCGGCGTGGGCCAGCCCGACAGCGCCAGCGCCACCAGGGCCAGCAGGCCCCCCAGCAGCAGGCCCACCAGGGGGTAGGCGCGCAGCGCCCAGCGCCGGGTGGCCGGGGTCCAGGGGCAGGCCAGCGGCAGCGGAATCCGCGTCAGGAACTGCAGCGCCAGCACCAGGCCGAAGCCGGCGGCGGCCAGGCCCCGGGGCGTGGTCGATGGCGGGGCCGATGGCGTCGTCGTGCTCATGCGCCCTCCCCCTTCCAGACCCAGGGCAGCCCCGCCACCACCTGCACCACGAGATCCGCCTCGGCGGCCAGGTCGCGGTGCAAGCCTTGCAGGAAGGCCACGAAGGCACGGGTCTCGCCATCCTCGGCGGGCAACCCCTCGTTGATATCGTTGGAGACCACCACCAGGGCGATTCGGCGTCGCTTGGCCTCGCCCAGTACCTTGGCCAGCAAGGCGCGGCCCTCGGCGTCGCTGCCGCCGCCGCCATAGCGCCACTGGCTGGCCCAGAGGGTCAGGCAGTCGAGCAGGACCGTCTCCCCGGGGGCGACCTCGTCCAGGGCGGCATCCAGGGCCAGGGGCGCCTCCAGGGTCTGCCAGCCCTCCCCCCGCTGGCGTCGATGGCGGGCGATGCGCTCGGCCATCTCGCCATCCCCGGCCCGGGCGGTGGCCAGGTACCAGAGCTCCCCGCCCCGTTCGCCCCACCACTGCCGGGCCAGGCGCTCGGCGTAGCCGCTCTTGCCGGAGCGGGCCCCGCCGCCGATAAAGGCGATCATGGTGTACCTCCTCGAGAGACTTCGGCCATCGCCTCCGCCAGGGCCTGGCACAGCGCCCGGTTCTCCTCGACGGTACGCAGGGCCAGACGCAGCCAGCCCCCGTCCAGGCCGGCGAAGCCCTGGGTATGGCGCGCCAGCCAGCCGCGGCGCAGCAGCGCCGGCAGCAGCCGGGCGGTGGCTTCCCCACCGGCGGGATGGCGCACCAGGAAGAAGTTGGCGCGACTCGGCACCACCCTCAGGCCCAGGGCGCCGAGCGCCGCCTGCATGGCGGGGCGCTCGGCGGCGAGCCAGGCCCGGGTACGCTCGTTGAAGTCGCGATCCGCCAGCAGCGGCGCCACCAGGTCGGCGGCCAGTTGGTTGACGCTCCAGGCGGGCTGGAAGGCCCCGGCGGCGGCGACCCGGTCCGGCGCGGCGAGCAGGTAGCCCAGGCGCAGCCCGGGCAGGGTGAACCACTTGGTCAGGGAGCGCAGCAGCACCAGGTGCTCGAAGCGCTCGAGCCAAGGCGTCAGCCGCTCCGTGTCATCGACGAAGTCGATAAAGGCCTCGTCCACCACCAGGGTACAGCCCCGCTCGGCGGTGAGTTCCAGCAGCCGCTCCATGACTGGGCGCGGCACCAGGGTCGCGGTGGGATTATTGGGGCGGCCCATAAAGAGCACCTCGGCCTCCCCCAGGCCTGCGACCAGCGCCTCGGGGTCGAGGGAGAAGTCGAGGGCAAAGTCGAGGGCGAAGTCCGGGGCGGCCAGGGGCAGGCTGCGCACCGGCAGGCCGTAGGCCGTGCAGGCGCGGCGATACTCGGCGAAGCCCGGCTCGACGATGGCGGCGGGGCGACCGGCGTGTAGGGCGGCGGCCAGGTAGATCGCCTCGGCGCCGCCATTGGTGAGCCGCACCCGCTCGGCGGCCACCCCTTCCCGGGCGGCGATGGCGGCCCGGGCGGCGGCATAGTCCGGGTCGGGGTAGCGGCCCAGGTCGGCGGCCCGCTCGGCCAGCCACTCGGGCAGCCAGGCGGGCGGGCCGAGCGGGTTGAGGTTGGCACTGACGTCGCGCAGCGGCGTATCGACGGGCAGGCCGAAGCGCGCCAGCAGCGGCGCCGCCTCGCCCCCGTGCAGGGGCCAGTCATTTGAGGGGGTGTCGCCAGGTCTCACAACGCCTCCTTAAGCAGGATCACCGCCGCCATCAGCAGCAAAAAAGCCCAACCAGCCGCCATGCATCAGGCGCAGGGTGGCGGCGATATGCCCTGCCGCCAGCGGCTGCCGGGGCGTGCCCAGCCGGGCCCGCTCGGAGACCCGCCCGCGATAGTGGTTGGTGCCCCCCAGTTGCACCCCCAGCAGGTTGGCCACCATCGCCTCCGGCCAGCCGCTGTTGGGGCTGGGGTGGCGCGGCGCCTCACGCCAGGTGGCGGCCAGGGCCCCACGGGGGGTGATCTCGTCCCTGCCCCAGGCCTTAAGACAGAGCGCGCTTAGCCATAGCGTCAGGGCAGTAAGCCGGGCCGGCAGCCAGTTGGCGACGTCATCGAGGCGTGCCGAGGCCCAGCCGAAATCGGCGTAGCGTTCGTCCCGGTAGCCGACCATGGAGTCGAGGGTATTGATCGCCTTGTAGGCCAGGGCCAGGGGCGCGCCGCCGAGCAGGGCGAAGAACAGCGGCGCGGTGATGCCGTCCACGGTGTTCTCGGCCACCGTCTCCACCGCGCCGCGGCTGATCTCCGCCTCGCCCAGGTGCTCGGTATCGCGGCCCACCACCATGGCCAGTGCCCGGCGCGCCTCGGGCAGGTCGCCGCGGGCCAGGGACGCGACGATATCCCGGGCGGCGTCCCGGAGCCCCTTGATGGCCAGGCAACTAGCTAGCAGCCAGAGCTCGGCGAGCCAGGCCAGCCACGGATGAATTGCCGCCAGCAAGGTCAATGTGGCCCAGGCCAGCAGGAAGGTGCCCAGCACCACCAGGGCGCACATCAGCATACCCTTGAGGCGCCGCGCCCGGGCGGAACCGCGGTTCCAGGCCCGCTCCAGGCGGGCGATCACCGCCCCCATGCCCACCACCGGATGCGGCAGGGCGCGGGGGTCGCCGATGATCAGGTCCAGGGTCAGGGCCAGCAGCATCAGCCCCAGCAGCCCGAGCGACAGCGGCTCAGCCATGGCGCGTCTCCCGGCTGCGAATCAGCGACTCACGCGTTGCCACGAATACCGCCCGTCCCAGCTCGCGGCCCAGGCGTGTGCCGGAGCCGGCGTAGTCGCTGGGTTCCCCCGCCTGGGTGGCAGCGACGGCCAGGCAGTCGGTGGAGGTGCCGCTGGCCGGGGTACCGCCATGGGGGTCGCGAATATCCAGCTCCTGGAGGGCCCGGGCCTTGGCCTCCGTCGCGGAGAGGGCGGCGTTGACCAGGCCCGCATCGCTCAAGTGGGCGTCCAGGAAGATCAGGGTATTGATGGTACCCACCGGGCGGGGGTCATCCGCCAGGGGCGCGGCGATATCCACCGCATTGCCGGCCCCGGCGGTGACCGCCACCAGCACGCCCTGCCCCGCCACCAGGGCCAGGTGCTCCAGGTGCACCGCGGTCATCATGGCCAGGCTCTCATCGAAGCCCAGGCCGCGCCGGGCCAGCCAGGCGCTCAGGTCATCGGCGGGGGCGCGGCCGTCGTAGGCCTTGTCCACATGGAAGTTGCAGAAGTGGCACCGCCAGCCCAGGCCGCCCCCCACCAGGGCGCTGCTCAGGGTGCGCAGCGGCCGAGCCGAGGCGAAGTGCAGGCAGTGGGCATCCGCCGCCAGGCTCAGGCCCGGGGCGAAGTCCAGCGGTCGCACACTCGCCGGGACATTCATGGGGTGGCACCGATGCCGGCCTGATCGAAGGTCGCCATCTCGGCGAGCATGCGGCAAGCCGACTCCAGCAGCGGGAAGGCCAGGGCGGCGCCGCTGCCCTCCCCCAGGCGCAGTTCCAGATCCAGCAGCGGCTGCGCTTCCAGGTCCGCCAGGGCGATATCGTGCCCCGGCTCTCGGGAGCGATGGCCGAAGATCAGGTAGGGGCGCAGCGCCGGACACAGCCGGCAGGCCACGAGTGCCGCCACCGTGGCGATCAGCCCATCCACCAGCAGCGGCACCCGCCGGGCCGCGCCGCCCAGGTAGGCCCCCACCATGGCGGCGATCTCCAGGCCGCCGAGGGCCGCCAGGGCCCCCAGGGGGTCATCGGCATCGACCCGCCGCGCGGCCAGGGCCCGGGCGATCACCTCGCGCTTATGGGCCAGGCGCGCGGCATCGATACCGGTCCCCGGCCCCACCACGGCGTCCAGGGGGGCCTGGCAGAGCGCCGCCAGCAGGGCGCTGCTGGCGGTGGTATTGGCGATGCCCATCTCGCCGACGATCAGGCAGCGACAGTCCGCCGCCACCGCCCGCTCCGCGGCCTGGATGCCCACGGCGATGGCCGATTCCGCTTCTTCCCGGGTCATGGCGTCCTCCACCGCCAGGTTGCGGGTGCCGGGGCGTACCCTGGCATTCACCACCGCGCGCTTCACCTCGGCGGGCAGCTCGCCGGCCACGCCCACGTCGATCACCTCCAGGCGCGCCCCATGCTGGCGGGCGAAGGCATTGATGGCCGCGCCGCCGGCGGCGAAGTTGGCCACCATCTGGGCGGTGACCGCCTGGGGAAAGGCGGAGACCCCCTCCGCCGCCACCCCGTGATCGGCGGCGAAGACCAGCACCCCGGGGGGCGAGACCCGGGGCAGCGCCTCGCCCTGGCTCAGCGCCAGCTCGATGGCCAGGCGCTCCAGGCTGCCCAGGCTGCCCGGCGGCTTGGTGAGGTTGTCCAGGTGCTGGGCCACCCGTTCGGCCAGGGCCGAGTCGGGCTCGCGAATGGCGGCGAGGGTCGAGGAGAGCATGGGGACTCCGGGCGGATTGTCGGAAGAGGCGCATGGTAGCAGAAGCACCGCGCCCTGATGCAGATCAAGGCGCCGGCGCCGCCACGGACTAGGCTAACGAGAAGCCCTGACGAAACGGCGGGAGGCTAGCGGCATGCGCTTTCATCAAGTGAAGGAACTGGTGACCTGGGCGGCGGACTTGCACCGCCAGTTGGCCGACCAGTACCAGCGACTGGCCGATCAAGCCAGCAACGAGCGCCAGAAGATGGCCCTGGCGTACCTGGTGCAGCGGGAGACCAAACAGAGCCAGGAGCTGGCCAGCTACCTGGCGGAGAATGGCGACCACGCCGCCGTGCTGGAGACCTGGTTCGACGATCCCGCCGACTTCCCCCATGCCCCCGTGCTGGGCCGCCTGCCGGAGCGCCTCGACGGCGGCGAGGTGCAGGACGTCCTGGCCACCGCCCTGGCCACCCACCGTACCTTTCAGGACCTCTACGAACACCGCGCCGAGCGCGCCGGCGCCGGGCACGAGGAGGAGTTCTTTACCTCCCTGGCGGCGGAGCACCAGGCCGAGGTGCGGCGTATCGTGCGCGACCTGCAGCGGCTGGAGGCGTATTGACCCCTGGCCGCATCGGCGCCCTCTCCATATACTGTATATAAAACCAGTTATGGAGACACCCCATGGCGGACCATCCCCCCCTCAAGGGGCGCGGCGCCACCTATGATCCCGACAACCGCTTCGCCCCCACCCGGGTCGAGGCGGAAGACGACGGCTGGTGGCAAGAGGAAACGCCGGTGCGGCGGGCCACCCTGGTGGCGGAGGAAGCGGCGCGCAGCGCCCTGGCCTGGAACAGCTCGCCGGACCTGCCCTTCGACCGCTCCCTCAATCCCTACCGCGGCTGCGAGCACGGCTGCATCTATTGCTATGCCCGCCCCAGCCATGCCTATTGGGACCTCTCCCCGGGCTCGACTTCGAGACCCGCCTGATCGCCCGCAGCGGCCTGGTGGACCGGCTTCGCGAGGAGCTCTGCCGCCCCGGCTATGTGTGCCGTCCCATCAACCTCTCCGGCAACACCGACTGCTATCAGCCCCTGGAAGCGGAGCGGGGCAGCACCCGGGAGCTGCTGGCCTTCCTGCTGGCCTGCCGTCACCCCCTGACCCTGGTCACCAAGAGCGCCCTGATCCTGCGCGACCTCGACCTGCTCCGGGCCCTGGCCGAGCACCGCCTGGTGCGGGTGATGATCAGCTTGACCAGCCTCGACCGCACCCTCAAGCGCCGCCTGGAGCCCCGCGCCGCCAGCCCGGGGGCGCGACTCAAGGTGATCCGTGCCCTGGCCGAGGCGGGGGTGCCGGTGGGCACCCTGGTGGCACCGGTGATTCCCGGCCTCACCGACCACGAGCTGGAGCGCCTGCTCGGCGCGGCCCGGGAGGCCGGCGCCGATACGGCCGGTTGGATGCTGCTGCGCCTGCCCCGGGAGGTGGCGCCGCTGTTCGAGGCCTGGCTCGAGGCCCACTACCCGCAGCGGGCCGCCAAGGTGATGAGCCTGATGCGCCAGTGTCGCGGCGGCGCCGCCTATGATGCCCGCTTCGGCAAGCGCATGCGCGGCGAGGGCGTCTTCGCCGAGCTGCTGGCCCAGCGCTTCGCCGCCGCCTGCCGGCGCCTGGGGCTCAACCAGGCGCCGGCGCTGGCCGCCCAGCGGCTGGACACCTCCGCCTTTCGTCCGCCCCACCCCCAGGGCGACCTCTTCGACTGAGCCTCGGTGCGGCATCCGCTATCACCGGTCGGCACGGCCTCGCTCTCGGCAATGCCCAGGGCGTAGGATAATAGGCTCCCCCTGCGAGACGAGTCAGCAACCCATGGCCGAGCCCCTCAGCAAGACCAAGAGCAGCTTCTATCGGCGCCTCTACGTGGCCCATCTGATCGACCGGGGCGTGGCCAGCGTACCCGAGCTGATCGAGGCCACCGGCATGCCGAGGCGCACCGCCCAGGACACCATCCACTCCCTGGCGGAGCTGGATATCGCCTGCGACTTCGAGCAGGCCGAGGGCGCCCGGCACAATATCGGCCGCTACCGGATCCGCGACTGGGGCGCCATCGACCCACGCTGGGTCGAGACCAACGCGGCGCGCCTCAAGGCGGCCCTTGGTGGCGGACACCCGTGCCATGCTGGCCTGGCTGGAGGCACAGTACCCCACCACGCCCCGCTACCTGCTGGGCAAGAGCATGGGTGCCGCCGTGGCGCTGCGGGTGCTGGCTGAGCGGCCACCAGTGGCGGGTGGACTCCTGGTGGCCCCGGCGGTGTGGGGACGCAACACCATGCCCTGGTACCAGCGTCTGGGGCTATGGCTCGGCATGCGCCTGGCGCCGGAGGCGCGTTTCCTCGGCCCGCACCGCCCGGCGCCTGGGCATCGAGCCCACCGATGACCCGGAGATCCGCCGCCAAACTGGCCCGGGACCCGCTACTGCTGCGCAGCGCCCGCATCGAGGCCCTGGATGGGGTCGCGCGACTGATGGATGCCGCCCTGGCGGCGGCGCCCGACCAGCCGGGGCCCCCTGCTGCTGCTCTACGGCGAGGCGGATCAGGTGATTCCCGAGGCCGCGGTCTGTACCCTGCTGGCGGATCTGCCACCGCCCCCGGCCTGGGGGCTATCCCTGACAGTGGACCCGCCATGAGGCTGCCATGGCTCACGGCCCTGCTGGCCTTCGCCCTGAGCGGCTGCGCGACCCAGGGCGCATCGCCGTCGTTCGACCTGCCGCCCCCCTATGCGGGCTATGTCGAGGTCGCGGAAGACCGGCGCCTGCCCTACCGGCAGTGGCTGCCGGCGGGCGAGCCCCGGGCCCTGGTGCTGGCCCTGCATGGCTTCAACGATCATGCCGGCAGCTTCACGCTCCTGGGTGAGGCGCTGAGTGCCCGAGGCATCGCTCTCTACGCCTATGATCAGCGCGGCTTCGGCACCACTGGGGCCCGCGGCCACTGGCCCGGCGAGGCGGCCCTGGTGGCGGACACCCGTGCCATGCTGGCCTGGCTGGAGGCACAGTACCCCACCACGCCCCGCTACCTGCTGGGCAAGAGCATGGGTGCCGCCGTGGCGCTGCGGGTGCTGGCTGAGCGGCCACCAGTGGCGGGTGGACTCCTGGTGGCCCCGGCGGTGTGGGGACGCAACACCATGCCCTGGTACCAGCGTCTGGGGCTATGGCTCGGCATGCGCCTGGCGCCGGAGGCGCGTTTCTCGGCCCGCACCGCCCGGCGCCTGGGCATCGAGCCCACCGATGACCCGGAGATCCGCCGCCAACTGGCCCGGGACCCGCTACTGCTGCGCAGCGCCCGCATCGAGGCCCTGGATGGGGTCGCGCGACTGATGGATGCCGCCCTGGCGGCGGCGCCCGACCAGCCGGGGCCCCTGCTGCTGCTCTACGGCGAGGCGGATCAGGTGATTCCCGAGGCCGCGGTCTGTACCCTGCTGGCGGATCTGCCACCGCCCCCGGCCTGGCGCCTGGCCCTCTATCCCGAGGGCTACCATATGCTGACCCGCTACCGGGGACGGGCACAGACCGAGGCGGACCTGGCGGCCTGGCTGCGGGACCCGGCGGCCCCCCTACCCTCCGGCCAGGAGGTCACGCAGGAGGAGGCCGAACGGCGCCTATGCCGATAAAAGATAAAAAAAACGGCGACCCGAGGTCGCCGTAAGCAAGCGGTCAGCGCGACTGACCAGAGAGATCGATCACAGCAAGTCTGGCGCCCCGCCTCGGGGCGCGTTGGCCGGGTATCACCTCGAGATCAGAGCTCGAAGCCGCGGCCGAAATCCTCGGCGGACATCGCCATCAGCGACTCGGCGCCGGCCTCGATGGCCTGCTTGTGGGTACGGGTGCGCGGCAGCAGGCGCTCGAAGTAGAAGCGCGCGGTATTGAGCTTGCCGCGATAGAAGGCGGCATCGTCGCTGCCCTCGGCCAGGGTCGCCTGGGCCTGCCTGGCGGCCCGGGCGAAGAGGTAGGCCAGGGTCACGTAGCCGGAGTACATCAGGTAGTCGACGCTGGCCGCCCCCACCTCCTCGCGGTCGGCCATGGCCTTCATGCCGATGCCCATGGTCAGCTCGCCCCACTCGGCGTTGAGCTTGGCCAGCGGCCGCACGAACTCGGCGAGGGCGGTGTTGCCCTCCTCCGCCTGGCAGAACTTGTGGATCTCCTTGGTGAAGACCTTGAGGCTCTCGCCCTGGCTCATCAGCACCTTGCGCCCCAGCAGGTCGAGGGCCTGGATGCCGGTGGTGCCCTCGTAGAGGCGGGTGATGCGGGCGTCCCGCACCAGCTGCTCCATGCCCCACTCCTGGATAAAGCCGTGGCCGCCGAACACCTGCACCCCCTCGTTGGTGGCCTCGAAGCCCACCTCGGTGAGGAACGCCTTGACGATGGGCGTCAGCAGGCCCAGCAGGGTCTCGGCGCGCTCCCGCTCGGCGGCGGCGCTGCCATGCTCGACGATATCAATCATCTGGGCGGTATAGAGCACCAGCATCCGGCCGCCCTCGGCGAAGGCCTTCTGGGTCAGCAGCATGCGCCGCACGTCCGGGTGCACGATGATCGGGTCGGCGGCCTTCTCGGGGGCCTGGGGACCGGAGAGGGCGCGCATCTGCAGGCGGTCGCGGGCATAGGCCAGGGCATTCTGGAAGCTCGCCTCGGCGAGCCCCAGGCCCTGGATGCCGACGCCGATACGGGCGGCATTCATCATGGTGAACATGCAGGCCAGGCCCTTGTTGGGGGCGCCCACCAAAAAGCCCTTGGCCCCGTCGAAGTTCATCACGCAGGTGGCGTTGCCGTGGATGCCCATCTTGTGCTCCAGCGACCCGCAGACCACGCCATTGCGCTCGCCCGGGTTGCCGTCGGCATCGGGCAGAAACTTGGGCACCACAAAGAGCGAGATGCCCTTGGAGCCCTCGGGGGCGTCCGGCAGCTTGGCCAGTACCAGGTGAACGATATTCTCGGCCAGGTCATGCTCGCCGGCGGAGATAAAGATCTTGGTGCCGGTGATCGCATAGGCACCGTCATCGGTGGGCAGGGCGCGGGTCTTGATCAGCCCCAGGTCGGTACCGCAGTGGGGCTCGGTGAGGCACATGGTGCCGGTCCAGGTGCCCTCCACCAGCTTGGTCAGGTAGGTGGCCTTCTGCGCCTCGGTGCCGTGGTGACGCAGGGCGTCGGCGGCGCCGTGGGAGAGTCCCGGGTACATGCCCCAGGCCAGGTTGGTGGCGCAGATCATCTCCGAGAGCACCATGGCCAGGGAGTGCGGCAGCCCCTGGCCGCCCTGTGCCGGGTCGGCGGCCAGGCTCGGCCAGCCCCCCTCCACGTACTGGGCATAGGCCTCCTTGAAACCCTTCGGCGCCTTTACCTCGCCGCCCTCCAGCCGGCAGCCCTCCCGGTCGCCGCTCTGGTTCAGCGGCAACAGCACCTCGCGGGCGAAGCGCGCGCCCTCCTCGAGGATGGCCGCCACCACGTCCGGGGAGGCGTCGTCGCCACCCGGCAGGCGAGCGTAGTGAGCCGGATAGTCGAGCATCTCGTCCATCACGAAACGCAGATCGCGCAGGGGGGCCTGATAGTCGGGCATGTCGGTCTCTCCAGAAGAGGGCGCCGGAAATCGAGAATAGGCTAGGCGGCGGCGCCAATTTCAAACATTTGTTTGAAACTAACCGGCGCCTCGCCAGACGTCAAGCGTTCGTTTGAATTCCCTCGGGGGAAAGCCCCCGACCTTGGTCGATAGTCGCCAAGGGCCCGACACGATACCGCCCACCCCGAAGCCTCGGGGTGGGCGGTCAAGGCACGGCGTGCCGCGGGCAGTGCACGGACGCGAGGCTAATCCACCAGGGTCAGGGTCACATCGATATTGCCCCGGGTGGCATTGGAGTAGGGGCAGACCTGGTGAGCGGCATCGACCACCTGCTGGGCCTGTTGCTTGTCCATGCCCGGCAGGGAGATCTTCAGTTCCACCTCGATACCGAAGCCGCCGGGAATCTCGCCGATGCCCACCGCGCCCTCGATGCTGACATCATCCGGCAGCGGCAGCTTGTCGCGGCCGGCGACGAACTTCATGGCACCGAGGAAACAGGCGGAGTAGCCGGCGGCGAAGAGCTGCTCGGGGTTGGTGGCCGCCCCGCCACCGCCGCCCATCTCCTTGGGCACCGCCAGGGCGACATCGAGGACCCCGTCGGAGGAGACGGCACGACCGTCGCGGCCGCCGGTGGCCTTGGCATGGGCACGATAGGCAACTTTCTCGATAGACATTCGACGCCTCCTTGATCGCTCGATAGCACTTCAACAGGGCCGGCCCGCCGCGGGCCGGGGTCTATTAAACCAAGCAGCTGGCGGCGATTCGCGCAACTCCAGCCGTGAAGCCATCGCAGTTACCCCCTCCTTGTATAGGCCCGGGGCTATCCTGGGGACAGGCACTACGCAAAGACGCTGTGAATCCATCCATGGACGCTCGACTTTTTCGTCCCTGAAAAAGACGCTTTGCTCCGGCCTGCCCCCAGCGCCCCTCAGCAGTAGCCCTGCCTTCCTCTTCCCTCTCGCTTCTCGGGCGGGTCTATTGCATCCGAATCCCGCCATCCAGGCGAATCACCTCGCCGTTGAGCATCGAGTTGGTGACGATCTGCTCCGCCAGGCGGGCGAACTCGTCGGGCTTGCCGAGGCGCTTGGGGAAGGGCACGGCGGCGGAGAGGGCCGCCACCGCCTCCTCGGGGATATCGCTCATCATCGGCGTCTCGAAGACCCCGGGGGCAATGGCCATCACCCGGATACCGTGTCGCGAGAGCTCCCGGGCCGCCGGCAGGCTCATCCCCACCACCCCGGCCTTGGAGGCGCTATAGGCGCACTGCCCCACCTGGCCATCGAAGGCGGCCACGGAGGCGGTGTTGATGATCACTCCCCGCTCGCCATCCTCGCCCGGCGCATTGCGGGTCATGGCGGCGGCGGCCAGGCGCATCACATTGAAGCTGCCCACCAGGTTGATCCGGATGGTGCGGGCATAGGCCTCCAGGTCCGCGGGGTTGCCCTCCCGATCCACCAGCTTGGCCACGCTGACCACCCCGGCACAATGGATCACCCCGGCCAGGCCACGCCCCTCGCCGAGCTCGATGGCGGCGTCGATGGCCGCCTGCATGTCCGCCTCGGAGGTCACGTCCCCGCACAGGGCCCGGGCGGCCTCGCCCAGGGCCCGTGCCTGGGCCTCGACCCTGTCGCTCAGGTCGCTGAGCAGCACCCGGCCGCCGGCGGCCACCAGGCGCTCGGCGGTGGCCGCCCCCAGCCCGGAGGCGGCCCCGGTAATCAGGAAGGTCTGGTCTTGAATCTGCATCGCTGTCTCCGGTTAGTGGCTGGGCGCCGTTTCCGCCTCCTCGGCGGCCTGGGCGCGCAGCTTGAAGCGTTGAATCTTGCCGCTGGGGGTCTTGGGCAGGGTCTCGACGAAGGCGATCTCCCGCGGGAAGGCATGGGTGGAGAGCCGCTCGCGCACCCGCTGACGAATCTCCTCGGCCAGGGCCTCGCTGGGCTCATGGCCCTCCCGCAGCACCACGAAGGACTTGATGATCTCGCCGCGGATCTCGTCGGGCTTGCCCACCGCCGCGGACTCCGCCACCGCCGGGTGGGTCAGCACCGAGTTCTCCACATCGGCGGGACCGACCCGGTAGCCGGCGGTGGTGATGATGTCGTCGTCGCGGCCGGCGAACTGGAAGCTGCCGTCGGCGTTGCGAATCACCACGTCCCCGGTCAAATAGTAGCCCTCGGCGAAGGGATGCTTCTCCTGCCAGGTGTAGCCGGGGAAGAAGAAGGCCGGCGAGCGGGCGATATCCACCGCCAGCACCCCGGGTTCCCCGGCGGGCAGTTCCCGGTACTCGGCATCGAGGATCGCCAGCCGATAGCCGGGCATCGGCACCCCCATGCCACCGATGTGCTTGGGGTGCGCCAGGGCATGGTGGTTGCAGCAGGTCATGCCAGTCTCGGTCTGGCCGTAGTGATCCATCACCGGGCAGCCCAGGGCCCGCTCCACCCAGCCGACCACCTCGGTATTGAGGGGTTCGCCGGCGGAACTGGCGACCCGCAGCGACAGCTGCTCGGCGGCCTCGTCGAAGATCCCCGAGGCCTTCATCAGCCGGTAGGCGGTGGGCGCGGCGGCGAAGTTGGTGATGCCGTGGCGACGCATAAAGTCGAGCGCCCCCTCGGCGCTGAAACCCGCCTCGCAGAGGTGGGTGGTGGTCCCCAGCAGCAGGGGCCCGGCGATGGCGTAGTAGAGGCCGTAGGCCCAGCCGGGATCGGCCATGTTCCAGAAGCGATCTTCGGGCCTCAGGTCGATGGCCAGCTCCATATAGAGGGCGAAGGCGGGAAGCGCCGAGAGCGGCACCGCCACCCCCTTGGGCTTGCCCACGGTGCCGGAGGTGAACATCTGCAGGAAGGGCGCGTCCGGAGCCAGCCGCGGCGGCGCCTCGCCCAGGGGCGCATGGGCCAGGGCCTCGGTCCAGGCCAGGTCGCCGTCGCCGTCGCCGTCGCCGTCCACATTGAGGATTGGCGGGCAGGCCGCGAGGTCCTCGAACTTGGCGCGATTGGCGGCATCGGTGATCACCAGCCGGGTGTCGGCCCGCTCCAGGCGATATTCCAGGGCATCGGGGCCGAAGGCGGTGAATAGCGGCTGATAGACCGCGCCGATGCGCCAGGTGGCCAGCACCGTGATCAGCAGCGCCGGGGTACGCGGCAGCATGCAGGCGATGCGATCCCCCTCCCCCAGACCGCGGGCCTTGAACCAGCCGGCCAGCCTGGCGCTCTCGGCGTCGAGTTCGGCGTAGCTGAGGCGACTGACGCTGCCATCGCCCCCCTCCTGGACCAGGGCCGCCACCTCGCCGCGTCCCTCGCGCAGGTGGCGTCCGCAGCAGGCCTCATAGGCGTTGAGCTGGCCGTCGCGATGATCGTCGAGGCGGGCGATCAGCGCCTCCAGGGAGAAGTCTTCCAGGTAGCTGGCGTAGTCGGTCTGGGTCGCAGTGGTGCTCATAACCTGCCCTCTTGTGCTTGTTATCGAAGCCTGCGCGGCGCAAAGCCTCTTGTCTACCTTTAACGTAAACGTCAACTTGCAAAACCTAGCAAGCGCTTGGTACAACGCTAAGACGAAAGAGGCGGCGTCGGCAAGGCGATCGAGACTAGACCATGGTCGGGAGAAGCCGCCCAAGCGGGCGGCGATAAGCGATCAGCGCGAAGAGGGGGTGATCATGGCGATCAGTTCGCGGGCCAGCTCCTCGGGCGTTCTCGACCCATCGGGGTCGTACCAGCGCACCGTCCAGTTGAGCGCCCCCAGCACGAAGCGCGAGACCAGGAACTTGTCGCCATGAATCAGGCCGGCCTCCAGGGCGTCCCCCACCACCTCCTGCCACAATGCCTCATAGGCGTCGCGCAGGTGGCTGAGGTGGGCTCGGGACTCGGCGTCCAGGCGTCGCCATTCGTAGAGGGCCACCACATGGGCATTGCGGTCGGTAAGCAGGGTCTCGAGATGCGCCCGGGCCATGGCGTGCAGCCGCGCCTCGGGGTTGGGCTCGCAGGCCTCCAGGGCCTCCCGGGCGATGGCCAGGGCGTTCTGGGTGCCCTCCTCGATCACCGCACAGAGAATTTCCTGCTTGTCGCGGAAGTGGTGGAAGAGGCTACCGGACTTGATGCCCATCTCCTGGGCCAGCATGCGCACCGTGGTGCGATCGAAGCCTTCCTGGACGAACAGCTGGGCCGCCAGGCGAGTCAGTTCCCGGCGGCGCGGAGAATCATTCACGACATTCATCCTGTTTACACTAGCGCTTGCTTGGTTATGCTGACAGCAAACCATGGCCCCGTTCGAGGGTCAACGGGATAGCGCTCCATCATCGAGGAGATCCACCATGAACGACGTCGTCATCCTTTCCGCCGCCCGTACCCCCATGGGCGGCCTGCAGGGCAGCCTGTCGAGCCTGACCGCCCCCCAGCTGGCCGCGGCGGCGACCCGGGCGGCCATCGAGCGGGCCGGCATCGAGGCGGGCGTGATCGACGAGGGCATCTTCGGCTGCGTGCTGCCCGCCGGGGTCAAGCAGGGGCCGGCCCGCCAGGCCATGCGCCAGGCCGGCATCCCCGATGGCATCGGCGCCACCACCATCAACAAGCTGTGCGGCTCCGGCATGAAGGCCACCATGCTGGCCCATGACCTGATCCGCGCCGGTTCCGGCGAGGTGCTGCTGGCCGGCGGCATGGAGTCCATGTCCAATGCCCCCCATCTGCTGACCAAGGCCCGCAGTGGTTACCGCCTGGGGCATGGCGAGCTCAAGGATCATATGTTCCTGGATGGCCTGGAGGATGCCGAGACCGGCAAGCTGATGGGCGGCTTCGCCCAGGAGGTCGCCACCCAGCGGGGCTATACCCGCGAGCGCATGGACGACTTCGCCATCGCCTCCCTGGAGCGGGCCATGGCCGCCCAGGAAGCGGGCCACCTGAAGGCCGAGATGGCCCCGGTGACGGTCACCGGCCGCCAGGGCGAGACCCTGGTCACCCACGACGAGCAGCCCTTCCAGGCCAGGCTCGACAAGATCCGCGGCCTGCGCCCGGCCTTCGCCAAGGACGGCACCATCACCGCCGCCAACTCGAGCTCCATCTCCGATGGCGCCTCGGCGCTGATCCTGGCCAGCCAGGCCGCCGCGGAGCGCCATGGCGCCACGCCCCTGGCGCGGATCCTCGGCCACAGTACCCACTCCCAGCACCCCAGCGAGTTCACCATCGCCCCGGTGGGGGCCATCGACAAGCTGCTCAAGAAACTCGGCTGGGGGGTGAATGACGTCGACCTCTTCGAGATCAACGAGGCCTTCGCGGTGGTGACCCTGCTGGCCATGGACGGGCTCGATATTCCCCACGACAAGGTGAATATCTATGGCGGCGCCTGCGCCCAGGGCCACCCCATCGGCTCCACCGGTTCACGGATCATCGCCACCCTGGTACACGCCCTGCGCACCACCGGCGGCAAGCGCGGCATCGCCAGTTTGTGCATCGGCGGCGGCGAGGCCACCGCCATCGCCGTGGAGCTCATCGACTAACGGCTCGACAGGAACGAAACCATGGCAGATCAACCTCGGGTCAGGGAGTACCGAATCGAGACTCCCAACGGCGCGCTGCATGCGGCGCGCTGGACACCCATGGCTGCGGATGCCCCGGGCTCCCCCCTGGTGCTGCTGCATGACTCCCTGGGCTGCATCGCGCTATGGCGGGACTTTCCCGAGCGCCTGGCCCGAGCCAGCGGGCGCGAGGTGATCGCCTACGACCGCCTGGGCCATGGGCGCTCGGCGCCCCACCCCGGCCCTCAGCCGACGAGTTTTATTACCGACGAGGCCCGGGGCGCCTTCACCGCAGTGCGCGCCCACTTCGACCTGGAGCGCTTCGTGGCGCTGGGCCATAGCGTCGGCGGCGGCATGGCCGTGGAAGTGGCGGGCCGGCACCCGGCGGCCTGCGAGGCACTGATCACGGTGGCGGCCCAGGCCTTCAACGAGCCCCGCACCCTGGCCGGCATCCGCGAGGCCGAGCGAGGCTTTACCGCGCCGGGTGGCATGCAGCGCCTGGCCCGATACCACGGCGACAAGGCCGACTGGGTGCTGCGCGCCTGGGTCGACAACTGGCACTCCGAGGCCTTCCGCGACTGGACCCTGGACGCGGCCCTGGCCCGGGTGACCTGCCCCACCCTGGCGCTGCATGGCGAGAATGACGACTATGGCTCGGCCGAACAGCCGGCGCGTATCGCCGCCCTGACGGCGGGCCCCGCCGAGTCGCGACTACTGAGCGACTGCGGCCATCTGCCCCACCGGGAGTGTCCCGAGCGGCTGATCGCCGCTATCGTCGACTTCCTGAGCGCCGACTTCCTGGCGGCCTCCTGAGCGCCGACTTCCTGGCGGCCTCCTGAGCGCCGACTTCCTGGCGGCTTCCTGAGCGCTGGCCTGCCAGGCTCCGACGTCCTGCCCCAACCGACGGCCTCCTGAGGTCGGCTAGCCGCGCGGCGCCGCCAGGCGGTCCAGGCGCAGTCGCTCGCGCTTGTCGAATAGCCGCCGGCTGCCGACCGACACCGCGGCCAGGGCACCGAAGCCGGTCCCCAGGGCGATGGCGAACATGATCAGGATCTGGTATTTCACCGCCAGCCCCGGTGCCGTACCGGCCAGGATCTGGCCGGTCATCATGCCCGGCAGGCTGACCAGCCCCGCCGCCGCCATGCCGTTGATGGTGGGCATCAGGCCGCTACGCATGGCCTCGCGGCGGATATCGCCGATGGCCACCTGCCAGGGTTGGCCCAGCATCAGGCGATTCTCGATCACCGCCCGCTGGCGCCAGGCGCTCTCGGTGAGACGGTCCAGGGCCAGGGCGACCCCGGTCATGGTGTTGCCCAGCAGCATGCCCAGCAGGGGGATGGCGTACTGGGGCCGGTACCAGGGCTCGGGGCCGATGATCACCGTCAGGGTCAGGACGGTCACGGTGAAGGACGACAGGAACATCGCCAGGGTGCCGATGCCGAAGGCCCAGCCGCCGCGCAGCCGGCGCTGCTGCCGTGCCATCGCCTCGCGACCGGCGACCAGCAACATGGCCATGGCCATCAGGGCCACCCACAGCAATCGCTCGGCGGCGAACAGCGCCTCCAGCACCAGGCCGATCAGCGCCAGTTGAACCACGGTACGAGTGCCGGCGATCAGCAGGCTGCGGCCCACCCCCAGGCGCATCAGCGCCGTGCAGCCGGCCAGGGCCACCACCAGCAACGCCGCGATGGCCAACTGCCACCAGGCCAGGGCGATCACGTCCATGCGCGGGGCTCCTTCTCGACCAGTCGGTTGCCCTCGATATGCCAGTGACGCCCCGCCACCCGGGCGACCTGCCCGGGGTCATGGGCCACCCAGATCGTCGGCCAGCCCCGCTCGCCGAGGCGCTCGCTCATCCAGGCCTCCACCGCCCGGGTCGTGGCCTCGTCCAGGTTGGCGGTGGGCTCATCCAGCAGCAGCGCCGCGGCCTCGGCCGGACGCTCATCCAATACCGCCACGGCGCGCAGCAGCGCCAGGCGCTGCTTCTCCCCGGAGGAGAGCCGGGCGACCTCCCACGCCAGCACCCCGGCATCGAAGCCCAGGGCGGCGAGATCCGCCTCGCTCGGCGCCACCGCCAGATGCTCGCCGACCCGCTCCGCCCACCAGTGGCTCTCGGCGGGCACCAGCATCACCCGGGCCCGCCACTGATGGGCCGGCAACGACGAACGCGCGGTGTCTCCCAACCAGGCCTCGCCCTCATGGGGTTCCAGGTCGGCGATGGCGCGCAGCAGCCGGCTCTTGCCGCTACCGCTGGCCCCGGAGAGGCACAGCACCTCGCCGGGGGCCAGCAACAGGGACACTTCCTTCAAGGCGCCGATGCCCAGGGCCTCGAGTCTCAGGGCCTCGCCCATAGCACCTCCCTCGCGGTTCGAGTGTCGAGCATAGCACCCCGGCTCGCGGGGACGGCGAAGCGCGCTTGCGCTTGATATATACGAATAGGCATATATGATAAATCTCATCCCCCCATGCCGGAGGCATCATGAGCCCAGTGACCGACCTGCCCAACCTCGACCCGGCGCTTTTTCGCGCGCCCAGTGCCGAGGCCCTGGGCCTCGCCGAGGGCGATGCCGAGGCGCCGCGTATCCTGCTGCTCTATGGTTCGCTGCGAAGCCGCTCCTTCAGCCGCCTGGCGGTGGAAGAGGCCGCGCGCCTGCTGCGAGCCATGGGCGCCGAAACGCGCCTCTTCGACCCCCACGGCCTGCCCCTGCCGGATACCGAGGAGGCGACCCACCCCAAGGTAGCGGAACTCCGCGAGCTGGTGCAGTGGTCCGAGGGCATGGTGTGGTGCTCGCCGGAACGCCACGGCGCCATGACCGGTATCATGAAGGCACAGATCGACTGGATTCCGCTCTCCCTGGGCGCGGTCCGCCCGACCCAGGGCAAGACACTCGCGGTGATGCAGGTATGCGGCGGCTCCCAGTCATTCAATGCCGTCAATCAGCTGCGGATACTCGGCCGCTGGATGCGCATGCTGACCCTCCCCAACCAGTCGTCGGTACCCAAGGCCTTTATGGAGTTCGATGATAACGATCGTATGAAGCCCTCGCCCTTCTATGACCGCATCGTCGATGTCATGGAGGAGTTGGTGAAATTCACCCTGCTGGTGCGCGGCCGCCGCGAGGTGCTTACCGACCGCTACTCCGAACGCAAGGAATCCGCCGCGGCCCTCTCGTCGCGGGTCAACCAGCGAGCCATCTAGAGGAGCCACGGCATGACCACACATCAGGCGTCCCAGGCCCCCAGCACCGCCGAGGGCATGGGGCCGTTCGGGCGTTTCCTCTCGATCTGGGTGGCCCTGGCCATTATCGCCGGGGTGGCCCTGGGCCAATTCGCCCCGGTGGTGCCGGAGACCCTGTCGCGCTTCGAGGTCGCCCAGGTATCGATCCCGGTGGCGATCCTGATCTGGGCGATGATCTTCCCGATGATGGCGCAGATCGACTTCGCCGCCGTGCTCGGCGTGCGCCGCCAACCCAGGGGACTGGTCATCACCACCACGGTGAACTGGCTGATCAAGCCCTTCAGCATGTTCGCCATCGCCTGGCTCTTCCTGATGGTGATCTTTCGCCCGCTCATTCCGCAGGAACTGGCCAGCCAGTACCTGGCCGGCGCCATCCTGCTGGGCGCCGCCCCCTGCACCGCCATGGTCTTCGTCTGGAGCACCCTGACCCGGGGCGACGCCGCCTACACCCTGGTGCAGGTGGCGCTCAACGACCTGATCATGCTGTTCGCCTTCGCCCCCATTGTGGTCCTGCTGCTGGGCATCTCCGATATCCGGGTGCCCTGGGATACGGTGGCGCTGTCGGTGGTACTCTATATCGTGATTCCGCTGGTGGCCGGCTATCTGACCCGACGCAGCCTGATCAAACGCCACGGCAGCGAGTGGTACGACAACGTCTTTATGAAGCGCCTCGGCCCGGTGACACCGATTGGGCTGATTATCACCCTGGTGCTGCTGTTCGCCTTCCAGGGCGAGGTCATCCTCGAGGCGCCGCTGCATATCGTGCTGATCGCTATCCCGCTGATCCTCCAGACGGTGCTGATCTTCTTTATCGCCTACGGCTGGGCCAAGGCGTGGAAGGTACCCCACAACGTTGCCGCCCCCGGAGCAATGATCGGCGCCAGCAACTTCTTCGAACTGGCGGTGGCCGCCGCCATCGCCCTGTTCGGCCTGCAGTCCGGGGCGGCGCTGGCCACGGTGGTGGGGGTGCTGGTGGAGGTGCCGCTGATGCTGGCCCTGGTGCGCATCGCCAACCAGACCCGGCACCACTTCCCCAGCGCCGCCTGATCCGGCCCTCGGTCGAGACAATACCTCCCAGGTGTTAACACAGCGCCGAACGTCGCTCCGGGCGGTTTCCCATGCAGCCGAGCCGGGCCTGGAGGGCGTCGAGGCGTGCCCCCTCCCCCGCCTCGGCGGCCTCGAGCACCCGGCCGACCCAGCCGGGCAGGGCCTCGGCCAGGCGGTAGTAGACCCACTGGCCATCGCGACGATCGCTGAGCAGCTCGCAGGCGCGTAGCTGGGCCAGGTGACGGGAGACCTTGGGCTGGGAAGCTTCCAGGGCATGGGTCAGCTCGCAGACGCAGAGCTCGCCCTCCCGATGGATCAGCAGCACCAGCAGCAGGCGCGTCTCGTCACCCAGGCACTTGAACAGGCGAATGGCTTCCAAGCATTACCTCCTTCGAGGGCATCAGGCGAATCACTCCTCCAATGGTGTCAGGCAGAGCGTCGCGGCAGCCCCAGGGCCAGCACGGCGCTGGTCGCCACCAGGGCCGCGGCCACCCACAGGCAGGCGCCAAGCCCGTACTGCATATAGAGCCAGCCCGACAGCAGGGTGCCGATCAGCCGTCCCATGGCGTTGGCCATATAGTAGAAGCCCACGTCCATGGAGACCCCGTCGGCCCGGGCATAGTGGACGATCAGGTAGCTGTGCCAGCTGGAGTTGACGGCGAAGAGCACGCCGAAGGCCAGCAAGCCTAGCACCAGCCAGCTCACCGCTTCCAGCGGCAGCAGTGCCAGCACCACGCCGAGCAGCGCCAGCGCCGCCGCCCAGCCGGCGGTGAGCAGACGCGCCTCACCGTGAATCAGCCGGGTCAGCCGCGGCGCCTGGGTCTGCACCCCGCCATAGCCGATCACCCAGATCGCCAGCAGGCCGCCCACCGTCCAGTGGCTCCAGCCGTGCTGGTCATAGAGGAACACCGGCAGGGCCACCACGAACCAGACGTCCCGGGAGGCGAACAGGCAGAGCCGCGCCGCCGACAGCACGTTGACCGCCCGCGACTTGGAGAACACCTCGCGGAACCTGGGCTTGTGCTTGACCCGCCCCAGGTCGGCCCTGAGCCGCCACAGCGACAACATCAGCACGGCGGCGAGCATCAGCGCCATGGCCAGCACCGCGCCCCGGAAGCCGATCAGCGTCAGCAGGGCCCCGCCGAGGAAGAAGCCGGCGCCCTTGAGGGCGTTCTTGGAGCCGGTGAGGATCGCCACCCAGCGGTAGAGGGCGCTGCCGGCGTTGGCGCTGTCCTGGGGCACCAGCACCTTGACCGCGCTCTTGGCGCTCATCTTGTTGAGGTCCTTGGCGATCCCCGAGAGCGCCTGGGCGGCCATCACCCAGGGCACGGTCAGCGCCGCGGCGGGCACCATCAGCATCGCCAGCGCCACGATCTGCAGGCCGAGGCCGACGTTCATGGTGCGATTGAGCCCGAGGCGCGCACCCAGCCAGCCCCCCACCAGGTTGGTCACCACCCCGAAGGCCTCGTAGAAGAGGAACAGCAGGGCCACTTCCAGCGGCGAGTAGCCGAGCTGGTGGAAGTGGAGTACCACCAGCATGCGCAGGGCGCCATCGGTGAGGGTAAAGGCCCAGTAGTTGCCGGTGATCAGCAGGTACTGGCGCACCTCGAAGGGCAGCGCCCGCAGCCGGGCGCCCAGCGACTCGTCCCCGCCCCCGCTAGCCATGGGCCACCTTGAGGGCCAGCTCGGCGGTGCGGTTGGCGTAGCCCCACTCGTTGTCGTACCAGGCGTAGAGCTTGAGCTGGGTGCCATTGATCACCAGGGTGGAGGGGGCATCGACGATGGCGCTGCGCGGGTCGGTGCGGTAGTCGATGGAGACCAGGGGGCGCTCCTCATAACCGAGGATGCCGGCCAGCTCGCCCTCGGCGGCGGCCTTGAGCGCGGCGTTGACCTCCTCGGCGGTGACCGCCCGCGCCAGCTCGAAGACCATGTCGGTGAGGGAGGCGTTGGCCAGCGGGACCCGCACGGCGTGGCCGTTGAGCTTGCCCTCGAGCTCCGGGAAGATGGCGGTGATCGCCTTGGCGGAGCCGGTGGTGGTAGGAATCAGGCTCATGCCGCAGGCCCGGGCCCGGCGCAGGTCCTTGTGGGGGGCATCGAGGATCGACTGGGTATTGGTGATGTCATGCACCGTGGTCATGGAGCCGTGGCGGATACCGTAGGTCTCATGGATCACCTTGACCGCCGGCGCCAGGCAGTTGGTGGTGCAACTGGCCGCGGTGACGATACGGTGCAGCGCCGGGTCATAGCGGTCGTCGTTGACCCCCATCACCACATTGAGCACCCCTTCTTCCTTGACCGGGGCACTGACCACCACCCGTTCGACGCCCTGATCCAGGTAGGCCTGGAGCTTCTCCGTCGTCTTCATCTTGCCGGAGCACTCGATGGTCACCCGGCAGCTCGACCAGTCGCTGTCGCCGATGGCGGTATGGGCGCTGAAGGGAATCGCCCGACCGTCGATCACGATGGCGTCATCCTCGGCGCGGATGCCCTGCCCCGGGCTCCAGCGGCCGTGCACGGAGTCGAACTCCAGCAGGTGGGCGAAGGTGGCGGCGTCGCCGCCCGGGTCGTTGATGCGGCCGATCGTCACCTCGCCGGCCGCGACTCGCGCCCAGAGGGCCCGCAGGGTCAGGCGACCGATACGCCCCAGGCCATTGATACCGATAGTGATTGCCATCTCGGGCTCCTCTCGAAAAAACACGGAGGGGCAGGCCCCGAGGCCCGCCCCCAAAGATATATGGACAATAGCATATATGGCTGGCGTTATTTAATGCGCGAGGGCCGGTAACCGTGTCGCTTCATCCTGCGTCACCGCCAGGGCCTCCCAGTCGGGGGCCGCGTCGTCCCCGACCGGGTCGGCATCGAGGCGGAAGCCCCGGGCGTAGGCCTGCATGCCTTCGGCCTCGCCCTCCAGGCGCTGGGCGCCGTCGGCGGCCCGCTCCACCAGGCGGGCGCTGTCCCGGGTCGCCGCCTGCATCTGCGCCATGGCGCCGTTGACCTCGTCGATGCCCGCCTGCTGCTCCCGGGAGGCATCGTGGATACGCGCCATCAGCGCATTCACCCGCTCGATGGCGAGGATGATCTCGCGGGTGTGCTCCACCGCCTCCCGGGAGAGTTCGCCGCCCGCCGCCACGCTCTGCCGGGAGGCCTCGATGCGCCCACGGATCTCCTTGGCGGCGTGGTCGCTGCGCGAGGCCAGCTCGCGCACCTCCTTGGCCACCACCGCGAAACCGCGCCCCTGGTCGCCGGCCCGGGCCGCCTCCACCGAGGCATTCAGGGCCAGGATATTGGTCTGGAAGGCGATGCTCTCGATCAGCGCGACCATGCCGGCGATCTCCTCGGCGTGGGACTGGATCGTCTCCATGGTATCGGCGAAGCGGGTGATCACCGCCTCGCCCTCCCTGGCCCGCCGGGTGGCGCCCTCGGCGGAGCGTCCCACCTCGTCGGCGGTGGTCACGTTGCCGGCCACGGCGTGGGTCAGCTGGGCCAGGTGGTCGGCGGTCTGGGCCTGGGCCGCGCCCTGCTGCTGGGTCTGGGCGGCCAGGGCGGCATTGTCCTCGGCCATGCGGCGGCTGGCCTCGTGGACGCCCTCGCTACCCCGGCGCAGGTGAATCACCGTCTCGGTGAGGGAGGCCTGCATGGTGGCCAGCTCGGCGAACAGCTGGCCGATCTCGTTGCGCCCGCGGGCCTCGATGGGCGCCGAGAGGTCCCCCTCGGCGATGCGCCGGAAGTGCCCCACCACCTCGCGCAGCGGGCGAATCACGTTGCGGGTCACGCCCCACAGCACCAGGCCGATCAGCAGCGCCGCCGCCGCCAGGGTGGCCAGCAGGCTGACGCCGAGCCAGTCGGCCAGGCGCCGGAACTGGGCGGCCAGGGCCCGGCCCTCGCCGACGGAGGCGGCGAAGAAGTCGTCGGCCTCCGCCATAAAGGCCTGGCTGCTCTCGGTGACCCGGGACTGGCCGGAGCGGTAGCCGCCATGGTCGCCGTCCTGGAGCAGCATCAGCTGCAGGCTCAGGTTATTGTCCACCAGCGACTGGTAGCGCTGACTCAGGGCCTCGATGGCCGCCTGCTGGCTGGCCGCGGGGGGCACCGCCCGGAAGCGTTCGAAGGCCGCCTCGGCGGACCCCAGCAGGGCCTCGGCCCGCTCGATGGCCGGCCCCGGCCGCTCGAAGGCCGGGGTGCGCAGCAGCTCGGCGGCGCGATCCATCTCGATGCGCGCCCGCAGCACGTCGATATAGGCGCGATTGAGGGCCTGGGCCTGCTCCACGTTGAGGCGATTGAGGGTACCGAAGGCCTCGCGGCCGGTCTGGTTGGAGAACAGGCCGAGCAGGCTGGCGCCGAGGATCAGGATGGCGAAGGCGGCCAGGACCAGCGACCAGCTGACCCTGACCGTCATGTTTTCGAAGCGAAGCATGGGCTCTCCGGAGCGGGAAATCGACACTACATTAGTAACAGCGAATTATTACGGTCGGGTGTCATGGCGCCGGCTGGCCAACCAGAGGTCGAGCCGCCGGCGGATCTCCTGCAGGGCCTGGGCATAGGCATCGGGGCGGTCGATCAGGCGCGGGTCGCGGATATCCCAGTAGAGGCGCTCGTCGGCGCTGCCGCGCCAGTCGCGACAGGCCTGCCGGGCCTTGTCGCAGAGCACGATCACCGCATCGAAGTGTTCCCCGGCGAAGTCGTCGAGGGACTGGCTGGCCAGGCCCTGGGTGGCGATGCCCTGGGCCTCGAGGGCCGCCAGGGTCAGTTCATGGGGGCGGTCCGGCGCGCTGCCGGCGCTGAAGGCCGCATAGGCGTCGCCGGCCAGATGGCGCAGCAGCGCCTCGCCCATCAAGGAGCGGGCGGAATTGGCTTGGCAGAGGAAGAGCACGCGGCGGCGGGTCATGGAGAGGCTCCGTTATACATGTGGAAAACCATATATAGCGCCCTCTTATGACAGCCCCATGACGGCGCACCGGACACGACGACGGGGAGGCCGCTTGGCCTCCCCGTCATCGTTTTCGATGCCCCTAGCGTCCCGCTTAGCCGTAACGGCCGGTGATATAGTCCTCGGCCTTCTTGGTGGCCGGGTTGGAGAACATCGTCTTGGTGTCGTTGTACTCGACGATCTCGCCCAGGTGGAAGAAGGCGGTGTAATCCGCCACCCGCGCCGCCTGCTGCATGTTGTGGGTCACGGTGACGATGGTGAACTGCTGCTTGAGCTTGTCCATCAGGTCTTCGATGGTGGCGGTGGAGATGGGGTCCAGCGCCGAGGTGGGCTCGTCCATCAGGATGACATCGGGCTGCACGGCGATGGCCCGGGCGATGCACAGGCGCTGCTGCTGGCCCCCGGAGAGCGAGGTGCCCGGCTCGTGGAGCTTGTCCTTGACCTCGTTCCACAGGCCGGCATCGCGCAGCGCCTTCTCCACCAGCTCGTCCTGCTCCGCCTTGCGGCTCACCAGGTCGTGCATGCGCGGCGCATAGGCGATGTTCTCGTAGATCGACTTGGGGAAGGGGTTGGGCTTCTGGAAGACCATGCCCACCCGGCGACGCAGGGCCACCTCGTCCATCCTGGTGGCGTTGACGTCGCGCCCGTCCATCTCCACCAGGCCCTCGATGCGCACGCTGGGGATCAGGTCGTTCATGCGGTTGAGGCAGCGCAGGAAGGTCGACTTGCCGCAGCCGGAGGGACCGATCAGGGCGGTGACGTTCTTCTCGAAGAGGTCAATATTGAGGTTCTTGAGCGCCTGGGTCTGGCCATACCAGAGGTTGAGGTCGCGGACCCGGATGCTCAGGTCATGGCAGGCCTGATCGTTGCGGGTATGCGGCTGCCCCACCTGGGGAGCGGTACCGGCGGTATGACGGGGAGCGGCTTGCATATTCATGGAGAGTGTCCTCTGTAACGCGCCGGGCTTACCAGCGACGCTCGAATTTCTTGCGCAGTACCACGGCGGTGGCATTGAGGAAGATCAGGATCGCCAGCAGCACCAGGATGCCCCCGGCGGTCTTCTCGACGAAGGCCTTGTCGGGTTCCCCCGCCCAGGTGAAGATCTGCGCCGGCAGCACGGTGGCGGCCTCGGTAAAGGTAGCACTGACATCGGGGATAAAGGCCACCATGCCGACGATGATCAGCGGCGCGGTCTCGCCCATGGCCTGGGCCAGGCCGATGATCGACCCGGTCATGATGCCGGGCATGGCCAGCGGCAGCACATGGTCGCGCACCACCTGCCAGCGCGAGCAGCCGACGCCGAAGGCGGCATGGCGGATGGAATCCGGCACGCTGCGCAGCGCCGTGCGGGTGGCGATGATGATCACCGGCAGGGTCATCAGCGCCAGCGTCATGCCGCCCACCAGGGGCGAGGAGCGCGGTACGCCGAAGAAGCTGATAAAGATCGCCAGCCCCAGCAGGCCGAAGAGGATCGAGGGTATCGCCGCCAGGTTGTTGATATTGATCTCGATGATCTGGGTCAAGCGGTTGTCCGGGGCGAACTCCTCGAGATAGACCGCGGTCATCACGCCGATGGGGAAGGCGATGGCCAGGGTCACCAGCAGGGTCATCACCGTACCCAGGGCCGCGGCGAGGATCCCCGAGGCCTCGGCCATCTTGGAGTCGCCGCTGGTAAAGAAGGTGGTGTTGAACTTCAGCGCCACGTTGCCTTCTTCCGCCAGCCGGTCGACGGTGGCCTGCTGCGCCGCGTTGAGGCGATGCGTGTGCCCCTTGAGGTACTGATCCACCTGGGCATTGGCCAGCACCCAGCGGGTCTCGGTGGTACCCAGCAGCTCGGGATCGTCGCGCAGCATGCCGGGAATCAGCCGCTCGAAGGTGCGGCTCACCAGCCGCGACACCTCGGGATCCAGGGCCGCGCGCCCCATGCGGGTGGCGTCCTCGTTGTAATCGATCTCCACGCGGACCTGCGCCTGCTGGAAGGCCGGTAGCCCCTTGCCCAGCATATCGGCGAAGAACAGCACCAGGAACAGGCCGGCCAGCCCCAGGGCCCCCATGGAGAGCCACTTCAGCCGCGTCGACTTGCGGTGGCGGCGCTTGAGCTGGGCGCTGATCTCGTCGAAGGATTGACTCATCTCGCTAGATCCTCGGGGGTTAGAGGTTATTGACGCGGTACTTCTCGCGGAAGCGACGGATCATCAGCACCGACACCAGGTTGAGCGTCAGGGTCACCGCGAAGAGCACCAGCCCCAGGGCGAAGGCGGAGAGGGTCTCGGCGCTCTCGAACTCCAGGTCCCCGGTCAGCGCCGCGACGATGCGCACCGTCACCGTGGTCATGTCCTCCAACGGGTTGGCGGTGAGGTTGGGGCGCATGCCGGCGGCCATCACCACGATCATGGTCTCGCCCAGCGCCCGGGAGACCGCCAGCAGGGAGGCGGAGATGATCCCCGGCAGGGCCGCGGGAATCACCACATCGCGAATCGTCTCGCCCTTGGTCATGCCCAGCGCCAGCGAGCCCTGACGCATGCTGTCGGGCACCGAGTTGATGACGTCGTCGGAGAGCGAGGAGATAAAGGGGATGATCATGATGCCCATCACCACCCCCGGCGCCACGGCGTTGTTGAAGGAGGCGTCCAGGCCGAAGAAGCCCGCCAGGTTGACGATCAGCGGCGCCACCGTGATGGCGGCGAAGAAGCCGTAGACCACGGTGGGAATGCCGGCCAGGACCTCCAGGGTCGGCTTGGCCAGGGTGCGCACCCGCTTGGGGGCGAACTCCGCCATATAGATGGCCGCCAGCAGGCCCACGGGAATCGCCACCAGCATGGCGATGGCGGTGATCATGAAGGTGCCGGCGAACAGCGGCACCGAGCCGAACTGGGCCGCGCTGGCGCCCTCCTCGGCACGGCCGGCGGCGGCCAGGAAGCTGGCCCCCGGGTTCCACACCGTGCCGGTGATAAAGTCCCAGAAGCTGTGCATCTGGAAGAAGCGCAGCGCCTCGAAGATGATCGAGAAGAGGATGCCGAAGGTGGTGAAGATGGAGATCAGCGCCGCCCCCACCAGGATCCAGCGGATCACCCGCTCGATGGCCTGGCGGGCATGGAAGTCCGGCTTCACCTGGCGGACCCCCACGGCCAGGCCCAGCGCGGCCACGGCCAGGCTGCCGGCGAGCAGGTAGAGGGGCGGAATCTCGGCGCCCAGCAACAGCATCAGGAAGGCGCTCAGCCCTCCCACCAGGATGGCCGGGCCGGCGGTGGTCAGCACCGCGAACCAGGCATATTGGTCGGGCTGGGCGAACATGGCCGTGCCGCCGGCGCGTACCCGCGCGGCCTTGGCACGCCCCAGGAAGAAGGCCATCAGACCCAGCAGCAGCAGCACGCCGCTGAACAGTGCTAGGAGTTGATCGGTCTGCATAGGGTTCTCTCGATGACGAATGAGACGGCGGGCGGCGCCGCAACGTGCGACGGCCGGCAGCCTGGGCTGCCGGCCGGGTCAGGCGTCCTTGCCCGATGCCGCCTTAGAGGTCGGCGAGCTGCAGGGTGCCACGCTGGGCGACGCGCTCGCGGGCCAGCTCGCGCTCGGCCTCGGGCAGCGGGATCAGGCCGATATCGGTCAGGTAGCCACCCTCGCCGATCATGGTCTCGGAGACGAACATGTCGACGTACTCATACAGCGGTGTCACTTCCTCGGCGTGCTGGTTCTTGACGTAGAAGAACAGCGAGCGGGCGATCGGATAGTCGCCGGCGCTGATCGCCTCGGGGGTCGGCTCGACGCCCTCGATGCTGCTGGCGACCAGGCTGTTGGCGTTCTCGACCAGGAAGGAGTAGCCGAAGATGCCGAAGGAATCGGTGTCCTCGGTAAGGCGCTGGACGATCAGGTTGTCGTTCTCGCCGGCATCGATATAGGCGCCATCGGCGCGAATCTCGGTGTAGGCCTCGCCGCCGTAGGCCTCCAGTTCCTCGGAGGCGGCTTCCATCACCAGCTCCTCGAAGGCGTCGCGGGTGCCGGAGGTGCTGGGCGGCCCGTAGACGGAGATCTCGCGATCCGGCAGGGAAGCGTCGATATCGCTCCACTTGGCGTAGGGGTTATCCACCAGCTCGCCATCCACCGGCACCTGGGCGGCCACCGCCAGGAACAGCTGCTCCAGGGTCAGCTCCATGCCCTCGTTGCTGCTGGACTGGGCGAAGACGATGCCGTCGGAGCCGATCTTCACCTCGGTGACGTCGGTCACGCCGTTCTCGGCGCAGCGCTCCAGCTCGCTGGACTTGATGCGGCGCGAGGCGTTGGAGATATCCGGGGTGCCCTCGCCCACGCCGTTACAGAACAGGCGGATACCGCCGCCGGAACCGGTGGACTCGATGACCGGGGTCGGGTAGCTGGTCACCGCACCGAACTCCTCGGTGACGTAGCTGGCGAAGGGATAGACGGTGCTCGACCCCACGATGCGGATCTGGTCGCGGGCCTGGGCCACGCCGGCCACACCCATCACGGCGGCGGCGATCACCGTGGTCTTGAAAACGCGGCTCTTGAGGATACGGTTCATGCGAGTCACTCCTGTCGGTCGAAGAGGTTCTGCCTTGACGTGGAGACACTCTGCCCGACGAAAATGACAGCTTCGTGACAGGGATGAGATCGTCTAGAAGAGCAGCACCAGGGCCGCCAGGGTGCAGACGGTGAGGGAGCCATACTGGATGGCGCGGGCATCCAGGCGCGGCGCCAGCCAGGCCCCCAGCAGGTGGCCGACGAGGATCGCCGGCAGGAAACTGAGCGCCAGCTGCAGGTGCCAGACGCCGACCCGCCCCGCCAGGGCCAGCAGCGCCAGGGTCAGGCTGGCGGTGACGATAAAGTAGGCGGCCAGGTTGCCGCGCAGGCGATCCGGCGGCAGGCCGTGCAGCAGCAGCGCCAGGGGCGGGCCGCCGATGGCCGCCACGGTGCCGAAGATCCCCGACACCACCCCGGCGCCGAACAGGCTGGCGCGATTGACCGGCAGCCGGAAGCGCCCCAGGGTGATCGCCACGGCGCTCAGCACGATCAGCGCGATCACCTTCTCCAGTACCACCAGGGGCGCGGCCACCAGCAGCCACAGGCCCAGGGCATTGCCCGGCAGGCGCCCCACCAGGGCCATGCCGATGGCGTCCAGGCGGATCTCCCGGTAATAGCGGCGCACCATCATCAGCGACACCAGCAGGCCGAAGATCACCAGGATCACCGGCACCAGCCGCGGCTCCAGCATCAGCAGCAGCGGCGCCCCCACCACCGCCAGGCCGAAGCCGGTGATGCGCTGCACCAGGGCCCCCAGCATCAGCACCAGGGCGCAGGCGCCCCAGGTGGCGGGCGTCATCTCCAGCCAAAGCCCCTCAGCCATGGGTCGGTCGTGGCGCCAGCAGGCGCAGGCCCAGGTTGCCGATCAGGGTCGCCCCCAGCATGGTCAGCACCATGGGCCAGAGGCTGTCGATCTCGAAGCCCCCCACCAGGACCCCGGCCAGGGCGCCGCAACTGAACTGGATGCTGCCCTGCAGGGCGGTGGCGGTGGCACTCATCTGCGGGAAATTGTCCAGCAGCGAGGTAATGGCATTGGGGGCCACCAGGCCGATGGTGCCGGCGAACAGCATGACCAGCGGCACCACCAGCCACAGCGACTCCAGGCCGCTGGCCATCATCGCCACCAGCCCCAGGCCGGCGCTCAACTGGATGGCGAGTCCCAGACGCAGGTTCTGCTGGGGCGTATAGCGGCGCAGCAGGCGCATATTGAGGCGATTGGAGGCCAGCATGGTCACCACATTGGCGCCGAACAGCAGCGGATAGAGAGACGGCGAGACGCCGAAGTGCTGCAGATAGACGAAGGGCGAGGCGGTGATAAAGGCGAACAGGCCGGCGAAGGTCATGGCCGCGGCGCAGATATAGCCCAGGCTCTCGCGGTGGGTCAGCACGCTGGCGTAGTTGCCCAGCATCTGGCGCGGCGAGGCGGCCGGCCAGTCGCGGCTGCGGGTCTCCGGCAGTTTGGTGCCCAGTAGCCACAGCAGGAAGGCGGCATAGGCGGCCAGGAAGACGAAGATCAGCCACCAGTCGCCCAGGTGCAGCAGGCCGCTGCCCACCACCGGCGCCGCGAGCGGTGCCAGCAGCATGATCATGGCCATGGTGGACATCACCTTGGCCGCCTCGCGACCGCTGAAGCAGTCGCGCACGATGGCCGCCGAGTTGACCACCGTGGCCCCGCCACCCAGGGCCTGGACGAAGCGCCAGGCGAGCAGCGTGGATAGCGATTCCACCTGGGTAATGGCCAGGCTGGCCAGCAGGAAGACCACCAGGCCCCCCAGCAGCACCGGACGACGTCCGAGGCGATCCGAGAGCGGGCCGAACAGCAACTGGCCCAGGGCGAAACCGGCCAGGAAGACACTCAGGGAGAGCTCGGTACGGTGGATACTGGCGCCGATGGACTCGGCAAGGGCGCCCATGGCGGGCAGGTAGGCATCGATGGCGAAGGGCGCCAGGGCGGTGTTGGCGGCCACCAGCAGCGCCAGGCGGCGAGGGTCGAGAGTCAAGCAGGCCTCCAGGGGAAAAGGTAGGTTGCTAATTATACCCGCGATTCCACCAAGCGCCCAGCCCGGCTAGGCGCCTACCCAAGCGGCTGATAGAGTAAGAAAAACGCCCCTCGGAACCCAGGACACCCCTATGGCCCAAGACAAGTTGACCCAACTCAAGGCGATGACCACCGTGGTCGCCGACACCGGCGACCTGGAGGCCATTCGCCGCTTCCTGCCCCAGGACGCCACCACCAACCCCTCGCTGATCCTGCAGGCGGCCCAACAGGCCGAGCGCCGGGCGCGGCTGGCCGAGATCGCCCGCCACTGCACCGATATCGATGACGCCCTGGACACCGTGGCGGTGGAGATCGGCAGCGAGATCGCCGCCCTGGTCCCCGGCTATGTCTCCACCGAGGTCAGCGCCCGCCTCTCCTTCGATACCCAGGCCACCCTGGATCGCGCCCGGCACCTGATCGACCGCTACGAACGGCATGGCGTGGGCCGCGAGCGCATCCTGATCAAGGTCGCCGCCACCTGGGAGGGCATCCGCGCCGCCCAGCAGCTGGAGCGCGAGGGCATCCATACCAACCTCACCCTGCTGTTCAGCTTCGCCCAGGCCCAGGCCTGTGCCGACGCCGGCGTCACCCTGATCTCCCCCTTCGTGGGGCGCATCCTCGACTGGCACAAGGCCCAGCAACCGGAGGCCGATTTCTCCGGCGACAATGACCCGGGCGTGCAGTCGGTGCGGCGCATCTACGAGCACTACAAGGGCCAGGGCTACAAGACCGTCGTCATGGGGGCCAGCTTCCGCAACCAGGGCGAGATCGAGGCCCTGGCCGGCTGCGACAAGCTGACCATCTCCCCGGCCCTGCTCGAACAGTTGGCCGCGGATGCGGGCCCCCTGCCCCGCCGCCTGGCGCCGGTGGACGATGCCGAAGCCTCGGCGGGGGAACCCCTGGACGAGATCGAATTCCGCTGGGCCCTCAACGAAGACGCCATGGCCACCGAGAAGCTCGCCGAAGGGATCCGCAAGTTCATGGCCGACCAGCGCAAGCTGGAGGATCTGCTGGCCGAACTGCGCCGCTAAGCGCGTTGCGGACCGTAAACGCAACGCCCCGGCCATGGCCGGGGCGTTTGCTTGTGTTGGGAAGCTAGGCCGCCTCAGTGTTCCTGGGGCTGCTGGGACTCGAGGAGCTCCACCAGGGGCTGGAACTGCTCGCGATTATGCTCGTTCATGCGCATCAGGATGCGGTGGGCCTCGAGGATACGCTGCTGCATGGCCGCCTCGTCCGCCTCCACCAGCGGCAGGTCATCGAGCTGGGCCGGTTCGGTCAACGGCGCCTCCACCAGGTTGAAGTAGTGGGCGAAGCCCATGACGTCGAGCATGCGCCGCACGTCGGGATGATCGGCGACGATGGTCGGCGGCTGCTCGAGGCGCCCCTTCACCGCCATGGCCACCTTGGCCAGGAAGCCCAGCGCCGTGGAGTCCACGTTGCTGGCCTCGCGCAGGTCGATCATCACCGCGGTAAGCCCCGGCATCTCGGCCAGGCGCTGCACCTGATTGTCCAGGGTCGCGCACAGCGTCAGGCGCACGTCCCCGCACAGTTTGAGCACGAAGACGCCGGACTCGAAGGCCGCCTTCAATCGCCCCTCATGCATTATCATGGTCGAAACCGCTCAAGGTCATGATGGTCAGGTCATCGGGTAAGTCATCGTGGCCCGGGGCGTCCTGAACCAGGCCATCGTCGTCGGCCCCGATCTCCCCCAGGGCCAGGCGGCGGCGCAGGGCCGCGACGCCATCGCAGGCCAGGGCCAGGCGCTCGAGTTCCTTGAGCCGTACCGCCAGGGTCTCTCCTTTTAGACACTCCAATACGCCATCGGAGCAGAGCCACAGCCGGAAGTTCGCCGGCAGCTCGCACACCAGGCTGGGATAGGCCACCTGAGGGAAGAGCCCCACCGGCATGCCCTCCCCCGCCAGGGGGTGGACCTCGCCGTGGGCCTCCAGCAGCGGCATCGGCAGCTGGGCCCCCAGCGAATAGTACAGCCGATGGGCCGCGTGGTCGATGACCCCCACGAAGAGGGTGGCATGCTTGCCGATGCCGGTATCCAGCAGCTCCCGGTTGAGGGCATCGAGCCACTCGGCCGGCAAGGACTCGGGGGCCTCGCCGTCCCACTCGGTCAGCCAGCGGTTGCACAGGTACTTGAGCAGCACGGTGACGAAGGCCGAGGAGGCGCCATGCCCCGAGACGTCGGCGAAGTAGAAGACGCTGTAGCGTTCATCGAAGCGCTGAAAATCGAGGAAGTCCCCGGAGAGATAGAGCGACGGCGCCAGCCAGTAATCGCAGCACACGCCGTTGACCGTCAGCGGCCGGGGCGGCAGCAGCTTGCGCTGGATATGCCCCCCCGCCTGCTGATCCAGGCGCAGCAGCGCCAGGTGGGTCTCGAGGCTCTCGTTGAGCTCCGCCAGGCGCTGGCGGTCCTGGGCATGCTCCCGGGCCAGCTCGTGATTCTCGAGCACCTTGGCGATCATCAGCCGCAGCAGCTCGGCATGCTTCAGGGGGCGCACGATATAGTCCACGGTGCCCGCCGCCACCGCCGCCAGCAGGTCGCTGTCGAGGCGTGACTCGCTGACCACCAGGGTCGGCAGGGTCGCCGAGAGCGCGGCCCACTGATGGCTGGGCACCGCCCGCACATGGGCCACCACCAGGGCGGTCTCCTCGGGCAGGTCCTCGAGGCGCTCCGCCGCGGCCACCGCGAAGGGCCCCTTGGCGATCGCCTCGGCCAGGGCATCACGATCCTGCCCCGGCCGATCCAGCACGCCGATCAGGCGTCGTTGACTGACCATAAGCGTCCTGCCTTAGTCGGCCTCGTCGCCGAAGTCGAAGTCCGCGTCATCGAAGTCGAACTCCTCGCCGGCGAAGGGGTCGTCGCCCAGCTCACCATCGCTGACCTCGAAGCGACGCCGCTGCAGGTAGGCGTCGCGAATGAAGCTGTAGCGATCCCCCTGGATCAGCGCCTCCTGGTCCAGCAGGCCGGCACGCTTGTCGACCAGGTTCAGGGCGGTGAGGAAGAGTTCCAGCTCGAAGTCATCGAGCTGGTGGGTGGGGTAAGTGACCCAGTCCACCGGCAGGCCGGCGGTATCGCGAACGGTACTGGGCCCGAACAGGGGAAGCATCAGGTAGGGGCCTTCCCCCAGGCCCCAGACCGCCAGGGTCTGACCGAAGTCCTCCTTGTCGGCGACGATGCCCATGTCGCTGGCCACATCCACCAGGCCCAGCATGCCCACCGTGGAGTTGAGCACGAAGCGGCCGGTGGCGATACCGGCATTGGCGGGCTTGGCCTGCAGCAGGCTGTTGAGGACGGTGCGCAGCTCCCCCAGGTTGGCGAAGAAGTTGCCGACCCCCAGCTGCACAGGCTCCGGAGCCACGGTGTCATAGGCCACCGCCGCCGGACGCAGCAGGGCCCGGTCCAGCGCATCATTGAAGGCGTAGACGCCGCGGTTGAAGCCCTCCCAGGGATCGTCCGGATGGCGATCTTCCACCGCGACGCGCCCGGCGCAGCCGGCCAGCAGCATGGTCGCCATCACCACCAGCGCCCAGCGGCCCAGCGGCCCTCCCGTGTCCCGCCACCCCTTGCCATTCATCGATTTCCCCTCCGACACCACACTCATTTTATGCCTTACGCAGGATTACGCTGCCGGCACTGTACCCGGCGCCGAAGGAGCACACCACCCCCAGGGCCCCGGAAGGCAGATCGTCCCGGTGCAGATGGAAGGCGATGATCGAGCCCGCCGAGCTGGTGTTGGCGTAGCGGTCAAGGATCACCGGCGCCTGTTCCGGCGTGGGATCCCGGCCCAGCACCTTGCGGGCGATCAGGTCATTCATGTGCCGGTTGGCCTGGTGCAGCCAGAGTCGCGACAGGTCGTCGCCGGCCAGTTCCAGGCTCGCCAGGTGATCAGTGATCAGCGCCGCCACCATCGGGCAGACCTCCTTGAAGACCCGCCGCCCCTCCTGGACGAAGAGCTTGTCCAGGGCCTGGGGGTCGCTGTCGGTGACCCGATTGAGGAAGCCGGCGTTATTGCGGATGGCATTGGAGAAGCGGGTGGTCAGGCGGGTGCCGAGGATCTCGAAGGCGCCGGGGGCCCTGGCCACCTCGTCGGCCTCCACCACCAGGGCGGTACAGGCGTCGCCGAAGATGAAGTGGCTGTCCCGGTCGCGGAAATTGAGGTGCGCCGAGCAGATCTCCGGGTTGACCACCAGGGCGCGGCGGATGCTGCCGGCGCGGATGGCGTTGCTGGCCAGCTCCAGGGCGAAGGTGGCCGAGGAGCAGGCCACGTTCATGTCGAAGGCGTGGCCGCCGGCGCCGAGCGCCGCCTGGAGCTCCACCGCCACCGCCGGATAGGGGCGCTCCAGGTTGGAGCAAGCGACGATCACCAGCTCGATCTCGTCCGCCGCCACGCCGGCCCGCTCCAGGGCCTGGGTGGCCGCGGCCAGGCCCATCTCGGCCTGAATGGACAGCTCGTCGTTACCGCGTCGGGGCAGCCGGGGGCGCATCCGCGCCGGGTCGAGGATGCCCTCGGCATCCAGCACATAGCGGCTGTGGATGCCCGAGGCCTTGACGATAAAGTCGCTGCTGGAGTGCGCCAGGGGCTCGCGCTCCCCCGCCGCGATGGCCTCGGCGTGGCGGGCATTCTCCGTATCCACCCAGGCATTGAAGGCCGCCACCAGGGCGTCATTGTCGATGGCATGAGCCGGGGTAAAGAGGCCCGAACCGGAAATTACCGCTGTCGTCATCTTGCTCTCCTGTGCCGGCCGCCCGCGGCGCCCGGCCATCCTTGATCAGCCGCGCTCGATCAGCTCCGCCCAGCGTTTCTCCAGCCGCTTGGCGGAGACCGGCATCCGGGTGCCGAGTTGCTGGGCGAACAGCGACACGCGCAGCTCCTCGATCCACCAGCCGAACTCCACCAGGCGGGGATCCTCGCGTCCGGCGCGGCGGTTCGCCGCCTGGCACTCCGCCAGCCGCGTCTCGAAAGCGTGCACTTCCTGCATCAGCATCTGGTCGCGCATGCGCTCCCGGGGCGCCTTCTCCAGGCGAATGGCGGCGGCCTCCATATAGCGCGGGTAGTGCTCCAGCCAGGGCCCCGCCTCGGCGATAAAGCCGGGGTGCACCAGGCGCTGCATCTGGGCCTTGATGTCACTGTATACCAGGGCCAGGGCGAAACTGAGGTTGCCTTTCAACGCCTTGGTCACTGCCAGGTGGCCGCTCAGGGCCCGCTCCAGCAGCGCCACCCTGGCCTCGCCCCGGGGCAGCAGCTCGGCGGCCTGGGCGTCGAGGCGCGCCGCGAACTCCGCCCGGGAGCGCGGCAGCGGCTCCTCGGCCATCACCTCCAGGAAGACCGCCGCCACCAGGTCATCCACCAACTGGCGCTTGCTGCCCACCTTGGCGAACAGCAGGGCGCACTTGTCGAGGCCGGGCAACCTGCCCAGCGCCTTGACCTGATCCGGCAGCTCGCGCATGGCCAGGCGCTTGATGCCGTGGCGATGCGCTTCCCGGGCCTTGTCGGGGTGCTCGAAGAGCTCCACCGCCAGGCCGCCGTCCGCCTCCGCCAGGGCCGGATAGGCCTCCACCCGGATGCCCGCCTGGGTGGTGACCCGGGACTCGGGCAGGGCCTCCTCCGGCAGCGCCTCCACCCGGGTGGCGGAGGCCCCCTGCACCGCCTCCGCCAGGGCCCGGGCGCCGGCGCTGGCGGCCTCGCTGAAGCGCGCCTTGAGGGCCTCCAGGTCGCGCCCCTGACCGAGCTCGCGGCCCTCGTGATCGACCACCCGCAGGTTGATGCGCAGGTGGGGCTCGAGCTGCGCCTCGTTCCAGTCATCGGGCGCCAGGCGCAGGCCGGTCTTGACCCGCAGGAACTCGCCGAGGGCCGCGGTCAGCGGGGTATCGTCCGGTACCAGGCGCTCCAGGGCCGCGTCCACCCAGTCGGGGATCGGCACCACCTGGCGGCGAATCGCCTTGGGCAACCCCTTGAGCAGGCCGATGCACTTCTCCCGCAACAGCCCCGGCACCAGCCAGTCGAGGCGCGCCGCCGGCAGCTGCCCCAACATGGCCGCCGGCACCGTCAGGGTCACGCCGTCATCCTCGGCACCGGGCTGGAAATGGTAGCTCAGCGGGTAGCTGACGCCGTTCAGGCTCAGCTGGTCCGGGTACTGGGCGGCGGTGACCTCTTGCGCCTCCCGGGCCATCAGCGCCGCCTTGTCGAACTTGAGGATCTCGGGATCCTCGGCCTCGGCCTGCTGCCGCCAGTGCTCGAAGCCCTTGCCGTTGACGATCTCCTCGGGCAGCCGAGCGTCATAGAAGGCGAACAGCGCCTCCTCATCGACCAGGATATCGCGCTTGCGGGCGCGATCCTCGAGCTCCTCCACCTCCTCGATCAGGGCGCGGTTATGGGCGAAGAACTCGCCGCGGGTCCTGAACTCGCCCTCCACCAGGGCACGGCGGATAAACAGCTCCCGGGCCTCGACGGGGGCGATGGGGCCATAGTGGACCTTGCGGCGGTTGACGATGGGCAGGCCGAACAGGGTCACCTGCTCGAAGGCCACCACCTGGGCGCGCTTCATCTCCCAGTGGGGCTCGCTGTAGCTGCGCTTGACCAGGTGACCGGCCAGGGGCTCGATCCACTGGGGCTCGATGCGCGCCACCTGGCGGGCGAAGAGCCGCGAGGTCTCCACCAGCTCGGCGGCCATCACCCACTTGGGGGACTTCTTGGCCAGGCCGGAGCCGGGGTGAATCATGAACTTGCGGTTGCGTGCCCCCAGGTATTCGCGGTTCTCGGTAAGTTGGCCGAGATTCGAGAGCAGCCCGGTCAGCAGGGCCTGGTGCAGGCGCTGGGCATTGGCGCGGCGCTCGCTCACCGCCGCCTCCCCCTCGCCGGTCTTGGGCCAGGGCTTGGCCGCCGGCACCGTGATCTCCATATCGCGCAGCAGCTGACGCAGCTGGCGGAAGGTATCGTGCCACTCGCGCAGGCGCAGGTAGTTGAGGAAGTGCTCGCGGCACCAGCGTCGCAGCTGGTTGCCGGAGAGCTCCTCCCGGGCGGCCTCGAAGCCCTCCCAGAGATTCAGCCAGGCGACGAAATCGGAGTCGGGATCGTCCCAGCGGCGATGGGCCTGATCGGCGGCCTGGCGCTTCTCCGCCGGGCGCTCCCGAGGGTCCTGCACCGCCAGCGCCGAGACCACGATCAACACCTCGCGCAGGCCGCCCCCCTCGGCCCCGGCCAGCACCATGCGCGCCAGGCGCGGGTCGATGGGCAGCCGTGCCAGGCGCCGTCCCAGGGCGGTCAGACGCTGGCCCTCGTCTACCGCGCCCAGCTCGAAGAGCAGCCGGAAGCCATCCTTGATAAAGCGGGGGTCCGGGGCGTCGACGAAGGGGAAGGCCTCGATCTCGCCGAGTTTCAGCGCCAGCATGGAGAGGATCACCGAGGCCAGGTTGGTGCGCTGGATCTCCGGCTCGGTAAAGGCCGGCCGGCCGAGGAAGTCCTCCTCGTCGTAGAGGCGGATGCAGACCCCCTCGGCGACCCGCCCGCAGCGCCCCTTGCGCTGGTCGGCGCTGGCCTGGCTGACCGGCTCGATGGGCAGGCGCTGCACCTTGGCCCGGTAGCTGTAGCGGCTGATGCGCACCAGGCCCGGGTCGATCACGTAGCGGATGCCCGGCACCGTCAGCGAGGTCTCGGCGACATTGGTGGAGAGCACGATGCGCCGCCCGCGGTGGGGCTGGAAGACCCGGTTCTGCTCGGCGTTGGAGAGCCGCGCATAGAGGGGCAGCACCTCGGTGTCGCGCAGCTGGGCGCGGCGCAGGGTATCGGCGGCCTCACGGATCTCGCGCTCGCCGGGCAGGAAGATCAGCACGTCCCGGGGCCCGTGGCGCCAGCCCTTCTCCCGCTCGATGGCCTCGATCTCCTCCACCGCATGGAGGATGCCCTCCTGGAGGGTGCGGTCGGCCTCGTCCTCGGCGTCGCGCACCAGGGGACGGTAGCGCACCTCCACCGGGTAGGTGCGCCCGGAGACCTCCACCACCGGGGCCGGGCGCGCCTCGCCGTTCGCTCCCGGCAGGGCGAAGTGGCGAGAGAAGCGCTCCACGTCGATGGTCGCCGAGGTGATCAGGATCTTGAGGTCGGGGCGACGCTCGGTGAGGCGCTTCAGGTAGCCGAGCAGGAAGTCGATATTGAGGCTGCGCTCGTGGGCCTCGTCGATGATGATCGCGTCATAGCGGGAGAGGTCCGGGTCGTGCTGGGTCTCCGCCAGCAGGATGCCGTCGGTCATCAGCTTGATCAGGGTGGCGTCGCTGGTCTGGTCGGTGAAGCGCACCTGGTAGCCCACCTGCTCGCCCAGGGGGGTCGCCAGCTCCTCGGCCAGGCGGGTGGCCACCGAGCGGGCCGCCAGTCGCCGCGGCTGGGTGTGACCGATCAGGCCGCGCCGGCCGAGGCCCAGCTCCAGGCACAGCTTGGGCAACTGGGTGGTCTTGCCGGAGCCGGTCTCGCCGGCCACCACCACCACCTGGTGGTCGCGCAGCGCCTCGAGGATCGATTCCCGGTGCTCCACCACCGGCAGCTCGGCGGGGTAGTCGAGGTGCACCGGACGCCCCCGGCGCTCGGCCAGGATCGCCTCGGAGGCGGCCAGGCGCTTCTCCAGGCCATCCAGCCCGCGATCGATGGGCTTGCCTTCCCGGGCGCGGCGGCGCAGCCCGGCGAGGCGGCGTCGCAGTTCGGGAAGGTCGCGCAGCAGGCAGTGATCGAGCCGGGCGCCGAGGGCGTCCAGGCGAGCCAGGTCGGCGGTGGGTCGGGAGGTGGTGGTACTCAAGGCGTCCTCATCGGCGGCTAGCTATAGAGACTGCCCGCCCCGGATTGCCGGGGCGGGCAGTCATTGTAGCGCCGCCGGGCGGCGGCGCCTAACCGGGCTCGGTCAGGCGGCACTCTTGTCGCCATCGCGCAGCTCGCGGCGCAATACCTTGCCCACCGGGGTCTTGGGCAGTTCGTCACGGAACTCCACCGTCTTGGGCACCTTGTAGCCGGTGAGCTCCTTCTTGCACCAGGCACGCAGGGTCTCGGCGTCCAGGTCGGGATTCTTGCTGACCACGAACAGCTTGACCGCCTCGCCGGTATTGTCGTCGGGGACCCCCACCGCGGCCACCTCGACCACGTCTGGGTGACTGGCCACCACGTCCTCCACCTCGTTGGGATAGACGTTGAACCCGGAGACCACGATCATGTCCTTCTTGCGATCGACGATCTTCACGTAGCCGTCCTCCTGGAGGACGGCGATATCGCCGGTGCCGATCCAGCCATCCTCGCCGAGCGCCTCGGCGGTCTCCTCGGGCAGATTCCAGTAGCCCTTCATCACCTGGGGCCCCTGGACGCAGAGCTCGCCGGGCTCGCCGAAGGGCAGCACCTGCCCCTCGGCATCCACCACCTTGACCCGGGTCCCCGCCACCGGCTTGCCGATGGTGCCGAGCTGGATGGCATCCACCGGGTTGAAGGTGACGATGGGCGAGGTCTCGGTCATGCCATAGCCCTCCGCCACCGGGCAGCCGGTGACCTGCTCCCAGCGCTCGGCGGCGGCGTGGGTCAGGGCCATGCCCCCGGAGATGGTCAGCTTGAGCCGGGAGAAATCCAGGGCCTTGAAGTCGTCCCGGTTACAGAGGGCATTGAAGAGGGTGTTGAGGCCGATAAAGGCGGTGAACGGCATGCCCTTGAGGGTCTTGACGAAGCCCTCCAGGTCGCGGGGATTGGGAATCAGCACCGAATGATTGCCGGTCTCCACCAGGAAGAGGCAGTTCACCGTGAAGGTGTAGATATGGTAGACGGGCAGCGGCGCGATCACCGTCTCGCAGCCCTCGCCGAGGCCGGCGCCGATGGCAGCCTGGGCCTGGAGCATATTGGCCACCAGGTTGCGGTGAGTCAGCATGGCGCCCTTGGCGCGACCGGTGGTGCCGCCGGTGTACTGCAGCACCGCCAGGTCTTCCAGGCTCAGTTCCACGTCCCGAGCCTGATGGCCGGCCCCCTTGGCCAGCGCCTGGCGGAAGGGAATCGCCGTGGGCAGGGAATACTTGGGCACCAGCTTCTTGACGTACTTGACCACGGCATTGATCAGTAGCCGCTTGGGGAAGCCGTGCAGGTCGCCGAGCTCGGTGACCAGCACCTTCTGGATATCGGTCTGGTCGAGGATCTTCTCGAGCTTGTCGGCCATATTGGCCAGGATCAGGATCGCCTTGGCCCCGGAGTCCTTGAACTGGTGGGTCATTTCCCGCTCGGTATAGAGGGGGTTGGTATTGACCACCACCAGGCCGGCGCGCATGGCCCCGAACATGGCCACCGGGAACTGCAGCACATTGGGCAGCTGGATGGCGATACGATCCCCCGGCTCGAGATCGGTCTCGTGCTGGATCCAGGCGGCGAAGTCCCGAGACAGCTTGTCGAGCTCGCCATAGGTCAGCACCTGCCCCATGCAGGAGAAGGCCGGCTTGTCGGCGAACCGCTTCACCGAGGTACGGAACACATCCATGACCGAACGGTACTCATCGAGGCCTTGCAGTTCCGGACCACTCAGCATCGCGGCAGTCGTTGGCTCACTCATGGCGAATCTCCAGGGTTGCCGTCGGCTCATGGGCCGACGCTTGTTATTGGCACCGACCTACCTTATACCAGGGCCGAGGCGGATGTAAAACGAGCGATTGAAACTGTCGTTAGACATCGAAATGCCTCGTCTTCCCGCCTCCCGACTCTCTTCCCAGACTACGGTTGACTGGCCAGTTCGCAAGTGGCTCAACTAACGCCGTCACTCATGAAGCGCGCCTGGATCTCGCCATCCCGCCACACCAGCAGCTCGCCGGGAGCCATGCGCACCCAGGCCTCGTTATGGGTCAGGGGCTCGGTGGCCAGCACCGAGACCACATCATCGGAGGTGGTGTGCTCGATGAAATCGACGCACAGCTCGGCATCCGCGAGGGTCGCCTCGCCGAAGGGGGCGCGGCGGGTGATATGGGCCAGCTTGGTGGAGCAGTAGGCGTAGAGGTGCTGGCCGTCGGCGAGCAGCAGGTTGAAGACGCCGAGGCCACGCAGCCGCTCGCAGAGCCCGTGCAGCGCCTGCCACATGGCCCGGGGGTCGTCGGGGGGCTCGGGGAAGCGGCGGCGCAGCTCACCGAGCAGGAAACAGAAGGCGTGCTCGCTGTCGGTCCCGCCCACCGGGCGATAGAAGCTCAGCGGCAGGGCCTGCCAGTCGGCCAGCTGGCCGTTATGGGCATAGCACCACTGGCGCCCCCAGAGCTCCCGGGTAAAGGGGTGGGTATTGGCCAGGCAGATCTGCCCCACATTGGCCTGGCGGATATGACTGATCACGATATGCGACTTGATCGGGTAGTCGCGGATCAACCGGGCGATCGGCGACTCCACCGAAGGGTGGGGGTCACGGAAGTCCCGGTAGCCTCCCGCCTCGTAGAAGGCGATGCCCCAGCCATCGCGATGGGGGCCGGTACCGCCGCCACGGTGCAGGAAGCCGGTGAAGCTGAAACAGATATCGGTGGGCACATTGGCACTCATGCCCAAAAGTTCACACATGCGGCTCCTCCCTCGGCCGTCGGCGGGCCCGGCGGCGCGCGCCGCTCGCGGCCACGACGATCACCAGCAGGAACAGCAGGGCGACCAGCGCCCCCCAGAGACGCGGATCGTCATGGTAGCGCCGCCAGCCCTGCTCCACGGCCTGGGGCAGGTCGCGCAGCCGCGCCTCGAGGCGCTCGGCGGTGGTGCGTGGGGCGGGCGATGCTTCTGCCGCCCCCTCGTCCTCCTCGAGGGACTCGCCGGCCAGGGCCTCGGAAGGCTCGAGCGCCTCCAGGGCCAGGCGCGCCTCCGGGTTGAGCAGCAGCCGCGGCAGATCGAGGCGCAGGGTCTCGCCCTGCCAGTCGACCTCGGCCCGCATCAGCAGCGGCACGCTGGCCTCGCTGTCCAGGGGCGGTAGCGGGATCCGCCACTGCCCCGGCTCACCGGGCTCGACCGCGAGGGCCTCACCCAGCAGGAAGGCCTCGATCCGGGTGTTGGCGTGATCGAGGTCGGGATGGCGGGCGACGAGTTCGGCCCGATCGCCACGATCCTGGGCCTCGATGGCGGGCAGCACATTCACCGCCTGGACCCGCTGGCGACGCACGCCGTCGCGGCTGGCCTCCAGCACCAGCCGCGCGTTGCCGGCCAGCTCGGCACCGGGCAGGCGACCGACGAAGGCGGCGCCCTCGGGGTGCAGCTCGGTGGCCGCCAGCGCCTCGCCCCCGAGCCCCTGCAGGCGGGCCCGCAGCCGCCAAGTCGCGGCCTCCTCGGCGGACAACCGCTGCCCCTGGTGCACCAACCAGGCCTCCAGGGGTTGGGGAAAACCGGTATAGAGGGTCGCCGGCAGGGGCGCATGGCGCAGCACCGGATCGGCGTCCAGATGCAAGCGGCTGGCCGCTTCCAGTTCCCCCTCGATACGCCATTCACCGGGGAGAGGGTCCTGGATGCGCACCAGGTCGAAGTGGGACTCGGCCAGCCATTCCAGGCCCTCCCCCGCCGCCTCGGCGTCATGACGCCCCCCCTCGGGGTCGACGATCACCAGGACCTCGCCGGGGTCACGCAGCAGTAGCGCCGAGATCCCCTCGACGCCCTCATCCACCAGGAAGCGCCCCTCCTCCAGGGGCAGCTGATCCACCGGGAAGAGGCGTTCGAGGATATCCAGGAAGGCCTGCAGCAGGCCATCGGCGCTTTCGACCTGGGCCACCAGGCCGCCGCCGACCTGGGCCAGGCGCTCGGCCAGGGCCAGGTCGGCCTCGGCGGAGAAGGCGATGGTATGCAGGGTCACCCCGGCGTCGGCAAGCGCAGGGGCGAGTTCGTCCAGCAGCCGCTGCCGCGAGACGGCGTCGCGCCGTGCCTTGCTGCCCACCGCCGGCGCCGGCAGGTCCACCATGCCATCGGTGAACAGCACCAGTTGGCGGGGGCCATTGGCCGAGGCCTCGGCGGCATCCCGAATGGCCGCCTCGATATCGGTGTACTGCTGGTATTCCCCTAGGCGCGGGCGCAGCGCCAGGGCCTGATCCCGCCAGTCGGCATCCACTTCGGCCACCGGCAGGGCCTCGCTCGCCTGTTCGCCAAACAACCAGAGCCCGGCCCGAGCCCCCCTGGGCATCAAGGCCGCCAGCAGCGCCAGGGCGCTGGCGCTGAGCCGCTCGGGATCGTTATGGCGCATGCTCCCGGACACATCGAAGAGCACCCGCACATCCGCCGCCCCGGGCTCCCTCTCCGGCACCGGCTCCGGCGCCTGGGCGGCCAGCCCCAGGGACCAGCAGAGTGCCGCCACACCGACCACCCAGATCCCACGCATCCCTTCTCCTCGTTTGATTCAGCCGATCTTCGGCTCCTGGCGCCGGGGCGCCGCCGGCTCGGGAACCTCTTCCCCGGGCGTCTCGACCATGGCGTCACGGCGCCCCAGTCGCCATAGCAGCACCCCGACGACCGCCCCCAGGGCCACCCCCACGCTCAGCATCATCAGGGCCCCCACCAGGGTGCCCCCCTCCCCCTGCAGGAAGGCGACGGCGGCCACCATGATCGCCGGGGCCACCCCGGTGTGCAGCTCCTCTTCCAGCAGCGGCAGGGAGAAACGCGCCGGCATCCAGATGATCCCCGCCACCACGGCGGTGATCACCAGCCGCGGCAGCCGCGGCAAAAAGCGAATTCCCAGGTAGCCAGTCACCAGCACCACCAGCGACAATAGGACATAGACCAGCCACAGCAGTGGCATCGAGTCGGAAATCAACATCTACTCTCTCCCGGGGCGTGCCCCTGTGGCACGCCATCTTTGGTGATCAGCGACTATGGTACACCGCCCCCTATGAAAGCACAGCCGTCCGCGCCCCCCGTCGTCCGTTTCCGGCGCCCCGAGGATCCCCACTGGCACTGGCTCGAGGATCGCGAGGCCCCGGAGGTGCGCGCCTTCCTGGAGGCCGTCAATGCCGAGTGTGCGACCTGGTTCACGCCCCTGGAGCCCCTGGCGGAGTCGCTCTATCGGGGGCACCTGGCGCGCCGCGAACTGGCCGTGACCGGCCTGGCCACGCCCCTGGATCACTTCACCTACTGGAGCGAGACCGCCGCCGAGGCGGACTACCCGCGCTGGTGGCGCCACCCTAATGGCGACCCCGATGCCAAGGCCTGCTTCCTGGACCTGGAGGCCCGCGCCGAGCCCCACGACTTCCTGGAGCTGGGCGACATGGCCCTCTCCCCGGACGAGACCTGGCTGGCCTGGAGCGAAGACACCAGCGGTGACGAGCGCTTCACCCTTTACCTCCAGCGTCTGCCGGAGGGCGAGCCCGTCCCCCTGCTGGAGGAGATCGGCCCCGAGCTGAGCTGGGCCGAGGACGGCCAGACCCTGCTGTTCACCCGCTATGATGCCACCCAGCGTCCCGACAGCATCTGGCGGCTACGCCTCGATCTCGTCGGCCCGACGCCGGCCATCGCCGAGGAGGCCCTGGTCCTGCGGGAGGAGGATCCGGAGTTCTGGCTGGGCCTGGGCAAGACCCGCTCCCGGGCCTGGCTGGTGCTGGAGAGCGCCTCCAAGGACACCAGCGAGTGCCATCTGATTCCGGCGGCCGCCCCCGCCACGCCACCGCGCTGCTTCCGCCCCCGGGAGAGCGGCGTGGAGTATGCCCTGGAGCACCGCCCCGGCAGCTTCTATGTACTGCATAACCGCCAGGCGACCCACTTCTGCCTGGACCAGGTGGCGGAGCGCGAGGCCCTCGGCGGTGGCGCATCCTGGACGTCCCTGGTGGCCCACCGGGACGACCATACCCTGGAAGGGGTGGACGCCTTCGACTGGGGGCTGGTGATTACCGAACGGCACCACGACCAGGCCCAGGTGCGGCTGCGCGTCCTCGATCTGGCCGCCGACGGGGGCGTGCACGACGACCGCGTCCTGCCGCTGGAGGAGCTGCCCTCCAGCCTGATGCTGGGGGACATGCCCCACTTCGACAGCCGCCGGCTGCGCCTGCGGGAAGAGTCCTTCACCCGGCCGGTACGCTGGCTGGAGCACGACCTGGAGAGCGGCGAGCGGCGCCTGCTCAAGGAACAGCCCATTCACGGCGACCTGCGCCCCGAACAGCTCGCCTGCCGGCGCCTGTGGGCCGAAGGCCACGACGGCGAGCGCATCCCGGTCTCGGTGGTGGCCCGAGCCGACCGGCTGGACCAGAGGCCCCTGCCCACCCTGCTCTACGGCTATGGCGCCTACGGCGAGGTGCTGGATCCGTGGTTCTCGGTGGCCCGCCTGGAGCTGCTGGCCCGGGGCGTGGCCTTCGCCGTGGCCCATGTGCGCGGCGGCGGCGACCGCGGCGAGCCCTGGTACCTGGCCGGCAAGCTCGAACACAAGGAGAACAGTTTCCGCGACTTCCTGGCGGCCCGGGACGCCCTGGTGGCCCAGGGCATCGGCGAGGCGGGACGCATCGCCGCCTATGGCGCCAGTGCCGGCGGCCTGCTGGTGGGGGCCAGCCTCAACCTGGCGCCGGAGGCCTTCTGCGCGGCGGTGCTGGACGTGCCCTTCGTCGACGTGCTGCGCACCATGGAGAACCCGGACCTGCCGCTGACCACCGCCGAGTACACCGAGTGGGGCAACCCGGACGAGCCGGACGCCCGACGCCGTATCCGCGACTACTCGCCCCTGGATAACCTGGAGGATCGTCCCTATCCGGCGCTCTTCCTGCAGGGCAGCTGGCACGATACCCGGGTCCCCTACTGGGAGCCCGCCAAGCTCTATGCCCGCCTGAGCGAACAGGTCCTGGCCCGCGGCGAGACGCCGACCCGGGGGCCCCGCCCGACCCTCTTGCGCAGCGACCTGAGCGCCGGGCACGGCGGCGCCTCGGGGCGTTTCAAGGCGTGGCGGGATAACGCCCGTCAGGACGCCTTTATTCTCTGGGCGCTGGGGCTGGCGGAAGCTTAGGCTTTGCCTAGTCGATGGGCAGGACGGCGATAATATGGTCCTCGAGGTGCTCCTCGGGGACCTCCCGCTGGGAGACGGCGAAGCTCGACACATCGATGCCCTTGCGGCGCAGGCGCCGGTCGTCGCCGGCGTTGAGGGGATGCCAGGCGGCCAGCTTGCGCCCCTCATAGAGACGCCGGTAGGCACAGGAGTGGGGCAGCCAGCGAAACTGCTCGACCCGCTCCAGGGTCAGCCGGGTGCAGCCCGGCACCCGGGCGAAGCGGTTGGCATAGTCACTGCAGCGGCAACTGGGGATATCCAGCAGCTCGCAGGCCACGTTGAGCACCGCCACCTGGCCGGTGTCGGCATCCTCCAGCTTGAGCAGGCAGCACTGGCCGCAGCCGTCGCAGAGCGCCTCCCACTCCTCGCCGGTCAGCTCATGCAGGGGATAGCGCTCCCAGAAGCGTTCACGCATGGTCGCCTCGTTGCCGCTCAGTAGCGGGCCTCGGTGGGGGCCCGGTAGAGATCGAGCATATATTCCTCCCGGGCCGGCGGCAGTTGGAAGTAGTAGCCCTTGTCGCGGATGGCCGCCATCACGTCGGCGGCCTTGGCGCGGGCCAGGAGCTTGTCCTCGGTGAGGATCAGGGTCAACGCCGCCTGGGGCTTGCCGAAGCGCTCGAGTAGCGCCTCAGGCACCTCGGCCAGGCCGCGGCGCTTGTCCACATAGAGGTACATTTCCTCACGGCGCGGGCTCTTGTAGATCTCGCACAGGATCTTGTCATCGGTCATGAAGTGACTACCTCGTCGAGGGCATGGGTCAGGGCGGCGGCGAGGCGTTCACCCCGCCAGCCCCCGGGCAGCGGCAGCGCGCCGCCGTTCAGGTGAGCGGTGACCAGGGCCTCCAGGTCACGGCGGCGCAGCAGTAGCTCCGGTGCCACCCCCAGGGCCTCGGCCTCGGCATTGACCACCCGCTTGAGGGCCTTGAGACGCTTCTTGAAGGGCGGGCTGACGGGCACCGGCAGGGCCGCGGGCAACTCGGCCTCGTCGCAGTGTTTGGCTTCCTTGACCAGGGCCAGCAACTGGTCGCCGTCGCGCTTGATCTGCCCCGGCTTGAGTCCCTCCACCCGGGCCAGCTCATGGCGGTTCTCCGGCATCCCCTCGGCGATGGCGAAGAGCAGCTTGTCGTTGACCAGCCAGCCGCGGGGCAGGTTACGGCGCCGGGCCTCTCCCTCGCGCCAGATGGTCAGGCGACGATAGGCCTCGATCTGCCGCGGCGCCAGCTTCCACAGCTGGCGCTGACGCAGGTACCACTGGGCGTCATTATCGCCGTTGCGCCCGGCCTGGGCCAACAGGGTGTCGCACTCCGCCTCGAGCCAGGCCAGGCGGCCGGCGGCCTCCAGGGCGGCCCGCTGGTGCTGCCATACCACCAGCAGATACACCACATCCAGGGCGGCATAGCTCAGTTGGGTCTCGGAGAGGGGGCGCACCAGCCAGTCGGAGCGGGTCTCGTCCTTGGGCAGATTCTCATCGAGCCAGTGGGCCACCAGGCGCTGGTAGCCCATGGCGGGATCCTCCCCCAGCAGCGCCTGGGCCACCTGGGTATCCACCAGCGGCGATACCAGCACCCCGGCCCAGGTGGCCAACACTTCCAGGTCTTCGCTGCTGGCATGCAGCAGCTTGGTCGGCCCCGCGCCGAGCAACCGCTTGAGCGCCGGGGTGGCGGCCACGGCCTGGGGGTCGATCAGGTAGACCGCCCCGCCGGCATAGAGCTGCACCAGGGCCGGCACCGGATAGAAGCTCGACTCGCGAAAGAACTCGGTGTCCAGCGCCAGGGTCTCGGCCTGGGCCAGGTCGGCGCAGGCGGCATCGAGGGCCTCGGGGGTAGCGATCCAGCGAATCTCGGGGTCAAGGGACATCTTGGTTTCCAAACTTGAAGGGGCCGACGCTAGTCGCCGGCGAAGGGCTGACGGCCCAGAAAGGCGCGGCTCAGGGTGCCGCCATCCACGTATTCCAGCTCGCCGCCCATGGGCACACCATAGGCCAGCCGCGACAGGCGGATCGACCGCCCCTGGAGCTGGCTGGCGATATAGTGGGCGGTGGCCTCCCCCTCCACGGTGGGATTGGTGGCCAGGATCATCTCCTCGATGGGTTCCTCGGCCAGGCGCGCCTCGAGGCGATCGAGGCCGATATCCTCGGGGCCGATCCCGTCCAGGGGCGAGAGGTGACCATGCAGCACGAAGTACTGCCCCTGATAGCCTCCCGCCTCCTCGATGGCCAGCATATCCGCCGGTGACTCCACCACGCACAGCACCCGCTCGTCACGCCGCGTGCTGCGACACAGGGTGCAGACCTCCTCCTCGGTGAGGGTCCGGCAGCGGCGACAATAGCCCACCGCCTCCAGGGCCTCGCCCAGTACAGAGGTCAGCCGTCGCCCGCCCTCACGATCACGCTCGAGCAGGTGCAGCGCCATGCGCTGAGCGGTCTTGGGCCCGACGCCGGGCAGCACCCGCAGCGACTCCATCAGTCGCTCGACCAGGGGCGAGAAGCTCATCAGAACGGCATCTTGAAGCCGGGGGGCAGGTTCATCCCGGCGGTGACCTCTTCCATGCGCGAGCGAGAGCTCTCCTCCACCTTGCGCACGGCGTCGTTGACGGCGGCGGCCAGCAGGTCCTCGAGGAGCTCCTTGTCCTCTTCCATCACGCTGGGGTCGATCACCACACGGCTCACGTCATGGCGACCATTCATGGTCACCCGGATCATGCCGGCGCCGGCCTCGCCGGTCACCTCCGCCTTGGCGATCTCCTCCTGGACCCGCTGCATCTTCTCCTGCATTTCCTGGGCCTGTTTCATCAGGTTACCCATTCCACCCTTCATCATGGTGTGTCCTCTATCTCGTCGTGGGAAAGTGTCGGTACGCCGCCTCAGGAGGCCGGCGTTTCCGGGGTCACGCTGCTCTCCTGGAGCCGCGCACCGAAGGTCTCTTCCAGCTGCCGCACCTGGGGGTCGGCCTTGAGGGCCGCCACCGCCTCGGCATGACGCTCCGCGGCCAGGCGCTCGGCGCGTGCCTGGGGTGTCTCGATGCCTGCCGGCAACTCCGCCACTTCGACCACCAGGCGGCGCGAGAGATCCTGGGCGGCCAGCGCCGCCTGGATACGCTGATGGTGTACCTCGGCATTCATCGCCGACTGGGAAGGGTCGAGGCGCAGGTGCAGCGTCTGGCCATCGTCGACCTCCACCACGCAGTGGGCCGCCAGGTTACGGGTCAGCCCGCCCAGCCCCAGGCTCTCGAAACGATCCAGCCAGTCCGCATGATCGAGCAGGCCGCTACCCGAGGGCGCCCCCTCGGTCGTTGGGGTGGGCGTGGTGGTATCAAGCGGCGCCCGAGGCGATTCCGGGGCCGGCTCGCTGGCCGCCGCCGGGGGGGGAGCCGGCATGGCGGCAGGCGCCTCGGCGAATTCTTCAGCCGGCCGCTCGACCGGCGAGGGCCTATCGGATTCGGCCGGGGCCTCGGTCTGCGGCGGCAGCGTCTCGGGATACGGCTCCCAGGGCGGCGGCTCCTCCGCCGGCCGGGCCATGTCATGCCCCACCGCTTGGGCCGGCGCCTCGTCCAGACTTGGCGCCATGGCGGCCTCCCGCGGCAACTCGGCCGCCGTCGGAGGAGACGATGGCGGTGCTTTGGGGACTTCGGCCGGAGCGGCAGCCGACTCGGGGATCCCGACATGGCCCGCGCCAGGAGCGCCCGGGGGTGTCTCGGACGGTGCCAGCTGATGCGAGGGGGGTGCCTCGCTGCGTGCCGGCTCACCGACAGGAGCCCCGCTCTGGTTCGGCTCGGCACGCAGCGGCAACGGCGTCTGGGCCGGCCTGGGCACGCCCTGGGGGCGGAAGGCCAGCATGCGCAGCAGGGTCATCTCCAGGGCACCGCGAGGATCCGGGGCCTGGCCCATATCGGCACGGCCCTGAAGGCCGATCTGGTAGTAGAGCTGCACGTCCTCGGCGGTAAAGCGCGCGGCCAGGGCCAGCAAGGCATCGCGATCACCATGAGCGTTGCTGACGCCCCCCGGCACCATCTGTGCGACCGCCAAACGGTGCAGCACCCCGACCAGGTCATCCAGCACGCCGGCGAAATCGGGGCCCTGTTCCGCCAGGCTGGCCACCTCCGCCAGCAGTCGAGCGGCATCCACCTCGGCCAGGGCCTCCAGCAGGGCCAACACATGGCGATGATCCAGGGTGCCCAGCATCGCCGCCACATCGCCGTGGCGCACCTCGCCCTGGCCGAAGGCGATGGCCTGATCGGTCAGGCTCATGGCATCGCGCATGGAGCCATCCGCGGCCTTGCCCAGCAACCACAGGGCGCTCTCGTCGAAGGCCACGTGTTCGGCGGTGAGTACCTGGGTCAGGTGCTCCACCACCCGCTCCGGCGGCATATTCTTGAGGGTGAATTGCAGGCAACGCGACAGCACCGTGACCGGCAGCTTCTGGGGGTCGGTGGTGGCCAGCAGGAACTTCACATGGGGCGGCGGCTCTTCCAGGGTCTTGAGCAGCGCATTGAAACTGTGGGTGGAGAGCATATGTACCTCATCGATGAGGTACACCTTGTAGCGCCCCTGGGTGGGTGCGTACTGGACGTTGTCGAGCAGCTCCCGGGTATCTTCCACCTTGGTGCGCGATGCCGCATCCACCTCGATCAGGTCGACGAAACGCCCCTCATCGATGGCCCGGCACGCCTCGCAGGTGCCACAGGGGGTGGAGGTCACCGCCTCGTCGCCCTCGCCCTTGGCGGTACAGTTCAGGCACTTGGCCAGGATACGTGCCAGGGTGGTCTTGCCCACCCCGCGGGTGCCGGTAAACAGATAGGCATGGTGCAGGCGGCCCTGATCCAGGGCATTGACCAGTGCGCGGCGCACATGGTCCTGACCGACCAGCTCATGGAAGGTGCGCGGACGCCATTTGCGGGCCAAGACCTGATAGCTCATGCAGTGCGGAATCCTTACGGCAAGAAGTGGGGCGCCGACCCAGGGCCGAGCGATAACCCCCTATTCTAGCGGTTGGGGTCCATAGCGGAAAGCGGCGGAACCGGTTACCGCTCCCGCGCTACTCCTTGCGCTGGGCCCGGCTCATCAGGAAAAGCGCCGCGGCGAGGGCCAGTACCGATAGCGCCAGGTAGATGGCATCCAGCGGGGTCTGGAAGCGAATATCCACCACGGCGCGGAAGAACTCGATGATCACCGCCAGTACGACGACCCGGGCGATCTTGTCCTTGAGCTGATCGAAGGAGTGAACATTGAAGGGGTGGTGGGGAGTATGCTCCTCGGCCTGCTCGATCGGCGACACGAACAGCCGATAGACTCCCAGGCCGAAGATCAACAGGACGATCGCCACCAGATAGATATCCACCGCCATGACCACGCTGGGCACCAGCGTATCGTGGATATCCACGGTGCCGCCGACGGTATAGTAGGTCAGGGTGGCGATCACCAGCTTGATGATATCGATGGTCCCGATGACGAAGAGCACCACGGCGGCGGCCAGGCTCGGCAGCACGGCCAACATCACCAGGAAACGCGAGTTCCATAGCCAGCGCTCGAACTGTCGCTCCCTGGCGCCCTGCCTGGGAGGCTTGGGCCCGGACTCCGTCGTCATGCATCGCTCCTCATCAGGTCTCGTGCCACCAGCCTAGCATTCAATAATACCTCGGCGGATGATCACAAAACGAAAAAACCCCAGCCTCTGTCGAAGCTGGGGTTTCTGAATAAGTGCCTGACGATGGCCGCGCCAGGCTCCGGCGGTCGGCGTCCCGATACTCGCGCATGGGGGTGAGACCGCCCGGCCCTTCGTGGCACCGCCACGAGGGCGGTCGAACGCCCCGAGCCGGCGAGGGGCCGGACCGCGAAGCGGCCCCACGAGGTAGAGAGCGGGTCTCCCCATGCCATAAAAAAACCCGAACACTGAGTGTCCGGGTTTTTTCGAAATAAGTGCCTGACGAGGATCCGGGCGGCGTTCCGCTACTCTCCATGGGAGACCCCCAAACGACGAAGCCCCGACCAATGGTCGGGGCTTCTGAATAAGTGCCTGACGATGACCTACTCTCGCATGGGGAGACCCCACACTACCATCGGCGCTGAGCGGTTTCACTGCTGAGTTCGGCATGGGATCAGGTGGTTCCCACTCGCTATGGTCGTCAGGCGTAAACGGTGGCCGGCTGCGTTTGTGTCGCAACCCGCCTATGAATCATGCTGTTGAGGATCGTCTCACGTATCCGGCGCGTACCATCGCGCAAACCCCTTGGGGTTATATGGTCAAGCCTCACGGGCCATTAGTATCGGTTAGCTCAACGCCTCGCAGCGCTTCCACACCCGACCTATCAACCAGCTAGTCTTGCTGGACCCTTTAGGAGGCGCAAGGCCTCAGGGAAGTCTCATCTTGAAGGGGGCTTCCCGCTTAGATGCTTTCAGCGGTTATCCTGTCCGCACATAGCTACCCGGCAATGCCACTGGCGTGACAACCGGAACACCAGAGGTGCGTCCACTCCGGTCCTCTCGTACTAGGAGCAGCTCTTCTCAAACTTCCGACGCCCACGGCAGATAGGGACCGAACTGTCTCACGACGTTCTAAACCCAGCTCGCGTACCACTTTAAATGGCGAACAGCCATACCCTTGGGACCGACTTCAGCCCCAGGATGTGATGAGCCGACATCGAGGTGCCAAACACCGCCGTCGATGTGAACTCTTGGGCGGTATCAGCCTGTTATCCCCGGAGTACCTTTTATCCGTTGAGCGATGGCCCTTCCATACAGAACCACCGGATCACTAGAACCTACTTTCGTACCTGCTCGACGTGTCTGTCTCGCAGTCAAGCACCCTTATGCTCTTGCACTCAATGCACGATTTCCGACCGTGCTGAGGGTACCTTCGTGCTCCTCCGTTACTCTTTGGGAGGAGACCGCCCCAGTCAAACTACCCACCACACACTGTCCTCGCCCCGGATGACGGGGCTGAGTTAGAACGCCAATGATGCCAGGCTGGTATTTCAAGGTTGGCTCCACCCGAACTGGCGTCCGGGTTTCCAAGCCTCCCAGCTATCCTACACAAGCAACATCAGCGTCCAGTGTGAAGCTATAGTAAAGGTTCACGGGGTCTTTCCGTCTAGCCGCGGGTACACAGCATCTTCACTGCGATTTCAATTTCACTGAGTCTCGGGTGGAGACAGTGTGGCCATCATTACGCCATTCGTGCAGGTCGGAACTTACCCGACAAGGAATTTCGCTACCTTAGGACCGTTATAGTTACGGCCGCCGTTTACCGGGGCTTCGATCAGGAGCTTCGGCCGGAGCCTAACACCATCAATTAACCTTCCGGCACCGGGCAGGCGTCACACCCTATACGTCCGCTTGCGCGTTTGCAGAGTGCTGTGTTTTTAATAAACAGTTGCAGCCACCTGGTATCTTCGACCGGTTCGTGCTTCCACCGTGGGGTGTTCACACTACGCCGGCGTGCCTTCTCCCGAAGTTACGGCACCATTTTGCCTAGTTCCTTCACCCGAGTTCTCTCAAGCGCCTTGGTATTCTCTACCTGACCACCTGTGTCGGTTTGGGGTACGGTCTCACAGAATCTGAAGCTTAGAGGCTTTTCCTGGAAGCGTGGCATCAATGACTTCCAGACCGTAGTCTGTTCGTCTCGTCTCTCGGCCTTGAGATCCCGGATTTGCCTAAGATCTCGGCCTACTGACTTTCACCAGGACAACCAACGCCTGGCTCACCTAGCCTTCTTCGTCCCCCCATCGCAATTCTGTGAGGTACGGGAATATTGACCCGTTTCCCATCGACTACGCCTTTCGGCCTCGCCTTAGGGGCCGACTCACTCTGCTCCGATTAGCGTCGAACAGAAACCCTTGGTCTTCCGGCGGGGGAGTTTTTCACTCCCCTTATCGTTACTCATGTCAGCATTCGCACTCGTGATACCTCCAGCGGGCTTCTCAACCCACCTTCATCGGCTTACACGACGCTCCTCTACCGCTCGTCATTCGACGAACCCGTAGCTTCGGCACCTGGTTTGAGCCCCGTTACATCTTCCGCGCAGGCCGACTCGACTAGTGAGCTATTACGCTTTCTTTAAAGGATGGCTGCTTCTAAGCCAACCTCCTAGCTGTCTAAGCCTTCCCACATCGTTTCCCACTTAACCAGGATTTTGGGGCCTTAGCTGACGGTCTGGGTTGTTTCCCTTTTCACGACGGACGTTAGCACCCGCCGTGTGTCTCCCACGCTGCACTCACCGGTATTCGGAGTTTGCCTCGGGTTGGTAAGCCGGGATGGCCCCCTAGCCGAAACAGTGCTCTACCCCCGGCGGTGATACGTGAGGCGCTACCTAAATAGCTTTCGAGGAGAACCAGCTATCTCCGGGCTTGATTAGCCTTTCACTCCGATCCACAAGTCATCCAAATCTTTTTCAACAGATCCTGGTTCGGTCCTCCAGTTGATGTTACTCAACCTTCAACCTGCTCATGGATAGATCGCCCGGTTTCGGGTCTATATCCAGCGACTGGTCGCCCAGTTAAGACTCGGTTTCCCTACGCCTCCCCTATACGGTTAAGCTCGCCACTGAATATAAGTCGCTGACCCATTATACAAAAGGTACGCGGTCACAGAACGAGTCTGCTCCCACTGCTTGTACGCATACGGTTTCAGGATCTATTTCACTCCCCTCTCCGGGGTTCTTTTCGCCTTTCCCTCACGGTACTGGTTCACTATCGGTCAGCCAGGAGTATTTAGCCTTGGAGGATGGTCCCCCCGTCTTCAGTCAAGGTTTCTCGTGCCCCGACCTACTCGATTTCACTGGATCAGGTTTTCGGCTACGGGACTATCACCCCCTATGGTCGAGCTTCCCAGCTCGTTCGCCTAACCAGTCACCAGCTTAAGGGCTGGTCCCCGTTCGCTCGCCGCTACTTGGGGAATCTCGGTTGATTTCTTTTCCTCGGGGTACTTAGATGTTTCAGTTCCCCCGGTTCGCCTCCTGCACCTATGGATTCAGTGCAGGATACTCATCTTATGATGAGTGGGTTTCCCCATTCGGAAATGTCCGGGTCACAGGTTGTTTGCCACCTCACCGAACCTTATCGCAGGCTACAACGTCCTTCATCGCCTCTGGCTGCCAAGGCATCCACCGTATGCGCTTAATCGCTTGACCATATAACCCGAAGGGGTCTGGTCGCGATTGGTACGATAATTGCCGGATACGCTTGAGACGTATCTTCAATTTGTCAGCATGATTCATATTGTTAAAGAGCGACTGTCAATCGACAGTCATAAACCGGTCATCATGGTCGATGATGATGGCTTATGACTGTGGATCCGATCAGAAATTGACTGTTTGGTGGGGCGTGGGGAGATGGTGGAGCCTAGCGGGATCGAACCGCTGACCTCCTGCGTGCAAGGCAGGCGCTCTCCCAGCTGAGCTAAGGCCCCACTGATACCTAACCTTGATCTGGGAATTTTATTCAGACCAAGGCATTTTGTGGCGACGCATAGCCTGCTATGCGAGTCACAAAATAACGCAGGACTGGATAAAATTTGGTGGGTCTGGGCAGATTTGAACTGCCGACCTCACCCTTATCAGGGGTGCGCTCTAACCAACTGAGCTACAGACCCGGCTAACCATAGGACATCCGTCCTAACAGTCATTTGCTCTGGTCGATCAGGTAATTCATTGTGGACACTTGCCGGCAGGCGGCAGTCGTCGTTTAAGGAGGTGATCCAGCCGCAGGTTCCCCTACGGCTACCTTGTTACGACTTCACCCCAGTCATGAACCACACCGTGGTGATCGCTCCCCCGAAGGTTAAGCTAACCACTTCTGGTGCAGTCCACTCCCATGGTGTGACGGGCGGTGTGTACAAGGCCCGGGAACGTATTCACCGTGACATTCTGATTCACGATTACTAGCGATTCCGACTTCACGGAGTCGAGTTGCAGACTCCGATCCGGACTGAGACCGGCTTTATGGGATTAGCTCCACCTCGCGGTATCGCAACCCTTTGTACCGACCATTGTAGCACGTGTGTAGCCCTACCCGTAAGGGCCATGATGACTTGACGTCGTCCCCACCTTCCTCCGGTTTGTCACCGGCAGTCTCCCTAGAGTTCCCGACCGAATCGCTGGCAAATAGGGACAAGGGTTGCGCTCGTTACGGGACTTAACCCAACATTTCACAACACGAGCTGACGACAGCCATGCAGCACCTGTCTGTGCGTTCCCGAAGGCACCAATCCATCTCTGGAAAGTTCGCACGATGTCAAGGGTAGGTAAGGTTCTTCGCGTTGCATCGAATTAAACCACATGCTCCACCGCTTGTGCGGGCCCCCGTCAATTCATTTGAGTTTTAACCTTGCGGCCGTACTCCCCAGGCGGTCGACTTATCGCGTTAACTGCGCCACAAAGTTCTCAAGGAACCCAACGGCTAGTCGACATCGTTTACGGCGTGGACTACCAGGGTATCTAATCCTGTTTGCTACCCACGCTTTCGCACCTCAGTGTCAGTGTCAGTCCAGAAGGCCGCCTTCGCCACTGGTATTCCTCCCGATCTCTACGCATTTCACCGCTACACCGGGAATTCTACCTTCCTCTCCTGCACTCTAGCCTGACAGTTCCGGATGCCGTTCCCAGGTTGAGCCCGGGGCTTTCACAACCGGCTTATCAAGCCACCTACGCGCGCTTTACGCCCAGTAATTCCGATTAACGCTCGCACCCTCCGTATTACCGCGGCTGCTGGCACGGAGTTAGCCGGTGCTTCTTCTGCGAGTGATGTCCTTCCTGAAGGGTATTAGCCCTCAGGCCTTCTTCCTCGCTGAAAGTGCTTTACAACCCGAAGGCCTTCTTCACACACGCGGCATGGCTGGATCAGGGTTTCCCCCATTGTCCAATATTCCCCACTGCTGCCTCCCGTAGGAGTCTGGGCCGTGTCTCAGTCCCAGTGTGGCTGATCATCCTCTCAGACCAGCTACGGATCGTCGCCTTGGTGAGCCGTTACCTCACCAACTAGCTAATCCGACATAGGCTCATCCGATAGCGCAAGGTCCGAAGATCCCCTGCTTTCTCCCGTAGGACGTATGCGGTATTAGCGTGAGTTTCCCCACGTTATCCCCCACTATCGGGCAGATTCCTATGCATTACTCACCCGTCCGCCGCTCGACGCCTGGAAGCAAGCTTCCATCGTTTCCGCTCGACTTGCATGTGTTAGGCCTGCCGCCAGCGTTCAATCTGAGCCATGATCAAACTCTTCAGTTTAAAATCATTGTGGTTCTTACTTGTCACCCGAAGGTAACAAAAGCGAACCAAACTTTGCTCAAGGTTCAAACGTTCTCAAAAAGACCCGAAGATCTTTGACGAGTCGCTTGCCTTGATGATTTGGTGACTTCTCACCGCCTCACCGACAAGCGCCCACATGAATTACCTGATCGATTGTTAAAGAGCGGCTCCGGACTCTCTTAAAGAGCGGAGCGTCTCGCTTTGGTCGCTGTTGCGACGCCGCTGCGAGGAAGCGACATTCTACCGATTCGGCCGCTGCTGTCAAGCCCTGCTCGGCGACCCTGAGGCGTGCTGCGAGGCAGCGACCCGTGGTCATCCGAGTCGGCGACTGGCCGGTCGGTGTGGCGATGCATTCTACCGCATCCGGCCGATCTGTCAATCTCGATTTTCTTGAGAGAGTTTCGAAAACCCCAACAGAAACAAGCACTTTTGCCACTCAGTGCCGCTGGCCACGATGTCCGTCGCCGGCAGCGGATGCGTACTTTACGGATTTCCCCGGGGCCCTGCAAGGACTTTGGTAAAAAACTTTCAGTCCCGATGACTTGGCCTTGGCCGCTCACTTACGTCTTCTGTCATCGAAAGCCGACGGCGCCCTCCCCTCCCCTGACATAGGCTGATAAAGCGGGGCGATGCCCCCGACCCACTCATGGAGGAGTCTGGCCATGCCTTTGATCGATAGCCTGAGTCCCAGGCAACGCCTCCTGTCAGACGAGACAGCCTGCGATGATGGCAGCGCCCTGAAAGCGTCTCAACATCGACAGTGGCAACAAGACATCCGGGCCTGGGCCAATCGTGCGGAGATATCGGCACGCTTGGCCCGACACCTCATTCCGGTCGCGGTACTGGATGATCGCCTCGACACGGTGACCACCGATGGCCGACACCTCTTCTTCAATGCACGCTTTGCCGCGACCCTGAGGCTGGCGGAGCGACACTTCATCACCGCCCACCTGGTGTGGCATTGCGTCTGCGGCCATATCGTGGCGCAGCCGCATCGGGATACCCTGCGCTGGAACCTGGCTTGCGAACATGAAGCCAATTACCTGGTATTGCTCGAAGGGCTACGCCTTCCCCAGGATGCGGTCTTCTACTTTTCCCAGGCCGGGCGCAACAACGGCCAAGTCTACGACTGGCTGGCCGCCCACCCTCACCCACAGCATGACCACCATTTCGATCACCACCCCCTGGATATGCCCCGAGACCACGGGGAGGTGATCCGAGTGGATCCCGACTACGCACCACTCGACGCCGACGACATCCTTGCCGCATGGTGGCTGGCACAGGCTCAGCGGGAAAGGCTGGCCAAGCCACTGCGCATTTATCTGGCAAAGCGCGCCATGAGCAATGGCATAGGATAGACAGCAGACGCAGGGGGAGTCCGGCCAGGCCATTGGGAGGACTGGGGCTCGGGAGAAAAACGGCGGGGCTAAAATGGAGGCGGCCCCGACAGCCACATCCCGGCACACGCATCCACCACTACCGTTGCTCCCTTCCGGGCCTGGCGGGGTTTGCAGCTTCGCGTTGCGGGAGGACCGACGGGGCCACCATAGCGGAGGACCTTCGAGGCCTCGAGAAGAGCCATGCAAGAACAGCGACTTGGCTCGACGCGAGGCACTATAACAGCGGCCCGGCGGCCTCGCAAGGCCGGTGGCAATTCCCCGCCCTAGCGTCCAAGGTTAAAGGGATAGCCACCCATCGAGCCAGAGAGACATCCCATGAAGAAGCACCCGGACAAGGGCTATATCGCACTCCTCGGCTGGAGCCTGAATGCCATCGAGGCCGCCGAGGACTTCGATCGCCGCTACGTGGTCGTCGCCCCGGACTGGGCCGAGCCTTACTGCCAGGAACATGATATCCCCTACGTTCCCTGGAACTTCGAGCGCCTCAACGACCGCTCCCTGGAAATTGCCGAGACCCTGAAGCGCATGGGCGTCGATGTCGCGATTCCCCTCTTCGAGGAGACCGTGGAGTGGGCCGGCGCCATCAACTCGGTACTGCTCGACAACCCTCGCCTGCTGGGACAGTCGATGCTGATGCGCGATAAGTCCCTGATGAAGCGTCGTGCCCAGTTGGGCGGCATTCGCGTGGGCATCTTCGAAGAGGCCCACGACCGCGAGGACGTGATGCGTTTCCTGCGCCGCGTCAACCAGACCCTGCTCAAGCTCGACGGCGACCCCAATGACCCGATTCATCTCAAGGCCTTCGACAAGGCCGGCTGCCTGGGGCACCGGATGATTCGTACCCCCGACGACGTGGATGCCATTCCCGACGAGGAATTCCCCGCGCTGATGGAGTCCCACCTGGATGGCTGGGAATTCGCCGTCGAGGCCTGGATCCATAATGGCAAGATCCGTTTCCTCAATATCTCGGAGTACGTGACCCTGGGCTATTCGGTGTTCGTGCCCGCCTCACCGACCCTGGAGAAGTATCGCGCCCAGATCACCGCCCAGATCGAGAAACTGATCAAGACCTTCGATATCGAGTTCGGCCTGATCCACCCCGAGTACTTCGTCACCAGCGACGGCGAGATGTATTTCGGCGAGGTGGCCTATCGGCCGCCGGGCTTCAAGGTCTTCGAGTTGCTGGAGCGGGTCTACGGCTTCAATGCCTACCAGGCCAGCATGCTGGTCTTCGATCCCAAGAGCACCGAGGCAGAGGTCGAGGCCTTCTTCCCCCGGGAAGTGGTCGATGCCAAGGGCTATGCCGGCTGCTTCGGGGTCTATCCTCGCCGCCGGGTGGTCAGCCGCCTGGAGATCCCCGAGGAAACCGAGGATCACCCCTACTTCGAGTCCCATGAGCTGACCCCGCCGCTGCAGGAGACGGTGACCAAGCGCTCGGCCTTCGGTACCCATTGGGGGCTGATCTATTTCACCGGCGAGGATCCCGAGACGCTGCGCGATCTGCTCAAGCAGCAGGAGGACCTGGATTTCTATGTATAATCATTTGCCGGCCCAAGACTAAGGAAACGGCGTGCCTCCTGATACCCCGTCCCCACAAGGTGACGCCAGCAGGCTCGAGAGCCTGCTGGTGAAGCTGGATAGTGCCATCGAGCTGCTGGCCGGGGCGCGCCCCTTCGCCAAGCCGGCCAAGCTGCCCCGAGTGCTGGACAGCGCACGCCGCGTCCTGCTCCAGCCAGGCGGGGCGGCGGCCCTGCAGGCCCGCGCCCAGCGCCTGGAGGAGGCCGGCATCTTCACCGGCAGCGATTGGGCAGACCCCCAGATCCTGATTCCCTCCCTGACCGCGGCCACCCTCGAGAGCCCCCAGGCCGAGACCCTGGTCGTCGAGGCGCTGAGCGAGCTACGTCTGCTGGCCGTGGCCCTGGGTGAGTATCACCACCCCCAGGTCTCCGCCGAGCAGGCTCACCACTTCCTGGTGCAGGTGCTGGCCATCAACCTGGGGCGTCTGTTCACACCGCCCAGCGAGGCGCAGCGGGAGACCCAGGGACGGCTTTGCGAGGTGCCGCAGCGACTGCTTCAGCACCTGGCGGAGCATATCGGCTACGACGAGGTCATCGATCCGCTGATCGACGAGATCTGGCGCATCCTGCAACAGCGTCCGATCCAGGTGGAGGCGGTCAAGCGCATGATCACCCAGATCGCCATCTGCCGGGCCGACCCGGCCATCGAGCTGGGTGCCAGCGGCCAGGGCGCCGACCGCCTGATCAGCAGCCTCTATGGGCCCACCCAGGGGTGCCGCGAGGACCCCGGGCTGGAGGCCTATACCCAGCGCCTGGCCAGCATGGATGATGGCTCCCTGCAGTATGAGGCCTCCGGCTTCGCCCGGGCCATGCATGACACTGGCCTGGTCTCGCCCTACCACCCCCTGCTGCTGCGTCATCTCTTGCAACGCGGCGACTACCTGGTGGCCGAAGCCCTGGGGCTCTCGGCCACCGGCCGCGACTGCCTGCTCTGTTACCGCCAACTGGTGCATGCCCTGATCGACGAGGCGGTGCATCCGGCCACCGCCCAGGCCACCTATGGCCTGGCGCTGATGCTGGAGCGCGGCATTCTCTACCAGCCGCCTGTGGCACCCGCCCTGTGGCGCCAACTGGGCCTGACCCTGAGCCCCGACAATGCCCGGTGCCTGGGGCAGGTCTTCGGCGAATCCCCCTCGCCACGGGCCCGACTGCTGGAGGGGGTCCTCTGCATGCTGGGTCAGCCCCTGGGCGTGGGCCAGGGCAATAACCCCACCTGCCAGTCGGCTCGCGCCCTCTCCATGTGGGCCTACAATGATCCGGACTACCTGCTGCAGATGGTGGCCTGGGCGGCCCGGGACGACGAGGTCGTGATGCACTTCGAGGGCCATCCGATCTCCTCCCGGGAGAGCCAGGCCGGCCTGGCCGGCGCCCCGCCGCTGGATCTCGACCCGGTCTCGCTACTCGTGGTGCCGCACCTGGACCGCATCTATGTGGAGATGGGACGCCGCTGCCTGGGTCGCGAAGGCGACCCCCACCGCTGGGTCAACCCGGAGTTCCATGGCTGGTGGGCCGGGCGCGGCTTCCGCATCAATGTGGACGTGGCCAACGGGCAACTGCTGGAACCCGAGGCCTTCCTGCGCCACTTTTATGCCGCCTACCACCCCTACTACAACGGCAATCAACCGCTGATTCATCCCCAGCCCGCCGGCATCGCCGTGACCGACAGCGCCGCCCGCTTCATCGGCTGGCATGCCATCACCATCCTGCGGGTCACCCTCGACCCCGAGGAGGTGATGCGGGTCTACTTCTTCAATCCCAACAATGACAGCGGACAGGACTGGGGCGACGACGTCCGGGTCAGCACCGCCGGCCATGGCGAGCGCTTCGGCGAGGGCTCCCTGCCGGTGGAGCAATTTGCTTCGAGGCTCTATATCTTCCATTTCGATCCCCAGGAGCAGGGCGATGTGGATGGCGTGCCCCAGGCCAGCCTGGACAGCGCCCTCGGCTACCTGATGCGCAGCTGGGGGGCCGACCGCCTGCCCGCCAGCGAGCTCCAGGCCCAGCCGGCCCCCAAGGCGCCGGATGCCTGAGCCATCGCCTCGCAACCCGGGGCAGCGCTATACTGCGCTCCCGACCGACCTCACCACGATGCCCCCATGCCGATGCAACGCCTCGACCAACTGCTCGTCACCCAAGGCCTGGTCCGCTCCCGGGCCCGCGCCCAGCGCCTGATCCGCCATGGCCGCGTCACCCTCGGCGGCTCCGGCCGGGTGCTCACCAAGCCCAGCGAGAAGCTGCCCCTGGAGTGCCGCCTCCAGGTGGCGGAGGACCCCGAGGAGCGCTATGTATCACGGGCCGGCCTCAAGCTGGAGGCCCTGCTCGGGGCCCTGGAGCTCGACCTGAGCGGCCGCCTGGTCCTGGACGTGGGCCAATCCACCGGCGGCTTCAGCGACTGCGCCCTGCGCCACGGCGCCCGCCATGTGATCGGCGTGGAAGTGGGGCATGGTCAGCTCGATCCCAGCCTGCGCGGTGACAGCCGCCTCACCTGCCTGGAGGGGCTCAACGCCAGGAGCATGGACGAGGCCTCCGAACTGGCGGCGGCCCTGGCGGCCCAGGGCGCCAGCGGCCCCGAGCTGGCGGTGATGGATGTTTCCTTTATTTCCCAGACCCTGATCCTGCCGGCCCTGGCACGCCTGCTGCCCCCGGGGGGCGAGCTGCTGAGCCTGGTGAAGCCGCAGTTCGAAGTGGGGCCGGGGCGGGTCAACGCCCGCGGAATCGTCGAGGATCCCGCCCTGCACCGTCAGGTGGAGGAACGCCTACGGGCATGCTGCGCCGAGTTGGGCTTCGAGGTGCATCATTGGGGGGATAGCCCCATCCTCGGCGGCGATGGCAACCGGGAGTTTCTGCTCTACGCCCGTCGATGCTGAACCAGGCACACGAGCCAAGCCCACTTAGCAAGTATCGCCAGGCGTTGACTTGACCGGGAAGCATGGTAGAACCCCCTCATGCCCTCCGCTATGGATAGCCATCATGACTGCACCTTCTCGCTTGGCCCCATTGTGGCTCTGCGGTTTGTTAGGCCTGGCCAGCATTGCCACGGCCGATGCCTCATCGCCTGCCGAACGCCAGGCCATCGAGGCGCGTATCCAGGCACTCGAGAGCGAGCTCGACATCCTGCGCCGACAACTCGTCGAAGAGGAGCCCCGCGAAGCGCCATCGCGCCCCTCCCTGCGCGAGGAGCCAGACGAGGCGGTCCTGGCGGAGATTCGCCAGCGCCGTGCCTTCGAGCGGGAGTCGACCCGCAATCCCCTGGCGATCACCGCCTACCGCCGTAACTACCTGCTGCCGGTCAGTTTCAACAACCGTCCCAATGGCGAGGCCTTTAGCGCCATTACCGATGCCAATGGCCCCAGTGATACGGAGATGAAATTCCAGTTCAGCGTCAAGGTGAACCTGCTGGAAGACCTGTTCGGCGACAACGGCGACCTCTTCTTCGCCTTTACCCAGCGCAGCTGGTGGCAGGCCTATAACACCGAGGCCTCCTCGCCGTTCCGAGAGACCAACTACGAGCCCGAACTCTTCCTCAGCTTCGACAATGCCTGGACCCTGCTGGGGTGGACCAACACCCGTAACCGCCTGGGCTTCAGCCACCAATCCAACGGCCGCTCCAACCCCGTGTCGCGCAGTTGGAACCGACTCTATGCCGACCTCCTCTTTCAGCACGGCAACTGGGCGGTCAGCGTCACCCCTCATTGGCGCATCCCGGAATCGGACGGCGACGATGACAACCCGGATATCGAGCGCTTCATGGGCTATGGCGATATCGGCATTGCACGCCGCTTCCATGGTGACCACGAGGCCAGCCTGGTGGTACGCGGCCACCCCAGCACCGGCAACCTGGGTAGCCAGGTCGACTATTCCTGGCCGCTGTTCGGCAATATCCGCGGCCATGTTCAGTATTACTACGGTTATGGCGAGAGCATGATCGACTACGATCACGAGGTACATCGACTGAGCCTTGGCTTCAGCCTCAACCCCTTGTTCAGCAGCCACCCCGAATAGCCGCCGATTGCACCGCCATCGGCGGCTGCTATGCTGAGCCTGTCATTCACCGTCAGAGGAAGACCCGATGGCCAGTCGCACCCCCCGAACCGATGCCGGCACCGAACAACTCAAGGCCGATCTCGAGCACCTGACCCAGACCCTGGAGGAGCTGGTGGGCGCCACCGCCGACGACTCCCGCAGCAATATCAAGCAACTGCGCGAGAAGGCCGAGCAGCGCCTGCAGGAGACCCGCCACCGTCTCGAAGCCCGGGGCGAGCACCTCTATGAGGAAGCCCGCGACAGCGTCCGCGAACAGGTGGATGCCTGCGACCGCTATGTCCACAGCAACCCCTGGACCAGCGTCGGTATCGGCGCCGCCGTGGGGGTGGTCATCGGTATGCTGATCGGGCGGCGCTGATGGCCGACAGCCAGGGACCGGCCAGTCGCCTCTTCGCGGCCGCCAAGCAACTCCTCAAGAGCCTGGTGGGCGTGGGCGAGACTCGCCTGCGCCTGCTGGTGGTGGAACTCGAGGAGGAACGCGCTCGCCTCGTGACCCTGCTGCTGTTGGCGGGGCTCAGCCTGATCCTGCTGCTGTTGGGCCTGGTAGTCCTGGTGCTGCTGGTGGTGGTGCTGTTCTGGGACAGCCATCGCCTGCTGGCACTGAGCGCCTGTGTCCTGGCCCTGCTTGGCGCCGGCCTGGGCTGCGGCCTCTGGGTCCGCCACCTGGCGCGCCGCCCCAGCCTGCTGAAGAGTACCCTGCGCCACCTGGCTACCGACCGGGAATTGCTGGAGAAAGGGAGCGAGCGCCATGACCCGCGGTGAGCGAGCGGCCCGCAAGGCGGCACTGGAGACCCGTATCGAACAGCAGCGCATCGACCTGCTGCGTAGGGAGGGCCGAGCGCCATGAAGCGCGATGAACGAGCGGCCCGCAAGGCGGCCCTGGAGGCCCGTATCGAACAGCAGCGCATCGATCTGTTGGTGGCCGCGGAACGTTGGCGTAGTGCCGGCCAGGGAGTCGATACCCGCTGGCGGGAGTTGATGCGCTGGAGGGCCGCCCTCTATGGCGTCGGCGGCCTGCTGGTGTGGCGCGGCGCCAAGCGGCCTCGCTCGCTGCTGCGTATCGTCAGACGGGTCGCCGCCGGGGCCCTGCTGCTGCGTCGCGCCCAGCGCCTGCTGAAAAAGTAAGGGAAATCACCCCCCAGGCTCCCGGCCACCGCAGCCGCCGGCGGCGCTCTGGGCCGGCGGACAGGCCACGCTGCCATAGGAGCAGAATACGCAGCAGTCCCCCGGCAAGGGGTGCAGCAGGCGCCCACAGCCGCGACACTCGTAGAACCACAGGCAGGCATCGCAGGGCATGGTCTCCACCTCCTGGTGGCCACACTCCGGACAGCACAACGTCGACTGCAACAGTACCCCCAAGCCCATGATCCCCTCCCCGACGACTTACCCTGAGTCTAAGCAAGATTGGCGCTTATGGCCCACCGCTTTCTCAACGCCGAAGGAAAGGGGGCCTTAGGCTTTGTCTGAAAAGTCGGCGAGCGAAGGTCAGACAAGGCAAAAATCGGCGAAAAGACGGACCGGGCTCGCGTACGAGTTTACGGGGTGTAAATGAGTACTTTGATCGGACTCGCGCACGAGCCGATTTTTAACGCCGTATGGCCGAGCGCAGCCAGTTTTCGGACATAGCCTAGAGGGCATTGCCGCAGGCCACCCCACTAGCCCAGGCCCACTGGAAGTTGTAGCCCCCCAGCTCGCCGGTCACATCGAGCACCTCGCCGATAAAGCGCAACTGGGGCAGCCCCTCCACGGCAAAGGTCTTGGAGGAGATGGCCCGGGTATCGACGCCGCCCAGGGTCACCTCGGCGGTTCGCCAGCCCTCGGTGCCGGCGGGCTTGATGCGCCACTCATTGAGATGCCGGGCCCAGGCTTCGAGCTCCGCATTGCTGCGCTCGGCCAGGATACCGTCGCCGCCGTGCCAGTCGATCAATGCCTGGGCCAGGCGCTTGGGCAGCCGTTCGGCGAGCCAGGTGCCGAGCTGGCGCCTGGGGCTCTCGCGGCGTGCCGCCACCAGGGCGGCGAAGGCATCGACACCGGGCAGCAACGCGATGGCCAGGTCATCGCCGGGCTGCCAGTAGCTGGAGATCTGCAGCATGGCGGGGCCGGAGAGCCCCCGGTGGGTAAACAGCAGGGGTTCCCGGTAGTGCCCCTCCCGACAGCTTACCGCCACCTCGCAGGCGACCCCGGCCAGGGCCTCGGCACGCGCCTTCCACTGGGAGGTGAGGGTAAAGGGCACCAGGGCCGGCCGGGTCTCGGTCACCGTCAGGCCAAACTGGCGAGCCAGGTCATAACCGAAGCCACTCGCCCCCAGGGTGGGAATCGACAGGCCCCCGCTGGCCACCACCAGGGCGCCGGTATCGATCACCCCATCGGAGGTCCGCAGGCGCATCCCCTCGCCGTGGCGCTCCACGCCCTCGATGGCGGTCTTGAGGCGAATATCCACCCCGGCCCAGTCGCATTCGGTGAGCAGAATCGCCAGCAGCTCCTTGGCGGAGTGGGCGCAGAACAGCTGCCCCGGTGCCTTCTCCACATACTCCAGGCCATGGCGCTCCACCAGCTCGACGAAATGCTCCGGCCGATAGCGTTTGAGCGCCGAGATGCAGAAGTGGGGGTTGGCGGAGAAGAAGTTGGCCGGGCTGGTGGCCAGGTTGGTGAAGTTGCAGCGCCCACCGCCAGACATCAGGATCTTCTTGCCGGCCTTGTTGGCGTGATCGAGGACCAACACCCGCCGCCCGGCATAGCCGGCGGTCAGGGCGCACATCAGGCCGGCGGCACCGGCGCCGATGATCACCACATCGGGGGGGGACGGCATGGAGGGCTCCTGGATTCGGGCTGGGCCGCGGATTCTACCCGGGGCCGGGGAACTTTCCCACCCCGTACAACATCTGTACAAGGCAGTGGCGTGCTTGCCGTTTTTTGTCATACTCTCGGCCCGGCGACTCCATTAGCCTGATAAAAGTTCTCTCGACTCCCGGCGCGGGATGCGCCGGTTCTCTCATCGACCGCGACCGCTACCCATGACACCGACCTCAGCCCTCTTATCGACCCGCCCTTGGCCCCTGCTGCTGCTATTGACCCTGCTGCTGCCCGGCCTGGTCCAGGCCCAGCAGCCCACCGCGGTGATCGCCGCCCGTGCCACCCTGTCGTCCTGGTCCGACCCCCTGGAGTCGCTGGGCACCCTGCGTGCCGACGAGAGCGTGACCCTCTCGGCCACGGTGACCGATATCGTCCGCGAGCTGAACTTCCGCGACGGCGACACCGTCGAGGCCGGCCGGCTGCTGGTGCGCCTGGCCGACGACGAGGCCCAGGCCGACCTGCGCGCCGCCCAGGCCCTGCGCGACGAGCGCCGCAACGCGGTGAACCGCCTCGCCCAGCTGCAGAGCCGCAACCTGGCGCCGCGCGCCGACGTGGAGGACGCCCGGGCACAGCTGCGCCAGGTGGAGGCGGAGATCCAGGCCCTGGAGGCCCGGCTCGCCGACTACCGCATCCAGGCCCCCTTCGATGGCCGGGTGGGCTTTCGCAACGTCAGCCTGGGCACCCTGGTGACGCCGGGCACCGAGCTGGTCACCCTCGACAAGCTGGACGTCATGAAGCTCGACTTCACCCTGCCCGAGGTGGTGCTCGGCCAGCTCGCCGAGGGCCTGGCGCTGACCGCCACCAGCCCCGCCTTCCCGAACGCCGTCTTCGCGGGCGAGATCGCCAGCATCGGCAGCCGGGTCGATCCGGTCAGCCGCAGCGTCACGGTGCGTGCCGAACTCGACAACCCCGAGTTGCGGCTGCGCCCCGGCATGCTGATGAACGTGGTGGTGCAGCGCGCCCCGCGCAACGCCCTGGTGATCCCCGAGTCGGCGCTGATTCCCCAGGGACAGCGCCAGTACGTGCTGGTGCTGGACGAGGACGACGACTACCGGGTGGCGCGCCGCGAGATCGGCATCGGCGCCCGCCGCGCGGGGGAGGTGGAGGTGCTCGAGGGCCTGGCGGAGCACGACCTGGTGGTGGCCCACGGCACCGAGCGGGTGCGCGACGGCCAGACCACCCGATTGCTGGGTATCCTCGACGACGACACCAGCATCCCCGAACTGCTGCGCCGCGGCCGTGACCAGGCGGAGGCGAACGGCTGATGCGCCTCTCCGATGTCTCCGTCCAGCGGCCCGTACTGGCCACGGTGCTGGCCGCGCTGATCGTCGCCTTCGGCCTGCTGGCCCTCGAGCGCCTGCCGCTGCAGGAGTACCCCTCCATCGACCCGCCGGTGGTCGGCATCGACACCCGCTACCCGGGGGCCTCCGCCAGCGTGGTGGAGACCCGTATCACCCAAGTGCTGGAGGACCGCATCTCCGGGGTCTCGGGCATCGAGGTGATCTCCTCCTCCAGCGAGGACGGCCGCTCCAGCATCAACGTCGAGTTCGGCCTCGACAAGGACATCGACGCCGCCGCCAACGACATCCGCGACCGCATCTCCGGCGCGCTGGACAACCTGCCCGAGGAGGCCGAGCCGCCCGAGGTGCAGAAGGCCGACTCCGGCTCCGACGTGGTGCTGTGGCTGTCGCTGTCCGGCGCGGACTACGACATGTCCGAGCTCACCGACTACGCCAACCGCTACCTGGTGGACCGCTTCTCGGTGCTGCCCGGGGTCTCCCAAGTGCGCGTCGGCGGCGGCCGCGACTACGCCATGCGGGTGTGGCTCGATACCGACGCCCTGGCGGCCCGCGACCTTACCGCCGGCGACGTGGAGGACGCCCTGCGGGCCGAGAACGTGGAACTGCCGGGCGGCGCCATCGAGTCCCGCGAGCGCCAGTTCATCGTGCGCCTGCCGCGCAGCTTCGCCACCCCTGACGACTTCCGCCGCCTGGTGCTCGACGAGGGCGACGACGGCTACCTGGTGCGCCTGGGCGACGTGGCCCGGGTGGAGATCGGCGCGGTGGAGGAACGCACCATCTTCCGCGGCAACACCACCCCCATGGTCGGCCTGGGCATGATGAAGCAGTCCACCGCCAACGTGCTGGAGATCTCCGAGGGCGTGCAGGCAGAAATGCAACGCCTGCAGGACACCCTCCCCGAGGGCATGGAGCTGCGCCTCAACTTCGACGCCTCGGTGTTCGTCGACGGTGCCATCTCCCAGGTGGTACAGACCCTGTTTATCGCCATGGGCCTGGTGGTGGTGGCGATCTTCGTGTTCCTCGGCAACCTGCGTACCACCCTGATCCCCGCGGTGACCGTGCCCATCGCCCTGATCGGCACCTTCGCCGCCCTGGCGGCGATGGGCTTCTCCATCAACCTGCTGACCCTGCTGGCCCTGGTGCTGGCCATCGGCCTGATCGTCGACGACGCCATCGTGGTGCTGGAGAACATCCACCGCCGCATGCACGACCACGGCGAGACGCCGCTGGTGGCGGCCTTCCGCGGTACCCGCCAGATCGCCTTCGCGGTGATCGCCACCACCCTGGTGCTGATCGCGGTGTTCGTGCCGCTGAGCCTGTTGCAGGGCGACATCGGCCGGCTATTCTCGGAATTCGCCCTGACGCTGGCCGCCGCCGTGGCCATCTCCAGCCTGCTGGCGCTGACCCTGACGCCGATGATGGCCTCCAAGATCCTCAAGGCGGAGATGCAGGAGGGCCGCCTGGCGCGGGCCGTGCAGTGGGCCCTGGAGCACTGCCGCTGCGTCTACCGGCACCTGCTGGAGGGCGCCCTGCGTCGGCGCTTCCTGGTACTGGCGCTGCTCGCCGGGGTGATCGGCGGCATGCTGTGGCTCAACGCCGCCCTGCCCAAGGAGTACACCCCCCAGGAAGACCGCGGCAACTTCTTCGTGCTGGTCAATGGCCCCCCCGGCGCCACCTACGACTATATGCTCGACTACATGGACGAAATCGAGGCACGGCTGATGCCCATGGTGGAAGCCGGCGAGGTGGAGCGCGTGGTGGTACGCGCGCCTCGCGGCTGGGGCAATATCGAGAACTTCAATGGCGGCTTCGTGATCGTCAACCTGGCCGACTGGGGCGAGCGGCGCGACGCCTGGGCGATCATGGACGAGGTGCGCCAGAAGGTCGCCGACCTGCCCGGCATCCGTGCCTTCCCGGTGATGCGCCAGGGCTTCGGCTCCAGCGCCGAGAAACCCGTGCAGTTCGTGCTGGGCGGCGGCACCTATGAGCAGCTCGCCGAGTGGCGCGACACCCTGATCGCGCATATCCGCGAAGACAATCCCCGGCTGACGGGGCTGGAGAGCGACTACGAGGAGAACCAGCCGCAGCTGCGCGTGGATATCGACTACACCCGCGCCGCCGCCCTCGGCGTCACCGTCACCGAGATCGGCCGCACCCTGGAGACCCTGCTCGGCGGGCGTACCGTGACCCGCTACGTGGACGACGGCGAGGAGTACGACGTCATCCTCGAGGGCGAGCCCGGTGCCCGGCCCAGCCCCGCCAGCCTGGAGAGCCTGCGGGTGCGCTCACAGCGCAGCGGCGAACTGATCCCGCTGGCCAGCCTGGTGAGCCTCAGCGACTTCGCCGGCCCCAGCACCCTCAACCGCTTCAACCGCGTGCGCGCCATTACCCTCCAGGCCGACCTGGCCGATAATTACCCGCTGGGCGAGGCCCTGGAATACCTGGAGTCGGCGGTGGACGAGGTGCTGCCAGCGGAGGCCCAGACCGACGTCAAGGGCGCCTCCCGCGACTACCAGGAGGCCAGCGGCGCCACCGCCTTCCTGCTGGGGATGGGCGTCCTGGTGGTGTTCCTGGTGCTGGCCGCCCAGTTCGAGAGCTTCGTGCACCCCTTGGTGATCATGCTCAGCGTACCCCTGGCGATCTGCGGCGCCCTGCTGGGGCTCTACCTCACGGGGCAGTCGCTGAATATCTACAGCCAGGTGGGCCTGGTGATGCTGGTGGGGCTGGCCGCCAAGAACGGCATCCTGATCGTCGAGTTCGCCAACCAGCTGCGCGACCAGGGCTGGGCCTTCCACGAGGCCCTGGTGGAGGCCTCGGTCACCCGATTGCGGCCCATCGTGATGACCGCCGTGACCACCATGGCCGGCGCCGTGCCGCTGATCGTCTCCGGCGGTGCCGGCGCCGAGACCCGGTTGGTGATCGGCACCGTGATCCTCTGCGGGCTAGCCGCCGCCACCCTGTTCACGCTGTTCGTGGTGCCGGTGGCCTACGACCTGCTGGCGCGCCGCACCGGCTCCCCCGGCGACATCAAGCGGCGCCTGGAGGCGGAGATGGGGGCCGGGGCCGAGGCGAGGTAACCGCAAAAAAAGTTCAACGCTTTCAGGCGTGAACACCATTGTGGGAGCGCAGATTCTGCGCGATATCGCCCGAAGGGCGATCCTGGCCGGCACCAAGGGCGACTGCGTCGCCGAAGCGTCGGACCGCCGGAATCCGGACTCCCACAACCCCAGTGGGCCAACCAGGCCTTCACGCTGATCTGCGATGAGCCAAAAAAAGCACGGGGCCGGATCCAAGATCCGGCCCCGTGGCATTTTCCCCGAGTGGATGGCGAGGCGTTCAGCAGTCGCCCAGACGCTCGGCCTGAATCTCGGTATTCATGACCATCTCGCCCATGGGCGTGGTCATCTCCACCCGCATGGTGCCCTCGGCGCGATCCTGCAGATAGCTCATGCTGCCGACGATGTCGGCCTCGCCGCCCTCCCCGGTACAGCGCATGCGGTAGTCCATGCCGGAGGCGCTGACATCCTGCTCCAGCAGCTCGCAGCCCTCCTCCTCCTCGATCAGGGTCATGGGCGCCTCATCGATCTCATCCTGGGTCAGGCACTCCTGATGGGTTTCGTTCTGATCGGGGATCGGCATATCGCCTTCCACGGTGGTGGTGCTGGTGAACTCCCACTGACCGGGCAGCAGGTCGGGGGCCTCGGCCTGGGCCTGGGCGGCCAGGGGCAGGGCCAGGGCGGCGGAAAGGAGCAGAACGCGCGGCAGCATGGGAGGACTCCAGATTTAATGAATGTACATCGCAGCTTACGTCATGGCCGCGGGGATGGGAAATGGCCTGTCCCGGGCAATTATTGTGATTCCTTTACCAAGCGCTCGAGCTCCTCGAGGTAGCTTTCCACCACCAGGTTGGGCGGGGCCCCCTTGCGGGTAATGGCACTGTAGTGCGTGAGGTAGTACCAGGTCTCGGGACTCAGGGCGCGCATGCGGCCCTCGCGCACCCAGCGCTCGGCGTAATGGGTCGGCAGGTAGCCGATATAGCGTCCGGAGAGGATCAAAAAGGCGATGCCCTCCCGATCGGTGGCCGTGGCGGCGGCCTTGAGCGGCTCATGGCACGCCTTGATCTCCGGGGTCTGGGCATAGGCGGGCACCACCGCATCGCAGTGCGCCAGCTGTGCTTCCGTCACGGACTCCCCCTCGAACAGCGGATGCCCCATCGCACAGTAGAGCCGCGAGGTCTCCTCGTAGAGGGAGAGATAGTTCAGCCCGGGCAGGGTCTTGAGCGCCGGAATCACCCCGGTGTGCAGGCGCCCATCGAGTACCCCCAGCTCGATCTCGCTGGGGGGAATCATGCGAATATTGATCCGCACCTCGGGCCCCCGCGCCTTGAGGGCACTCAGGGCGTGGGTGATATGCATCTCGGGCATGGTCACCAGGTTATCGGTGATGCCGATATTGAGCTCCCCCTTGAGCCAGGCATGCAGGCCATTGACCCGGGTACGAAAGCCCTCCACCGCCGCCAGCAACTGCAGCACGGCCTCATACACCTCGGCGCCCTCATCGGTGAGAGAGAAGCCGCTGCGCCCGCGCTGACAGAGCCGCAGGCCGAGCCGCGTCTCCAGGTCATTCATGGCCATGCTGATGGCGGCACGGCTGATATTGAGCTCCACCTCGGCGGCGGAGAAACCGCCACACTCCACCACCTGGCGGTAGATCCGCAGCAGGCGCAGGTCGGCATCACTCAACTGGCCCGTCAGGGCCGCCTTGCGGCGTGACATAAGCCCTCCCCCATCGATGGGGCGGCATCGCCCCGGCCGCCCCACAAAGTTAACCAGATACTTTTATAAGATTAAAAAAACCTGGATTTAACTTATCACTGACCGGGACTAGGCTGCGACTCATAACACCACCAATGGCGACGTCAACCGAGGGTGCGGCCATGTCAGAGCGTGATTCCCCCCAGACCGCGGGTCTGAGCCCCGAACAGCTGGATGCCTACTGGATGCCCTATACCGGCAACCGCCAGTTCAAGCGCGACCCGCGAATCATCGTCGGCGCCCAGGGCAACTACCTCACCGATGCCCAGGGCCGCCGGGTCTTCGATGGCCTCTCCGGGCTATGGACCTGCGGCGCCGGCCACGGCCGCCCGGAGATCATCGAAGCGGTGTCCCGCCAGCTCGCCGAGCTGGACTACGCGCCGGCCTTCCAGTTCGGCCACCCCAAGGCCTTCGAGCTGGCCCACCGCCTGCGTGAGCTGACCCCCGAAGGTCTCGATCACGCCTTCTTCACCGGCTCCGGCTCGGAGAGCGCCGACACCGCCCTGAAGATCGCCCGCGCCTACTGGCGCAAGAAGGGCCGGCCCACCAAGACCAAGCTGATCGGTCGCGCCAAGGGCTATCACGGCGTCAACTTCGGTGGCATCAGCCTGGGCGGCATCGGCGCCAACCGCGCCCTCTTTGGCCAGGGCATCGATGCCGACCACCTGCCTCACACCCTGCTGGCGGAGAACGCCTTTACCCGCGGCCTGCCCGAGCGCGGCGCCGACAAGGCCGAGGAGCTGCTCGAGCTGATCGCCCTGCACGACGCCTCCAATATCGCCGCGGTGATCGTCGAGCCCCTGGCCGGCTCCGCCGGGGTGATTCCGCCCCCCAAGGGCTACCTCAAGCGGCTGCGCGAGATCTGCGACCAGCACGACATCCTGCTGATCTTCGACGAGGTGATCACCGGCTTCGGGCGCATGGGCGCCATGACCGGCGCCGAGGAGTTCGGCGTGGTGCCCGACATCATGAACGTCGCCAAGCAGTTGACCAACGGCGCGGTGCCCATGGGCGCGGTCATCGTCCAGGGCGAGATCTACCGGACCTTTATGGAGCAGGGCGGCCCCGACTATATGCTCGAGCTGCCCCACGGCTACACCTATTCGGGCCACCCGGTGGCCTGTGCCGCGGCGCTGGCCACCCTGGACGTGCTCGAGAACGACCGCCTGATCGAGCGGGTGCGGGAAATGAGCCCGCGCTTCGAGAACGCCCTGCACTCCCTCAAGGGCAGCCGCTATATCAGCGATATCCGCAACTATGGCCTGGCCGGCGCCCTGCAGATCGAGCCCTACCCCGGTGAGCCGGCCCGCCGTCCCTTCGAGATCGCCATGAAGTGCTGGGAGAAGGGGGTCTATGTGCGCTACGGCGGCGACACCATCCAGCTCGGCCTGCCCTTCACCGTCGAGGGCGAGGAGATCGATCGCCTGATCAATGTGCTGGGCGACGCCCTCGGCGAACTGGACTGAACACGACCGACCCACCTTTTAGCTAGAGGTACTGCAATGACCACTCTCGGCCATCTGATCAACGGCGTTCGCGTCGACGACGCCACCCGCACCCAGGCCGTCTACAACCCCTCCACCGGCGAGGTGGCCAGCCAGGTCAGCCAGGTCAGCCTGGCCAGCCAAGCCACCGTCGAGGACGCCATCGAAGCCGCCCAGGCCGCCTTCCCGGCCTGGCGCAACACCCCGCCCGCCAAGCGCGCCCGGGTCATGTACCGCTTCAAGCAGTTGCTGGAGGAGCACGCCGAGGAGATCTGCCGGCTGATCGGCCTCGAGCACGGCAAGATCACCCATGACGCCAAGGGCGAACTGCAGCGCGGCATCGAGAACGTGGAGTACGCCTGCGGCGTGCCGGAGCTGCTCAAGGGCGAGCACAGCAAGAACGTCGGCCCCAATATCGACTCCTGGAGCGAGTTCCAGCCGCTGGGCGTGGTGGCCGGCATCACCCCGTTCAACTTCCCCGCCATGGTGCCGCTGTGGATGTACCCCATGGCCATCGCCACCGGCAACACCTTCGTGCTCAAGCCCTCCGAGCGCGACCCCACCTCGACTCTCTATATCGCCGAACTGGCGCTGGAGGCGGGGCTTCCCGCCGGGGTGCTGAACGTGGTCAATGGCGACAAGGAGGCCGTCGACACCCTGCTCGATGACCCGCGGGTGCAGGCCGTCAGCTTCGTCGGCTCCACGCCGATCGCCGACTACATCTACTCCCGCGCCAGCGCCAACGGCAAGCGCTGCCAGGCCCTCGGCGGCGCCAAGAATCACGCCATCGTCATGCCCGACGCCGATATGGACAACGTGGTCGATTCCCTGACCGGCGCCGCCTTCGGCTCCTCCGGCGAGCGCTGCATGGCCCTCTCCGTGGCCGTGGCGGTGGGTGACGCCGCCGCCGACACCCTGGTCACCAAGATGCGCGAGCGCCTGGCGACCCTCAAGGTGGGCCCCTACTCCGACGAGAGCAACGACTTCGGCCCGGTGATCACGAAGGCCCACCAGGAGAAGGTCTGCGGCTATATCGACAGCGCCGAGGCCCAGGGCGCCGAGATCGTGGTGGATGGCCGCGGCGTCCAGGTGCCGGGCTTCGAGAACGGCTTCTACGTGGGCGGCACCCTGATCGACCGGGTGACCCCGGAGATGACCTGCTACCTGGAGGAGATCTTCGGCCCGGTGCTCCTGGTGGTGCGGGTCGACACCATGCAGGAGGCGATGCGCCTGATCGACGATCACGAGTACGGCAACGGCACCTGCATCTACACCCGCGACGGCGAAGCGGCCCGCTACTTCAGCGATAACATCCAGGTCGGCATGGTCGGCATCAATGTGCCGCTGCCGGTGCCGGTGGCCTACCACAGCTTCGGCGGCTGGAAGCGTTCGCTGTTCGGCGACCTGGCCGCCTACGGCCCGGACGCGGTGCGCTTCTACACCAAGCGCAAGACCATCACCCAGCGCTGGCCGTCGGCCGGGGTACGCGAAGGCGCGCAGTTCTCCTTCCCCTCCTGAGACCCCGGACGCTCGGGGCATTGAAAAGGCCGGACCGGGGCGACCCGATCCGGCCTTTTCTATCCACCGTGACAAAGGGGGAGCCCCTCCGCCACAGCTCCCGCGGCGTGGGGAGCCGGCCCTGGTAGCGCTTCAATGCTCCTCGTTCGAGCGACCCGATGAGCTCGAGCCGATTCCCCGCATCGGGTGTGGGTCAGCGGCGGTGGACGCTTGTTTGTCATCCCGCGGCGGCGCCGCGACCTCGGCGACCAGCCTATCGATGGCCTGCCGATACTGGCGATATGCATCGCTGTCCGCGGCGGCATAGTTGAAGTTGCGAAACAGGTCGGTCAGGCGCGTAAAGGTATCGCGAATGTGCCCCTTGTCCGTGAACTCCATGGGCGTCGTGACGATCTGGATCAGCAGCTCCAGCATCACCTTCTGGCGCGACATGGGCGTCGACACGTCCACGGGATCGAAGGCATCCTGCTGCAGATAGACCATGTCCACCAACTGGGCCTGCTGCTGGACCAGGTAGTCGTCGTCGCTGATCCCCTCCTCGCCGGTCACCTGCATCATGCGTTGGATCTCGTCGCCGTCATGCAGCAGCCGTTTGAGCCGCTCGACCTGGGAACGCCACTGCTCCCCCAGGTGTTGGCGGAACCAGGGATCCAACTGATCGAGATAGCGTGACCAGGAGATCAGGGGGTCCACGGCGGGGTAGAAGCGCCGGTAGGCGCGATCATAGCTCAACCCGAGGAAGGTCTTGACGGTGTTGAGGGTACCCTGAGTCACCGGCTCCTCGAAGTTCCCCCCAGCCGGGGACACCGTGCCGATCAGGGTCAAGCTGCCGTTCTCGCCCTGCGACGTGGTCAGGGCCCCGGCGCGCTCGTACAGGTTGCGGATGGAGGACTCCAGGTAGGCCGGAAAGGCCTCCTCGCCGGGAATCTCCTCGAGGCGCCCCGAGGTCTCGCGCATCGCCTGGGCCCAGCGCGACGTGGAGTCGGCGATCAGCAGGACGTCGTAGCCCATCTGGCGGTAATACTCGCCCAGGGTGATGCCGGTATGCAGCGAGGCCTCCCGGGCGGCCACCGGCATCGAGGAGGTGTTGCAAACGATGACGGTGCGATCCATCAGGGTGCCGCCGGTATGGGGATCCTGCAGGCGGGGGAACTCGGTGATGGTCTCGACCACTTCCCCCGCCCGCTCGCCGCAGGCCACCACGATCACGATGTCCACGTCCGAGTAGCGCGAAATCAGGTTCTGCAGTACCGTCTTGCCGGCCCCGAAGGGCCCCGGAATACATGCCGTGCCTCCCTTGGCGATGGGGAAGAAGGTGTCGATCAGGCGCAGGGAGGTGGTCATGGGCGTCTCCGGATAACGCCGTTCGGCCCGCCCCGAACGCACCAGCGCCTGACCGAGCGGCACGCGTACCGGCCAGCGCTGGCTCATGGTGACCGTCCGCTCATGCCCGCGTGCATCGCGCAGCCGGGCGATGACCGTATCGATGGTAAAGGTGCCGGCCTGAATCCAGTCGACGCGAAAGGTGCCGCGCCAATCGAACGGCACGAAGATACGGTGCTCGAAGCGTCCCTCCTGCACGCAGCCCAACACATCACCGGCCGCCACGCTGTCGCCACTACGTACCCGGGCCTCGAAGGCCCACGTCTTCTGGGTATCCAGCGCCCGCAGCTCCACGCCGCGCTGGAGGAAGCGCCCGGTCAAGGCCTCGAGCCGAGCCAGCGGATTCTGCAGACCGTCATAGACCTGCCCCAGCAGGCCCGGGCCCAGCTCGACGGCCAACTGCTCGCCGCTCTGGATGACCGGGTCCCCGATGCCGACGCCGTGGGTGTCCTCGTAGACCTGGGCGTCGGCCTGCTCGCCTCGGACCCTCAACACCTCGGCCTTGAGCAGCGGGGGCTCCTGTCCCGCGTCGGCTGGCGGGCAGATATACACGACCTCGTTCTTGATCAGCCGCCCCCGGGCATCCTCGTCGAGCCGGATGGTGATGACATCGTCGTTGACGGCCACGACGTGGGCGCTTGGGGCGGGATGCCTCGCCGCCACCGCGGTGGAGGACAGCGTCGTCTCGCTCATGGGTTCGGCTCCGGCTGGCTATCCAGATGGGGAGTGGCCGCCAGCAGCTGCATGAAGCGGCGCTGCGCCAGGCGTGGATTCCGCTGGCAGCCGCGCTCGATCAGCCACCAACGGAACAGGTAGAGCAGGACCTCCTCCAGGCCATAGCGGTACGTGGCCCGCTGGCGCTGGAAGTAGCGCCAGCCCAGCTCGAGCAGCGCGTCCTCCAATCGCTGGCCCTCGGCCTCGGCCACCCGGTCGACCAGGGTTTCCATGTAGGGAAAGCGTTTCTCGAGGCGAAAGGTGGGGTGCCCCCAGTGGCGCTGCAGCTGATGGCCGAGGCGCGGCGCCTCGCCCAGCATGCCGGGGGTCGCCGCGCCACGGCTACGCAGCCGCAACGCGGCGGTGAGGACATTGAGCGCCAGCCACCAGGCCAGCCAGCGCTTCACGCAGGAAGACTCGAGCGCCTCCAGCAGGCGTCGGCCTTCGCCAAGCAGCCAAGCGTCGCTCTCCGCGCCCAGCCGGTCGGGCACCATCAGGGCCTCCAGCCGCCTCACCAGCGCCGCATCCTCGGCACCGAGCATCTCCAAGCGCTTCTCCAGTTGGATGCGCGAGATCGGCGGCCGCTCGTATTGCTCGGGCGCGGCCAGGTGGGGCAACGAACTCAACAGGGTGATATAGCGGTAAGCCTCGAAGGTCATGGCATCTTTCTCCGCACGGCTCAGGCCACGACGCCTTCCAGCAGCGCCCGGAAGCGCGGCTGCAGGTGGCGCAACAGCAGGTCGGTGATGGCCCGGTCGGTCAGGTCGACATGGATACGCCCCTCGTCGAGCACGAAGCGCACGCCGGCATCGAGGCTCTCCTCTCCCCTCAGGGTGATGCCCCGCTCCAGCAGCCGACGCGCCACCTGGGCCAGCAGTTCGGCAAGCGGCCCTTCCCGCAGGGCCTGGGGATTCTCGCGCAGCTCATCCAGGCCCATGATCCGCTCCGGCAGCAACGCCTCGCCGGCGAGGTCGTCGGGTAACGGGGAGTGCCCGGCCGCGGCCAGCATTAGCCGTGCCAGGATCTCCGGCGAGGAGAGCGCCTCACCGACCAGGGTCTGCAGCTCCCCGGCGAACTGCCGACTGAAGGTGTCCTTGGCGGTCAGGCACAGGTCGCGAAAGGCCAGCCTGAGCGCCTGCTGGCCCGCCTCGCGCAGCGTCTCGGCCTCGGCCTCGGCTTCCCGGCGAAGCTGCTCCGCCTCTTCCCGGGCCTGGCGCAGCATCCAGTCGGCCCGGGCCTGGGCCTCTTCGATCAGCCGCGTCGCCTCCTGGCGGCCCGCCTCGACGCCCTGTTCCCGGAGGGTATCGAGCAGCGTCTGGATACCGTGACTGTTGGACTCCGTGGGCACACCCATGGCGCTTTCCTCCTCTAGGCCGGCAGCGAGGCACTCAGGACCAGTGCGAAGACGAAGGCGAAGACGGCAAACCCTTCGACGATGGCAGCCGGCGCCAGCGACATCCCGAAGATCTCGGGCTTGTTCTTGGCCGCATCGATGGCGCTGACCAGGGCGCGTCCCTGGTAGATACCGTTCAGCATCATCGCCACCCCCGACAGGATGCCGATGGCGGCCAGGCCCGCACCGTTATCGAGCGTCACCTCGCGGTTGAGCGAGAACATGATCACGATGCCGAGAATCGCCTGGGTCGACGGCATGGCGGCCATGCCGATGTACTTGCCGTAGCCGCTTTCCACGTCGAGCAGGGCCCCGGCGGCGGCCTGGCCGGCCAGGGTGCAGCCCACCGAACTGCCGATCGCCCCCAGCGCCACCGGCGCGTAGATTCCCACCCAGCCCAGTACCAGTATCACTTGATCCACGTAGTCTCCTCCCTGTTGGCCAATGCCTTGAACGCCCGCCCTTCGCCCTTGACGCCCCAGCGCAGGAACTCGATCAGGTTGAGGCGCAAGCCGTGGATGACCCCGCCCATCAGGGCAAGGACGAAATTCAGGCCGTGACCGAGCAGCAGGATCAGCAGGAACAGCAGGGTTCCACCGCCATCCACGCCGTCGCGGACATTCACGGCCAGTTGATTGAAGGTGACGGCCAGCGAGGCACTCGACAGCCCGAGGGCGAACAGCCGCATGTAGCTCAGGGCATGACCAAACGCCTGGGACAGCTCGGCCAGCGAGGACAGGCCACCACCGAGGCGCTGCAGCACATGGCGCCAGCCATCCAGGGGGACGCTGCTGGAAAAGGCCAGCACCAGAAGGCCGCCGACGAGGATGATGTACCCCCATGGCGAGTCGCCGAGCACGAAAGCCTCGTCGAGGGAGGCACGCCACAGCAGGAAGCCGCCGCCGATGATCAGCACCCAGCCCAGGTTGCCCAGCGCCAGGCGGCGAGGCCGCGCGACCCATCCCGCGATAACGTTGGCCAGGATCAGATGCATGACGCCAATAGCGATGGAGAGCGTCATCATCGCATCGAAGTCATCCATATCGAACCAGTGGAGCCGGGCTAGCCAGGTGCCGGGAGGCGGCGTGAGGCCGAAGTAGCTGCCCACCAGCACACCGTAGACCAGGGCGGCGCCGCTCATCACCAAGCCCATCGTGCTCAGGCGCCGTCCCAGGCGGGACTGCTGCCAGCGGAACCGCCAGGCCAGGCAGATCAGTGCGCACAGCAGCCCGTAGCCCGCATCGGCGAGGATAACGGCGAAGAACAACGAAAAGGAGTAGAACACCATCAGCGACGGGTCCCAGCTGCGGTACCCCGGCAACTGGAAGAAGCCAACCGCCTCCTCGCCCCCGGCCGCCCACTCGGGATTGTCGAGCAGGATCGGTGGCTCTTCCTCGGCCAGCGGCGGCCGGTGATGCAGGGCCACGTCGTGGTGCTCGCAGAGCCGGGCGATGGCGGCCAGCTCGCGGGCCGGTACCCACGCCTCGAGCACGAACAGAGTATCGAGGTCGCTACACCCCTGGGCCGCGTGCCGCAGGGTCGCCTCGTTGCTGACGCGGGCCACCTGACTGGCCAGGAAGAAGATCCAGTGAGTCAGCAGATAACGCTCGGCCTCGAGCCGTTCGAGCTCGACGTGTGCCGCGTCCTCCTGCGCACGGACTTCGCTTAGCGACAGCCCCCCGGTATGCGAGCGCTCGAAGGGCACCGCCTCGAGGGGCGGCTCCTCCGCCGCGATGACCACCAGGTAAAGGGAGCGGTGGTCGCGATTGACGATCTGCCACGGCAAGGTGATGGCCTCCACCGCCTGGCGCTGACCAAGCGGCACCGAATAGAACCACAGCCGCTGCCCGGCCAGGGCCTCCAGTGGCGGAAAGTGAAAGTTTCCCCAGGGCCTCAGCTCCCGGCGATGGCGCCTGAGCAGCGTGAGGCGATCCTGCAACGCCTCTCGCCGCAGGCGATTGTCGCGGATTTCGGCCAGCAGCGCCCCGAGTTCGGGAGCAGGCTCGGAGTGCTGCGGGCGTCGGCGCAGCGGGCAGGCCATCAGGTAATCCAGGGCCGCGAGCAGCTCGGCATACTCGCGGTGCTCGTCGCCGGCCACGCGCCCTTGATCCTCGACGTGGGCCACGCCCAGGGCCTGCAGGCGCCTCAGGATCTCCGACTTGTGCGCCAGCAGGCCCACCAATGTCATCCTGCGCATGGCGACGATGCTCACGACCTTGCTCCTTCGGCGTGTTTACGTTTGGCCAGCTTGCCGCGCACCACCGCGGCGCGCTCCTGGTCGGCGAGATGCAGGTCGATGCGCTGAATCTGCCGATTGACCGTGGGGATGATCACTTTGGAGAACAGGTTGACCCGCTGAGTGATGGTCCGGGCGGCCTCGTCGAGGAGGCGCAGGCGGCGTTCGAGGAGACGCCTCTCGACGTCCAGCCTGAGCATCGCCTCGAGCTGCTCGACCAGCGCATCCATCCAGTGGGGGCGGATCAGGAGCCCATACTCCTGGCGCTCGGTGACCACCTCATCCAGGCGAGGCAGCATCACGCCGACCAGGTTCTCCTGCGTCACCTTCACCGCCACGACCCGTACCGGCGCCCCCAGGGGGACCCCTTCGTCCGCCAGCATCGGCAAGGTGGTGCCGATCGACTCCTCGCGCTCCTGCATCTCCTGTCGCAGGGCGGCCAGCCGCTCGCCGGCCAGCTTGCGCTGGGCCAGCAGCATGCGCTGTTTCATTTCGAGCGCGGGCAGGAAGCGCTGGTACATGGTGCGCCGGCGCTTCAGCAAGCTAAGCGAGCTTTTGTTGAGGGCGGGTGTCTGCATGATCGGGCCAGTAGGTATCCTTGAGCGACTGCTTGATGACGACCTCGTCCGGGCTGAAGCACTCCGCCAGCAGCGCCCAGCAGGCGTCCAGCGCCTCCTCCAGAGGCTGACGCACCTCGAGCTGCATGAACCGGGAGCGGAAGGCGGTGGCAAATGCCAATAGCTTGTGGTCGAAGGGCGATAGCTCGAAGGCCATGGCCTGCTTCTGCTCGGCCTCCACCCCCTCGGCGTAGTAGCGGATCATGGTGTTCATGATCTGGCTGTGATCCTCACGGGTCTGCTTGCCGATTACGTGCTGCTTGAGGCGCGACAGGGAGCCGAAGGGGTCGAGCATCCCATCGTGAAGGTAGAACTGACCTTCGGTGATATAGCCCGTGTTGTCGGGGACCGGGTGGGTGAGGTCATTGCCCGGCATGGTCGTGACGCTGAGGATGGTCACCGAGCCGGCGCCCCGGAAATCGCAGGCCTTCTCGTAGCGCCGCGCGAGCTGGGAGTAGAGATCGCCCATGTAGCCGCGGTTGGAGGGAATGTGCTCCATGGCGATGCCGATCTCCTTGAGCGCGTCGGCAAACGCCGTCATATCGGACATCAGCACCAGGACACGGCGCCCCTCCTCCACCGCCATCCGCTCGGCGACGGCCAGCGCCAGGTCGGGAATCATGGTGCGCTCGACCACCGGGTCGGAGGCGAGGTTGACGAACATCACGGTCCGCGACAGGACCCCGGCATCCTCGAACGCACGGCGAAAGGTATGGAAGTCGTCATAGATCAGGCCGAGGCCGGCGAAGACCACCGCATCGGCGTCCGCCTGAATGCCGATACGGGCGAGCAGCGCGTTGTAGGGCTCCCCCGCCACCGAGAAGATCGGAATCTTCTGGCTCTCCACCAGGCAGTTGAAGACGTCGATCATCGGGATGTCGGTGCGGATCATGTTCGCGGCCAGCGTGCGCGACATGGGGTTCACCGTAGCCCCGCCGATCGGCACCCGCGGGTCGTCCTGCAGCGAGGGGCCGAGGTCGATGGGACGCCCCGTGCCATCGAAGATCCGTCCGAAGATATTGTCGGAGTATATGGCCCGCATCATCTCGCCGAGGAAGCGTACCTGGGCACGGTTGGAGAGCCCCTGGGTGCCGGCGAAGACTTGCAGCGAGACGCTATCCCCGTCGAGGCGCACGACCTGGGCCAGGGAAAAGCTCGCGCCCTCCTGCTCGATCATGGCCAGTTCGCGATTGCGGGGCCTGATCCCCAGGCGGCGTGCGGCCTTGACGTCGACATCGATGATGTCGCCGATGATGGCGGTAATGCCCTGGAATGCCGCCGCGGGAGGCGTGGCGGGCCGATCGGCGGGCGCTGGAGTGAGACTTGGCATGGGCGTGGGCTCCGTCCGGTGCTCGAGGGCCTGACCGCCCGCGGCACCATTGCCGCGGGCGGCTCGCTGCGTCTCAGCGGTAGGCGATTCCCGACTCGTCCAGGCTGACCCGGGTCCCGGCCTCGCCCTGCACGATAGCCTCGATATCGGCGAGCGAGCCGATCACCGCGACCTGGCCGGTATGGCGCGCGAAGTTGCAGGCGGCCTGCACCTTGGGGCCCATGGAGCCCGCGGCGAAGCCCAGTGCCTCCAGGGCATCGGGGTGGGCAGCGGCGATGGCCCGCTGGCTCGGCTGTCCCCAGTCGACAAAGGCCGCCTCCACGTCAGTGGCGATCACCAGCAGATCCGCTTCCAACTGCTCGGCAAGCAGGGCCGAGCAGAGGTCCTTGTCGATCACCGCCTCGATGCCGTGCAGCCGACGCTGATCATCGTAGATGGTGGGAATCCCGCCACCGCCGGCACAGATCACGATGGTGTCATTCTCCAGCAGCCACTTCACCGGACGAATCTCGAAGATGCGCTGCGGTTTCGGGCTCGGCACCACACGACGAAACTTGTCGCCATCCGGGGCGATGCTCCAGCCCTTCTCCGCGACCAGGCAGTCGACCTCTTCGCGGCTGTAGACCGGGCCGATCGGCTTGGTCGGCTCCTGGAAGGCTGGGTCCTGGGGATCGACCTCGACCTGGGTCAGCAGGGTGGCGAAGGGCTTCTCGAACGGCAACAGATTACCGAGCTCCTGCTCGATCATATAGCCGATCATGCCCTCGGTCTGGGCGCCCAGCACGTCCAGCGGATAGGGGCTGACCTCGGTATAGGCCGCCCCCTGCAGGGCCAGCAACCCGACCTGCGGGCCATTGCCATGGGCAATGACCAGCTCGTTACCCGGCACGATCCTGGCGATCTGCTCACAGGCGACCCGGACGTTGGTGCGTTGGGCCTCTGCGGTCATGGGTTCGCCACGACGCAACAGGGCATTGCCCCCCAGGGCGATAACGATGCGCATTCGACATCCTCCAGGTCCGGCGGGTGGTTACAGCCCACCCAGCGTGGCCACCAGTAGGGCCTTGATGGTATGCATGCGGTTCTCCGCCTGCTCGAAGGCGATGCAGGCCGGCGACTCGAAGACCTCGTCGGTCACCTCGATCCCCCCGGCCAGCTCCGGGTATTGATCGGCGATCTGCCGACCAACCTTGGTTTCCGCGTTGTGAAACGCCGGCAGGCAGTGCATGAACTTGACCCGGGGGTTGTTGGCCTTCCGCATCAACTCGGCATTGACCTGATAAGGCAGCAGCTGCTGAATCCGCTCGCTCCAGCTCTCGACCGGTTCGCCCATGGAGACCCATACATCGGTATGGATGAAATCGACCCCGGCGACGGCCTCGGCGGGATCCTCACTGAACAGGAGTCGCGCTCCGCTCTGCTCGGCGAAAGCCTGACAGGCTTCGATATGCTCCTGATGCGGCCACAACGCCTTGGGCGCGGCGATACGCACGTCCATGCCCAGCTTGGCGCCGACCAGCAGCAGCGAGTTGCCCATGTTATTTCGCGCATCTCCCAGATAGGCAAAACTAATCTGGTGCAGCGGCTTGTCGCTGTACTCGCGCATGGTCATCACGTCGGCGAACATCTGCGTCGGGTGATACTCATCGGTGAGGCCGTTGTAGACCGGCACCCCGGCGTAGGCCGCCAGTTCCTCCACCACCTCCTGGCTGAATCCCCGGTACTCGATGGCATCGTAGAAGCGTCCCAGCACCCGGGCCGTGTCCTTCATGCTCTCCTTGTGGCCGATCTGCGACGAGTTCGGATCGATATAGGTGACGTTGGCCCCTTGATCATAGGCGGCCACCTCGAAGGCACAGCGGGTACGGGTCGAGGTCTTCTCGAAGATCAAGGCGATGTTCTTGCCCACCAGCCGGCGCTGCTCGGCCCCGGCATACTTGGCGCGCTTGAGGTCCCGAGCCAAGTCCAGGAGGTAAATCATCTCCCGCTCGGTATGGTGCATCAGGCTCAACAGATGACGACCGTGTAGATTGAAAGCCATGGGTGCTCCTCCTGAGCTAGTAGTCGATGGGATCACGGGTAATGGGACAGGTCATGCAGTGTCCCCCGCCGCGCCCACGCCCCAGTTCGCTAGAACTGATGGTGATCACTTCGACCCCGGCCTTGCGCAGCAGGGTATTGGTCGACGTATTGCGGTCATAGCCGACGACGACCCCAGGCTCTAGCGCCACCACATTGTTGCCGTCGTCCCACTGCTCGCGCTCCGACTCGAAACAGTCGCCTCCGGTCTCGACGACGCGCAGCGCCTTGAGGCCAAGCGCTTCGGCGACCACGTCCAGGAAGCTGGCGGGCTCGTGGCGCACATCGACCCCGCCCGGCTTGCTCTCATCCGGGCGCAGACTGAAGGCGACAATGCCATCGACGACCTCGGGAAAGACGGTCACCAGGTCGTAATCGCAGAAGCTGAACACCGTATCGAGATGCATGCTGGCGCGGGACTTCGCCATACCGGCAACGATAACGCGCTCGGCGGCACCGGCCTGGAACAGCGACTGGGCGACCTGACCGATGGCCTGGCGCGAGGTGCGCTCACCCATGCCGATCAGCACGACCCCGCGACCGATGGGCATGACGTCGCCGCCTTCCAGCGTCGCCAGGCCGTGGTCGAGGTCCGGATCTCCGTACCAGACCTGGAAGTCGGCATCGGCGAACTCGGGATGGAACTTGTAGATCGCCGTCGTCAGCAGGGTCTCCTGCCGCCGGGCCGGCCAGTGCATCGGGTTGAGCGTGACCCCGCCATAGATCCAGCAGGTGGTGTCGCGCGTGAACTGGGTATTGGGCAGCGGTGGCAGAATGAAGCTGGAGTGCCCGAGATGGTCGCGAAACATCTTGGCCATTTCACCGCTGAAGGTACCGCTCAGATCGGCGCCGGATACCCCGCCAATCAGGTGCTCGGCCAGCTTGCGTGCCGGCAACTCCTCCAGCCAGCCGCGCACTTCGGACTGTAGGCCGACCCCGACCAGATTCGCGGTGATTCGGCGATCCAGGATCCACTTCAAGGCCTCGGGATTGTCGACCACATCGGTGAGCAGGTTGTGCATCTCCAGCACCTCGATCCCACGCTCGCGCATCTTGGTGACGAAGTCGAAGTGATCACGCTTGGCCTGATGCACCCAGAGCACATCATCGAACAACAGATCATTGCAGTTGCTGGGTGTCAGACGCTGATGCGCCAGTCCCGGCGAACAGACCATCACCTTGTGCAGCTTGCCCGCTTCGGAATGAACGCCCAGTTTCTTCGCTTGGTTATCGGACATGGAAGGCTCCCTTTGCAATCGTCGTCATTGACGCAGGTCAATCCCAGACCCAACGCGGCCATACGGCCACCTATCGCCGAGTCACAGTTCCAACATACCGGTGTACAGGCCATATACCGCCAGGGCAGCGCCCACCAGTACGGCCATGAGGATGAGCTTTTCGACTCCCGTAAAGGCCGGTGTCCCCTGCTCACGCTTGGCCTTGACGAACAGCAAGGCACCCGGTGCATAGAGCAGAGCCGACAACAGCAGATACTGGGCGCCACCCGCATACAGCAGCCAGATCGCATAGAGGGTGGCGACCGCGGCAATAAACATATCCTTGCGGCGCTCACCAGGCAGAGCCTCGTAGGTTTCCCCCCGTAGCGTGATCAGCAGGGCATAGGCCGCCGACCAGAAATAGGGCACCAGGATCATCGAGGTGGCGAGATAGAGCAGGCTGAGATAGGTGGCTTCGTTGAACAGCGTGATGATAAGAAACAGCTGGATCAGGCCATTGGAGAGCCAGAGCGCGTTGACCGGCACCTGCTTGTCGTTTTCCTTCTTGAGGAAAGCCGGCATGGTGCGATCACGGGCGCTGGCATGCAGGATCTCGGCACACAGCAGCGTCCAGGAGAGCAGGGCGCCGGCCAGAGAAATGATCAGGCCCAGGCTGATCAGCAGCATGCCCCAGCGGCCGACCACATGCTCCAGGACGCCCGCCATGGAAGGATTGCCGAGCCCGGCCAGTTCCGCCTGACTCATGACGCCCATGGAGAGTACATTGACCAGCACTAGCAGCAGCAGCACACCGAGAAAGCCGATCACGGTGGCACGGCCCACATCCCGACGATTCTCGGCACGCGCCGAATAGATGCTCGCCCCTTCGATACCGATGAACACCCAGACCGTCACCAGCATCATGTTGCGTACCTGATCCGCCACTCCCCCCAGCCCCAGGCCTTGATCGCCCCAGAAATCCCCGAGGAAGATATCCATCTGGAAGGCCATGGCCACCAGAAGGATAAAGACCAGCAGCGGTACCACCTTGGCAACGGTGGTGATCAGGTTGATGAAGGCTGCTTCCTTGATGCCGCGCAGCACCAGGAAGTGGACACCCCAAAGCAGGATGGAGGAACATAAGATGGCGACCGGGGTATTCCCATCGCCGAGGACGGGAAAAAAGAAACCCAGGGTGCTGAACAGCAGGACAAAGTAACTGACGTTGCCCAGCCAGGCACTGATCCAGTACCCCCAGGCCGAAGAGAACCCCATGTAGTCCCCGAAACCGGCCTTGGCATAGGCGTAGACCCCACCGTCCAGCTCCGGCTTGCGATTGGCCAGGGTCTGGAAGACGAAGGCCAGGGTCAGCATGCCCACCGCGGTGATTGCCCAGCCAATCAGTATTGCCCCGGCCCCCGCGCTGACCGCCATGTTTTGGGGAAGCGAGAAAATGCCCCCGCCGATCATCGAGCCGACGACCAGGGCCGTGAGCGCGCCAATCCTTAGCTTCTGCGTTGATTCCATTCCGCTACTCCTCACTCCGTAAGGTCGCTGAGATGTCAGCCCATACGGGAATATCACGCTCCCTTTCCCATATCGGCGGAATGAAGCATAGAGCAGCAAATGAGTCTCAACACGGCAACCCGTGTAAGACATCACGCAGTTTTATGTAAGACAAAAGCCATACATGGTTCGCATTTCACTTTTATGGCGAAGACTACTCTACCGATCAGGCTACCGGCGCCCCGGCACCCCCCTCGCCGACGTGCTGACGTGCTGACGCCTCCGGCGCACGAGCATGGCCATACTGACAGGGGAACTATGGGAAGCCTCTCTCATCAGGCCGGCTGGCGTGGCGAGCCCTATCGTCCATATCGGCGACGCCCGCGGACAGGGTATCTGCCTGAGAGACTCTGGATAGGCGGCACTCTGCCGTCAGCCTCCTGGGTTGTGGACCCATGGGCCGTCCGGTTACCGGAGAAGTGACTGGCCTGGCCTCTCGTGGGGGCCCCAGATCGGGGCTCTTATCGCCTTTTCGGTGGGCGCATAACAGAAAAGGCCGCTGACATTGTCAGCGGCCTTTTCTATCGATTCGTGGCGGAGGGGGAGACCCCCGCTTCCACACTTTATGGCGTATCATCCCATATCACAAACGCCACATAGCCCACACAAAGACTGAATTTCTTGTGTAGATCCGTCTCATCGCCTACCATCCAATTATTCCCACTATGTTGGGTGGGAAGTTGGAGGAAGGTAGATGCCCAAGAAAGCCCGCGAACTATCTGCCACCGAGGTAAGGCGCCTCACCGATCCAGGGCTGTATGCCGTCGGCGGCGTGGCCGGCTTGCAGCTCCAGGTGGCAAAGACAGGCGCGCGCTCGTGGGTGCTGCGCATCAAGATAGGTGATCGTCGCCGGGATATCGGCTTAGGCGGATTCCCTGACGTACCCCTGACAGACGCCAGGGCGAAGGCCCGGGCATTACGGGAGAAGATCGCCGCCGGCATTGACCCCGTGGAGGAGCGCCGGGCCACCCGCCTGGCCCTGAAGGCGCAAACGCAGCGCCTTACCTTCGACGAGGCGGCTGCCAAGTTCCTTGCCCTCAAGAACCATGAGTTCAAGAACGCCAAGCACGCCGCCCAGTGGGAGAGCACCCTGGCGACCTATGCCTCCCCCATCATCGGCAAGAAGCGCGTTGACGAGATCGCCCTGGCCGATATCGAGGAGATGCTGACCCGGGACGACCTGTGGCTGGCCAAGACTGAGACCGCCAAGCGTCTGCGTGGGCGCGTAGAGAAGGTGCTCGACTGGGCCACTGCCGGCGGCCATCGCAGCGGCGACAATCCGGCCCGGTGGCGCGGGAACCTGGATGCTCGCCTGCCCAACCCCAGCAAGGTGGCCAAGAGACGCCACCACTCCGCCCTTCCCATCGACGACATGCCTCGATTCATGAGCCATCTTGCTGATATGGAGGGCAATGGGGCCCGCTGCCTCGAGTTCACCATCCTGACCGCCACGCGCTCCAGTGAGGCCAAGGGTGCTACCTGGAGCGAGATCGACCTGGCTGCACGGCTGTGGACGATTCCAGGCGACCGGATGAAGGCAGGCAAGGAACACCGGGTACCGCTATCGCGGGCTGCTGTGGCGCTGCTGAAGGCCCTTCCAAGACACGAAGGCACCGACCTGGTATTTCCGTCCGCCCGCGGCAAGGCGCTGTCAGAGAACACCCTGACGGCTGTCATCAAGCGGATGGATGCCGACATGCCCGAAGGCCAGGGGTACCGAGATCCGAATACCGGCGGCATCGCCACCGCCCACGGTTTCCGTTCGACGTTCCGGGACTGGGCCGGCGAGCGTACCGCCTACCCGGGCGACATCTGCGAGATGGCCCTGGCACACACGATCAAGAACAAGGCCGAGGCCGCCTACCGGCGCGGCGACCTGCTAGAGAAGCGGCGCCGGCTGATGAAGGACTGGGCGCAATTCTGCGCCGAGGGCGACACGCAAGGCAGCGTGACGCCGATTCGAGCCCAAGAGGGCTGACAAGTGGCCCAAGGGTGCTGACACACCCCAGGGCCCACACAACGGCAACTACACGGGAGAAGCCGTCATGCAAAGCGATGATATCACTATCAGCACCCATCCTGCCGACAACATCCAGATCGCCCCCGAGCTACAGGGTGGTGACGCTTATGATGCGCTGACGCTGGCCATCATCCACGCCAAAAGCGCGGCATCTATGGTTCAGTTGAGCCTGAATGATGCCTCCGAGGAAGGGCGGTTGCTCATCAACCCAGATACCCTATCGGCAGCCCTTCATGGCTTGGAGACCCACTTGGCGATTATCGGCAAGTTGGCTGATCGGATCCACTATGCCCAGGAGGTGCAGTCATGAAGACCACCACTATTCCCGCACCCGCCCACCCCGACGCCCATCTTAACCGTGCCGCCATCCGCGGTTCATTCATGGCCATGCAGGGATTAGGGGTGTCGAAAGAAACCAACATCGAAGTGATGCGCGACCTGAAAGATCATATCCGACGGCACGATGCCGAGCCATCCGCCTGGTTTACCGGGCCGACCCGGGCCCAATGGGTGAGCGCCCGCCTCAATGCCGGCGAGGAGATGACAAACGAGGAGATTGGCCGAGCACTGCGACCGGACTGAGCCGATGCACCGCCTGGCCCCTATGTGGGCTGGGATGTTGGAAAACGGGGATCGGGTCCGCCTGATCCCCGTGGTTACAAGTGTTTCGGCGGACTATGTCTCCGCCATCGCATTGGCTGGCCTAGGGTAGCTCCCGAACGTGCGGCAACTCCATCGCACTGGCCGGCCTCTTCTATGGAGAGCGTGAGGAGTAACGCTGATGGCCATCAAAAACCGCCTGATGAGGCGAAAGAAATGGTACACCCTTGAGGATGCTGCAAAAAGGATTGGCACAGAAACCGGGGAAGAAGTAAGCAGCAAGGATGTAGCGCAGTTCGCCTTAGAAGGAGGAATAGATTTATATGTTTCCCTAACCTATGCATACGGTAAGAGGTTGGTCCCCAAGGAGTTGGCTCAGGCTTCTATACACAGCGGCAGCCTTGAACCTTGGCGAATGAGTGCCGATTATTTTGAAGACCCCGGGAAGGAGCGGGTTTCCATAGATGAGCTTACAAGTCTCGATGGCCTATACAGGCTTGGCATAAATACCCCTGCCATCCGAGGCGCGCTCCTGTCTTGGATTCAAGGCTGCTCGCAAGAGGAAATTGATGACTGGGATGATTCATGGTCTGTATTTGATCATGAAGGTGATGCATGGATGGTTTACGAGTGTGGTGACACGATTTACGGCCAAATGCTTCCTAGCTACACATTGCCAAAGATCAATTCGTTGACGCTCCTTCGCGAAGATATTGAGCATTTTATATCATCCTTGGAAGAGGAGCAGGCCTCCTACGAAACTCAGGAGGGAGAGATTCTTCGAGCCTTGGAGGCAATGGGCTTGTTGGTGGATGCATATATCAAGGGGCGAGGCCCAGACTACCGGCACGGCGGCAATCCTAAAATATCACGCATCGTCGATGACATGCTTGACGCCAAGCCAGAAGATGTTACCAAGATGAGCGAGCGAAAGCTGAAAGATATCGTGAGCGACGCGCTCAAAGCATGGGAGGCTAAGAAAAGAAGTTAGCCTGCATTCTGCATTTTGCACCTGCACCAACCACAGCCCACCAAAGCATAGGATCCACCTTGTCGATAGCCGATAAGACTAGGTGAATCCATGCAAGTCCAAACCACACGCCAATACCTCAATGACCGCCAAGTAGCCGAGCGCTACTCCGTTGGACGCGCCACTCCCTGGCGCTGGCTCAAGGAAGGCCGGTTTCCTGCCCCCGTAAAGCTTGGCCCTGGCTGTACTCGCTGGCGCCTGACTGACCTTGAAGCCTGGGAGGGTGAACAAGCGGAGGTGGCCCAATGAGACAGATGCCATCATTTCCGACACAAGGCCACCATATCACCCACTGTCGGGCCGCACTGGCCCTTCTACTGTCTGGTGAGCGAGTAGATCAGTTCGTCTACCACCAGCGTACCGGACTGCCCCTGGTGGACTTCCGCACCCGTATCAGCAACCTGACCATCATCAATCGCTGGCCCATCGAGCGCGAGTTTCATCTTACGTATGACTTCAACGACGAGCCGCGGCGAGTCATGGAGTATTGGCTGGATCGGGCAAGGTTGGCAGCTTTGTACAGAGCCAACCCGGATTTCAAGGCACGCTGTGAAGCGTTCAAACGGAAATACGGGGATAGCCTATGTCGAGCCAGCTAAAGCAAAGCCCCGCCCCAGTGGTAGCCGGTGACGAGGCTTCATTCCAGACTGAACACCTGAATGATAGCGCAGCAAACGACAGAGAGCATCCCTACCTCGTTCGCAAGGATCTCACACTTGCCGAACTGAAAGCCGCTGCATGGGATCAGCTCAGGCTAGAGATCGTCGGCGACACACTCCAGCGCGAGCTGGTGGACGCAACTGGGGCATCAAGGGGCTATGAGCGGATATGGCCAGACGGCACGAAGAAGGCTGGCCACGGCTCGACGGTGAGCGGCACGTTCTCCCCTATCGGCTTCGCGCCGCATGAACTGCTTAACCTTTCCGGGCCGCTGGTGGTCTGCGCAGGCCTGGCTGACGGCTACCGCATCCATGAAGCGACTGGCTACCCTGTGGCCTGCTGCGTGGGGGAACCAACGCTTAGGGGCTTGGCTGACAAGCTGTTTACGGTGGCTGGCAGGGCTCAACTTCTGGTTGCTGCCGACAATGATGATGCTGGCGTTCGATCTGCCAAGGCTACTGGGCGTCGCTGGGTGGTGCCTTCATCAGCCAAGGACTGGAGCGACGTTTATCAACAAGAGGGCATCCACGCAGTACGCGAGCAGCTAGCCAACATCCAAGATCCATTTGAGCCAGAGTCAGAATCGGAAACTCGCCGCTTCAACTTTGTGGCGGCTGGCGCCATGATCCAGCACCTCAAGCCCATTGATTGGCTTTTGCGTGGGTACGTTGAGCGCGACTCCTTGGCGGTGCTATTCGGTGAGCCAGGCCATGGCAAAAGCTTCATCGCAATTGACATGGCCTGCAGCGTATCCACCGGCACGCCCTGGCATGGTAACGATGCCAGACAAGGGGCTGTGTTCTACGTTGCCGGCGAAGGCCACAATGGCATATCTCGACGCCTGAGGGCATGGAGTGACGCTCGAGGCATAGCCCTGGATGACGCCCCGCTGTTTATTTCCGAGACCAGCGCCAACCTCTCTGACTACAGCAGCGCCGTGGAGGTCGCTAGCACCGTTAAGGCGATGTCAGAAGACATAGGCCAGGCGCCAGCTCTCATTGTCGTCGACACCCTGGCCCGCAATTTCGGCGGCGACGAGAACAGCGCGACAGATATGGGCGCATTTATCCGCCACCTGGACGAGATGCGCCACGAGTGGAAAGCCACCGTGCTTGTGGTGCATCACAGCGGCAAGGACAAGACGAAGGGTGCCAGGGGCTCCACCGCCTTACGCGGCGCCGTAGATGCCGAGTACAGCGCCAGCAAGGACGAATACGGCGTTATCACTCTTGAGTCCGGCAAGATGAAGGATGCCGAAGCCCCCGCTCCTATGTCATTCAAGTTGGACGGTGTGAAGCTGCCCCTACTCGATGACGACATGAACCCCATCTACGGCGCTGCACTGACTCAGATCGAGGGATACGAGCCGCCCAAGCGGGAGCACGCCAGAATCGGCAAGAATCAAGCAGCTGCCCTCGCCAGCTTGAGAAAGCTCTACCAAGAGCATCGCAAACGTCTCGAGCGTGGTGGTCAGGATCCGGATGGGGCCCGTGTTGAAATCGAGCAATGGCGAACAGAAACCTCCCTTCCACGCCAACGTTTCAAAGAGTCCAAAGACGCCCTGGTGAGCAAGGGGCTAATCCGTGAGGCATTCCCCTATGTCGAACTGGTTGATTGAGGCGTCCGAAAATGTCCGAATTAGAGCGTCCGAAACGTCCGATTAGTCCGAAAAGCAGCGTCCGAAACGTCCGAACACCCTATAGGGTTCGGACGGACGGACAATTCGGACGGCATGCAGGCTTGATTATCACCACCCCTACCAAGCCGATCATCACCTCACAGAAAAACCTTGCCGAGCGAGCCGAGCAACGAGGTACTGAACGAAGCCCTGGCTCGTTGACAACGACCATGCTTTGCCGCCCGCCAGGGGAGTGAATTGAACTCACACCCTTCTTGCCATCATCCAGGCGCTCAAGAGCCTTGCGGTCGAGGTCGAGGATGGCCAGAACATCTGCGGCAAGGCGCAAGGCCTCAGCCATGGTCTGAGGGAGCTGGAACGGCTGGGCGACCTGAGCTTCCAATTCCTGCCAGCGATCCACCAGGCGGGCGGTGAACTCGGGGGAGAGCTGCGCCACGACCACATAGCTGTCGCGCTTGTTGATGTGGTACTCGGTGTACTGCTGCCCGTTCTGATGATGGGTGTACGCCATCGGCGCATACCCCTGAATAACACCCTTCGCCATCAGTCGCTCAACAGTTCGGCACACATCGGCATGCCGAGACTCAACCACCTCCGCGATCTCGCGGCTGGACATGGTGGGCTCGGTGCTGGCGGTCATTACTGCGTTGCTCATTGGTCAGCTCTCTCAGGCAGATCACTGCCGTTCTCAGTTGTCGAGGGGGTGCTTGGTGCGGGTTGTCCTAAGATGCAGGGAAATTCCCTTTCTCCATGTGGCAGCCATTAAGAAAGTGGAGAAACCAAATGAGAGAGGAGAAAGAAGTAGAACTGATTAAATCAGATAGAGGAAAATGCTAGAGGCACGCTCTCCATTAACATGCCCATGATGATCCAAAGAAATGCCACGAACATAAGCCTTGATGATACTACCTTTTCCTCCCTTTTTTCTCTGTCATGAGCGCCAAGCCTTGGGAAAATGTCTCTAACGATCTTTTCCCCTACATCTAAAGACCTTTCGTCCAAGGCTTTCAAATATACTCGATCACTATTTATTGACTTTGCCAGGTGTGCCATTTGATTGTTGAGCGATAGCCAGTCTCCCTCTTCTATTTTTTTTGAATTCCAGCTCTGAACTGTCGATCACATGCTGTTTGAAAGCAATGACGGTATGCGCGGGAGACATTCTTCTTGTCTTTTTCCTGAAGACGGGAAAATCCTTGAGGTAGCTCATTGCCTCTTTTAGAAAAGGCGTGTCGTTGTTGCGATTGTAAGAAAGATATACGACATAAATAGAGAGAAGAGCGCCTAGGAGCTGAAGAGAAAAGCCCGCCCACTTCCAAGGTTGACTGACTTCAAAACTAAAGAAGTTTAGAAGTACTGCCGTGATGACAAGGGTAAACAAGTAAAATTCTTCCCCTCGCTTTAACCACGCTAGCATTCGTGATGTCATATCGACCTCCATAAGTGAACGGCTCCTCGTGAGAATCTCCGTCACTTGGGCTTCCAGCTCAGAGCCGGTCTTGATGGCGGCATCAGCGAAGGTCAGTCCCTTTCGCTCTCCTTTATACTTTTTAGCTTGTTCTTCTCTTCTAGGGTTTTCCTCTTGATGTACAAGGCCACAAGGTTATCCCCTTCGCCACTGCTCCGATCCAGGGCATAAACATAGAGAGCAAGCTAAGAGCGGGGGTGATTGCCATCAGTATAAAAAGATAAATATCACGAGTACTGTTGAGGCCATGCCGCTGAAAGAGGTGTAAGACTGTCCCTATGAGAACAACATTCGCAATGAGCGCCGCTAGTTTCAGAGCCTGGTTCATATCGCCCTCGTTCGCTATTCCATGAGTTTCCTTGGACACACGACAGCTAATCCTCTATAGGGGTGCAAGGATACGCGGCGTCAGTATTGGCGGAGGTGATGCGGAAGGAGGGGCTAGTCCTGGGTGTGTCTTGTTTCGCTATTCCCGTCCAAGTAATGTGATGCGTCATCCTTACGAGTCACAAAACAACAATCAGAACCATCAAAAATATCTCCCGTCCTTTGTCTGTCCCAGGCCGTAGCGAACTTCTCTAACTTTTGAAATAGACGATGATTTTTTGGTGATCGTTCCCTACAGTCCTTGACGTAGTCTTCAACGTCTCGCCAGTCGCCCACCACAGTATTTCTCATGTATTGAAACAAAAAAAGCTCATCAATTGTGTCTTCTGACATGCCCACACACAACAGCTCCAAATGATTCAAATACATATCCACATACAGCTCTTCTTCTTTGTCTCTATTCGACTTCCCTTTTTTATCTTTCACTAAAGACATGAACCCCCGTCCATCGCGGACATCTTGAAAAACCTCCGCAGCCTTTAGGAATGCCGCGTCACTTTCCAAGCGGAACAGCACATCAAGAGTCGCTCTCTTCCTTGCAATCCTTCGCTGAGTATTGATTGCTCTCCAGCTCGCGAAAAAAGCAAACACCGCCGACAAAAAAATTGCCAGCGGTGAAAGCCATGGATAGAAGGAGGCTGCTCCCCCTCCGATTTCTAAAGACTCAAGAGCCTTTAGAAACTGTTCTTCAGACACCTTTCCTCTCTTCAGTCATCTGTTTCATAGCGCCCCTCCTCTCTCTGGTTAGTAGCTCTGGTGTAGGTGTCGCGTGGAGCGTTTTTAACATAGCTCGCTGGCTAGCGATGCGCAACGCACTCGCCGTAAACGCGCAAAATTATCGACGTTCAACGATACCCGAAGCGAGCCCCTAGTGTCCACAGCCCTCCCTGATCAACACATAACTATATGATATTAAAGAAATTATACAATCAGTCTTCAAAACCATGATATGAGCAGGTTATGCCCACCGGCGGCGGCCACCTCCAGGGCCCGGCGTGCCTGATGCTGGCCACGCACCTCGGCCAGGTCGGCGACCTCGAGATGGCCCGGGACGGGCCGGCTGGTGGGCTGTGGCGTCAGTGGCTCACGCCCCCAGAGATGGGCGGCCACCTCCAGCAGATGCGCCGCCGGCAAGACTTCCAGGCCCTGCACCAGGGCCGCTTCGGCGGCATTCTCCCGGGGCAGGATCAATCGATGCCCGGCCTGCTTGGCCGCCAGGGCCGCCGGCAGCACCCCGCCGACCGGGCAGAGGCGACCGTCCAGGGCCAGCTCCCCCAGGCTCTCCACGCCACTCAGGGCGTCGGCGGGCAACTGGCCGGAGGCGTCTCGGTAGCTGCCCTCAAAGTTGAGGTGAGCGACCTCAAGCTCAACGAACGCCACGGCAGGCCTGGCCTGTTCAATCCTGCTGCTGTTCGATCTTCTCCGCCTGGTCGGCAGCCAGGCGCAGGGCGCCGGAGAGCGTGGTCGGCACCTCGAAGGAAGGCGTCACCTGATAGCCGCCTGTCCTTCTAATCGACGGGAGCACCTCGCCGGCTAACCACTTCTGGAAGGGCATCGCCTTGGGCTTGTCGCTGCGAGCGACGAAGAAATACAGCCCTTGTTCGGTTAGCGTTAGGACGGGCTGAGCGCCGCCAGGGGTCGGGATCGGTTCCCGACCCTTCCATTCCCCCGGCACATGACTGATGGCCTTGGCGACGTTGCTTGTGTCGCCGTACTCAAGAGCCAGCATCACGTCCTTGGCGACAAATATCGGCTCGCCGTCGTCACCGTCACCGCTGGCCACCTGGGCGCAGATGGCCGACGGCACGTTAACGCTGGAGGACGTGGCCGAGATGCATCAAGTCATCAAGGCCGTTTCGGATGCGCAGAAGCGGCCCGATTGAGGCGAGAGAAGATATGTTAGAGTCTCTCCTGGGGCGCACCCACCCGGATCACCTCTAGGGTGCGTGGCAAGGGATAAAGCTCAGGAGGTGGTAGGTATGCTTAGTCGAATATGGCGACTCATCACCAGGGGCAGCTCAGTGGCTCCATCAGCAGAGGCGCCCGAGCCGCGCGCGGAGCGGCATCAAGATGAGCGAAAGAGGCAAGCCGCCAAGCAGAAAGAAAAACAAGTGTCTGCCGGCATTACGCACTATCGATGGTCCTCCGCAGGCGATGAGCGAGTGTGCGAGAATTGCAGAGCGAACGACGGCAAAATCTTCAGCTGGAACGACCCACCCCAAACCGGCCACCCCGGCGAAGTCAAATGCTGCACCGAGAAGTCGGGCTGCCGATGCGTTGCCGCTCCTTTATTGCCCTGGGAGGTTGAGGAAAGCCAGCGCAAACGATAGGCATCATTGAGGATGGAAAATTGCTCTTTCGTAGGAGGGATGATGGAAACACTGGGTAGGGTCTTGCTGTTGGCCGCTCTGGCCATACTTTACTTCGGGTTCACCATGGACGTGACCACTTCTGGAAGCCGCATCGTGAACAGTGACCTGCTATCCCTAAGGGGGAGCATCATTACGCTCGGCGGCCTGATGATTGTGACATCGGCGGTTATGGTTGGGTTTGGTCAAATGATCGGACTGCACCGAGAATCGGTCATGACTCATGAGGAGCGTGTTGCTAAAGAGCAGCGGGCGGAAGGAAACAAGAAAGTCTCAAGGATCCTGCTAGGGGTGCTTGTTGCTTCTGCTATTGCTGGGAAAGTGTTTGGCCTCTGGTAGGTCATGAACGCCCCCATATATCCAAGGCCCAGCAACCGCGCTGGGCTTTTTTGTGCCACTCTCTCCTATGTGGCGGAAGCATAATCCGCCTATGGCCCTGTATCATCGCGACTCATGGCGTTTCAGCCATTCCAATCCAGCATACTACCCCACATAAACACGGGTTAATTCCGATAAATCTTCTATACTGTTCATAATAACAGTATGGGGATTTATCCATGCCTAGAACCAAAGGCAGCCGCAATATCAAGCCCACCAAGGCCGCGATTGACCACTATTACGAGCTGCTCCGCAACGCCGCTGATAAGGGTGACGTAACTGCCGCCGGCTGGCTGTGCCAGCTCGACCAGCATAGCCGGCACTGTTCAGAACAGCGGGAGAACAAGCGCAATGGCGTTTGAGAAAGGTCGGAGCGGCAATCCAAAGGGTCGACCACCTGGCCGCCCGGATCATCGTGCGAAGTGGCGAAAGGAGCTGGAGAAGCACGGTGACGACCTAGTGGCCAAAGCCGTAACAATGGCTCTGGCTGGTGACTCTCAAGCCCTGAAGCTGTGTATTGACCGTGCCATTCCCGCCTACCGCCCCACCACTGAACCTGTCCGCTTCGAGATGACTGGCGACACGCTTAGCGAGAAGGCGGAAAGCGTTCTTACTGCGATAGCGGATGGCTCAATACCGCCAGATTCAGGCAAGTCATTGCTCGATGCACTGGCTGGCATGTCGAAGATCGCCGAAATCGACGAGATAAGGCGCCGCCTGGATGCACTGGAGGCAGGTTCATGAACCAATCGATGTTGCGCCGCCTGGAATGGCTTGAGCGTCAGAAGCCCGCAAAGAGCAACAGGAAAGAAGTGCCGGTCAGTGAGGTTCACGCCTGGCTGAAAGAGCGCGGCTTCGATGAGCCAGCCCCCCGGGAGGGAGATACCGCGATGGGCTGGATTCGCAGTTTGTCGAAAGCGGCTATACGCGAGTTCTTAAATCACCACCCGGTAGGGAGGGAAAGGCATGCCTAACCGTGACACGTTCAAGCGCCTGGAAGTACTGGAAGGTCGTCAGAGTCAGATAAAGACTGCTAAGAAAACGCTGGATGACTTCTACGCCATGTCTGACGAAGAGCGTGAGCGAATGATGGCCCCTTTCTACCCGGGCAAAAGCCAAACCCATCACAACCGAAAGTGAGACGACACAGATGACCAAGACCCTCGAACAGATCAACGCTCGCCTCGTAGAGATCGATAACGAACTGGTAGAGCTTTCCGACATAGATTATGACAGCCAACTCAAGCAGGCCATCGTCAATGGCGACGACCCTGAACCCATTGAGGAAGCGCAGACCAAGACAGAGCGCCACCTCCGCCGCCTGCGCATCGAACATGAGACGCTGACCGAAATGCTGCCAGAGGCCAAACGCGCAGACGTACAGCCGCAGCTCGACGAGATCCAGGATAAGCATGCCGAGCAGATGAAGGAAGCTGCCAAGGTTGCCGCTGCCGCCTGCAAGAAGTGGGCAGGGTTGATGGCTGATCTAGAGCGCTACGAGGATATCCGTAACGAATCCGCCTCCTTGACCCGCGAAGCCATCAAGGTCGGCAACGAGGTAGACGCGCCTATTCCGGATATGGGGCATCCGCTGAGCATGAACCTCTCCGCTGCCCTAAAGGAAATGGAGCGCATCTCCAGTCGCTTCAACAAAACCGGCATCCCAGCCGGCCGCTTGCGTACCTCGACAAGCGACATCATCGGGCGCGGCGTGGAAGTGGACAAAGGCGCCGCGTAAATAGGAAGCCGAGGGAGATCATGCGATGAAGGCCGACATGCTGCGCCGACTGGAAGCTTTAGAGAAACGTGGAGCAACGCATAGCAGCAGCGACCCTCATCGTATGTACCACGAAGTAGCCAGCCTTGGCCTTGAAGTGCCGGAGCCGCAGCCAGGGGAAGACAAGCAAAAATGGCTGTCGCGAGTGCCTACGGCGACTCTCGAAGCCATTCTCGAATATGGAGATGCACACGGTTATGCAGATCACTAAACACCTTGGCGACCTCCTCCGGAAGCATGGCGAGGCCGCTATTCATGAGGTCGATCAACTCGCCGATGACGGCGATGGGCGGGCCCTGATGATCAATCTGTTGATTAGCTCGAACGACGCCTTACGGCTACGCATTCAGGCGCTAGAGGCCCGTCTCGATAAACTGGAGGGACGCAACAATGCCCGATGTCATTGATGAGCTGCTCGTCAGGCTGAAGCTTGATACTGACCGCCAGCAGTTCCAGCAGGCTGAATCCAACTTCGCCGTACTGCGCCGCGGGCTCATGGGGTTCGCCGGAGTGGCTACGACAGCCCTGGGTGGCGTGAGCGCCCTAACCACCAGCATGGCCAGGGATCGGCACATCTTCGCAGCCTCGGCTGAGGCGTTGAACATTTCCGCCGACTCAGCTGATCGCCTGGGCTTTGCGCTGGAGCAGGCAGGCGGGTCGGCTGACAACGCCATCTCTACGCTCAGGACCATGCGCGACCTGCGCGACCAGTTCCAGTTTGGTCAAGGCGCCCTGATCGACGCCTCGATGTTCGGCGTGGACGCCATGGCCATCTCCTCCGCCGAGAGTGAGTTGGAGGCACTCCTTGAGCTGAACCGTCAATTCCAGGGGCTCAGCGACACCCAGCGGAATCTCGCCCTTGAGACGCTGGGGCTGAGCGGAACCGGAATCCAGAACCTTCTCCGCGGCAGCCCTGGCGAATTCGAGAGCATGCTTGAATTGGCCGCCGAGCTTCGAACCCTGACTGAGGAGGAGGCTCGGATCAGCCGCGATTTGAGTAAAAGCATGGGTGAGCTGGGTCGAGCCATGGACGAGATAAAAGACGGGATGGTGGTGAGCTTTGCTCCCGGCCTGACCGAGGTCATCGACAGATGGGGCAATTTCCTTTCCGGAGAAGACACTGGATTCGATGACGAAGCCCATCGCCGCAGCCTGACAAGCCATGCTGGCCCGCCGCCTGAGGCATCCAACTCCGGCGGCGCCCGCACCAGGCCCAGCGCTAATACTCGCAACAGCATACTACGCGATGTTGAATTCCGGCGGGCTGTGGCTGCGGCTGAGCGAGATATCGGGGTGCCGCCCGGCCTCCTGTGGGCTCAGATTGGGCAAGAGAGCAACTACGACCCACGCGCCGTCAGTCATATGGGTGCTCGCGGCCTCGCCCAGATTATGCCCGACACCGAGCAGAGCCTAGAGGAGCGATTCGGTCGCGACCTTGACCCTTTCGACCCAATGGACGCGCTGATGATGCAAACCGAGGTGATGCGCGAGAACTTCGAGCGCTTCGGTAGCTGGGATGATGCATTGCGCGCCTACAACGCCGGCTGGGATCGCGACAGATGGAACAACCCCGAGACACTGGGGTACGTCCCTGGCGTCATGGGGAGGATGCAGGGAGGCGGCGCGATTCACCAGACGAATCACTTCCACATCTCCGGCAACAACCCTCGCGAAATAGCCGAAGAGGTGCAGCGCGAGATTGTGCGTACTGCCGATAACTCCCGACAGGACATGGCTAACGGGGTGTATTGATGGAAAGGCCCTATGATCACGCCTATCGGCTCGAGATGGAGGATGACGAGACATGAAGAAACTAGATGCAGCACCCGGGAGATGGATTCATCCAGGCGTGGATAGCCGCACCATCGCCGATCAGCGGCAGAGTGCTCGAGATGCTTTCCTCGCCAAGCGGTATGGAACTCACGATGCCATCGAAGATGCTTATCAGGCCGCCCAAGAGCGCAAAGCCAACGCCTGGAAGGACGATGCCCAAGTGAATAGAGATGCGGCACGTAATGAGTTTCTAGCCAAGCGGTATGGCACTACTGACAGCATCGAAAATGCTTGCGAAACCGCACAGGAACGCAACCACTCCGCCGCCATGGGTGGGCGCGTTGTTCGCGATGGCGAGCACGTTGTTGCCAGCATGGCAATCATGGATTCCGAGTCCGCATCAGAGGTGGAGCGTGGAGCGCGTGCGTTATCAGCTGTTCACGACGCCCAGGCGCAGCGCCAGGCGGCTCGCCAGGAGTGGATCGACCAACGCCAATCCCGCGCCGTTCTTGATGCTGCTTACAAGGCCGCGCAGGAACGTAAGGCCAATGCCTGGAAAGATGGCACTCAACACACGACGGGGGATACCCAAGTGCAAAGGGATGCTGCGTATCAAGAGTTTCTCGCCAAACGGCACGGCACCACTGACAGCAAGGAGGGAAAATAATGGCTAGCGTCTGTGGAGATCACTACAAGCTGACCCATGATCGTCGGTGCCAATTTGAGTCGGCCCCTGGCCGCCCAGAGCAGTCGCCAAAGCACCGCAACGAGCGGGCCGAGTCCTCCGCCGTTCGCAAGCTGCGCGAGCGTATGGGCAGGGTGCGGGTGTGAAGCTCTTGCCGCCCGCTTTCAACTCGACCAGTGAGGTGACGACATGCGCGATATCGAGCGCCGGCTGAAAGCCCTGGAGGAAAGCCGCTCGGGCACCCTGTACACCGCCGACAAGGACGAGGTGGAGGCTTTCATAGCCCTGTTCGCCTACGGCGCCGAGCACCTGACCTGGGAGCGCTACGACAGCGATAACCCGCACTTGGCCGAGGCAGTGAAAAGAGCGGCCTACCAAATGTCCAACGAGTGTCACGGCAGCATCCCCGGCTTGGAAGACCTCATACTCGAGCCGGCGCCGTGGAGCCTGGCTGCCCGAAGGGTCGACGAAGAGGGGCGCCATGATGGATGACAAGCACCGCAACCCAGACGGCACCTGGAACGGCGTTGGCGTGCTGTCAGACCTGACCGGCCTGCCCCGGGAGGAGGTCCAGTCGATCGCCGAGCGGGTGAAGGCGAACCTCGCACGCCTCGAAGCCTGCCCGTACCACGAGTTCGAGGCTATAGCCGCCAGCGAGGCGGGGCTCCGCTTGAGCCGGCGCCCGCGGTATCGCTGCCGGCACTGCGGCGGCGAGATCGACTCCACCGCCTACCACTGGCACGAGATGGGGAGGCGAGAGCGCCAATGAATCGGGAGATCCTGAAGCGTCTGGAGCGCCTGGAGATCAAGCACGGCGACGAACCCGGGCCCCTGGCCATCTTCATTGTGGTCAATGATATGAGCGCCCAGGGTAAAGGCGAGTCTCTAGAAGTGCTGGGCTGGAAGGAGAATTTCTGCACCGATGGCGTGCGGGTGATGCGTGAGCCCGGCGAGAGCGAGGAGGCTTGTGGCGAGCGTGCTGCCCACTTGGCTCGCGCCCAGCCTGGCAGAGACCCGCGCTCGGTACCCTGCCTATCTGCTATCACGGAGTGACCATGAGCCGCAGCATTTTCGACAGAGAGACGCGCGACGGAGCCGAGTACCGTGCCGACCGCCTGGAGCGAGAGCGCCACCGGATACACCGCCGGCTGACCTGGGCCGCACACCGCAGCGACCAACAAGCCGTCGCCTGGCTGGAGAAGCGCCTTGAGAAGCTGGAAGCTGAGCTGGCCGCTGATACCGCCCCAGGGCGAGCACCTGGCCGGCATGATCGGCACCGAATCCTCGAGCGATGACCAGACGCCCCACCTCAGGTGCCGTTTTTGGCATGTTGGGCGGGTTGTTGGATAAACGAAAAAACCAGCCGTAAGTGGCTGGTTTTCTTATGTTCGTGGCGGAGGGGGAGGGATTCGAACCCTCGAAGCCTTTCGACTTACACACTTTCCAGGCGTGCTCCTTCGACCACTCGGACACCCCTCCGCATTGTGGTTCTCGGGCTTCGGCGCGCGGCCTTTCGCTCAAGAACGGCGCGTATGTTATCGATATAAGTCTTCGATTGCAAGCCGTTTTTTGGAAAACCCGCGCGCCCCGGAGAGCCGTCGATGGGCGTCACGGGAGCACGACGTAGTCGCCGCGGGCCTCCAGGCAGAGGGTGTCGCCGCAATGGAGACGCTGCGCCAGGGCGAGGCGGCCGCGCCCCTTGGCGGCGAGGCGCTCGGCCAGTTGGGTCGGGCCATCGTGTCGCTCGGGGCGACACTCCAGGCGGTAGTCGCCGGTGACCGGGGCCAGGAAGCGCTGGCCGGCCTCGGCCACCACCACGTCCTGGGCGCGTCCCTGGCGACGCAACCAGAGGGTGGTCCAGCACCAGCCCAGCAGGGTGGCCTGGGCGCTCAGGGCGCCGCCGAAGCCGGTGCCCTTGTCGTTCAGGCTGGGCGCGAGCGCCAGCTCCCAGACCAGGGCCTCCCCCTCCCAGCGCATGGCGCGGATCCCCAGATGCCGGACCAGGGGAATCGCCTCCCCCAGCCAGGCCAGGAAGGCGTCCAGATCCTCGTCCTGCGACGACGGCGGCAGCGGCAGGCGCGGATGGGGTTGGCCCGGCAATCGCATGTCAGCTCCAGCGCTCGACGAAGTCGGCGGGGTCGCGGCTGGGCAGCGGCTTGTGGCGACCGGCCAGCTGGCCCAGGTAGATAAAGCCCACCAGCTCGTCCTCTTCATTGAGGCCCAGCCCCTTGTGCACGGTGGCATCGAAGGCGTAGTGGCCGGTGCGCCACATGGCCCCCAGGCCCTGGGCATAGGCCGCCAGCAGGATGCCCTGGGCGGCGCAGCCGGCGGAGATCACCTGCTCCAGCTTGGGTACCTTGGGGATGTCCGGACGCACCTTGGCGATCACCACGATGATCATCGGCGCCCGCTTGGGTTTCTTGCGGGCGGCGTCCAGGGCGGCGTCGTCGATATGCGGATCGGCGCGGTACTCCGCCTCGGCAAACAGCTCGCCCAGGCGGTCGAGCCCTTCGCCGGAGAACTCGATAAAGCGCCAGGGGGTGAGTTCCTTGTGGTCCGGCGCACGCAGGGCGGCGCGGTAGATCACCTCGAGCTGTTCGGGGCTGGGGGGCGGGCCCATCAGCTTGCCCATGGAGCTACGCTCGTGCAGCAGGGAAATGGCATCCATCCGCTCTGTCTCCAGATCCAATGAGAAAAGTTCTCGGTAGGCCTTGGCGGCCACTCTAGCACCGCCCGGGGCTTACTGTCGTGCCAGGCGCAGCGGCAGCGGCGGCGTCTCGCCGGGGGTGCCCCGCCAGGGGCTGATGTCCAGGCCGCCGCGGCGCACGTAGCGGGCCATCACCAGCAGCCGCTCGGGGCGGGCCCGGGCCAGCAGGTCGGTGAAGATATGCTCCACACAGTGCTCGTGGAAGTCCTGGTGCTGGCGATAGGAGATCAGGTAGCGCAACAGTCCCTCCCGGTCGAGGCGGGGGCCCCGGTAGCGGATCAAGACGCTGCCCCAGTCGGGCTGGCCGGTGACCGGGCAGTTGGACTTGAGCAAGTGGGAGTGGAGGGTCTCCTCGACGACCTCCTCCCCCACCACCAGGTGCTCGGCACTGGGGGTGTAGTCGTTGACCTCGATATCCAGGTCGTCGAGGCAGTCGCCGGGCAGCCGCTGCGGCGCCAGCGCCGTATCGTCCACGCCGAAGAGCTCCACCGTCACGGGGGCGCCGGCGGCGGCGGCCAGGTCGGCCTCGAGGGTCGCGATCAATGCCTCGCGGCTCTCGAGTCGGGTCTGGTTGAAGCTATTGAGGTAGAGCTTCCAGGACTTGGACTCGATCAGGTTCGGCGAGTCCGCCGGCAGCCGGAAGCGCGCCACGGCGACCACGGGCTTGCCACGAGCATTGAGCCAGGAGAGCTCGAAGGCGTGCCATTCGTCCTCGCCGACGAAGGGCAGTTGGCCCTCCTCGATCCCCAGGGGCGCGCGATTGGCGGCCCGGGGAATGGGATAGAGCAGCCCGGCGTCGTAGTGCTCCGGGTAGGCGGAGTCACGCCCCAGGGGGGCGTGCTCGAGGGTGTCGGGACGGTGCGTCGTCATGAGCGAATACCTTTACCGCGCTCCAGCATCCACAGGGCGATGGCGAAGAGCACCAGAATAAAACACAGGATGGCCGCCAGCGCCCAGCCCACGGGAATATCGGAGACGCCGAGGAAGCCGTAGCGGAACACATTGACCATATAGAGGATGGGGTTGAGCAGCGACACCCCCTGCCAGAAGCTCGGCAGCAGGGAGATCGAGTAGAAGACCCCGCCCAGGTAGGTCAGGGGCGTCAGCACGAAGGTGGGCACGATGGAGATATCGTCGAACTTGTCCGCCAGCAGGGCATTGATAAAGCCGCCGAGGGAGAACAGCGCCGCGGTCAGCACCACCACGGCGATGGTCAGCAGCGGATGCGCCACGCTCAGCCGGGTAAAGAACAGCGAGACGATGGTGACGATCACCCCCACGCCCAGGCCCCGGGCCATGCCGCCCAGCACGAAGCCGGAGAGGATCACCCAGTTGGGCATGGGCGAGACCATCATCTCTTCGATGCTGCGCTGGAACTTGTTGGAGAAGAAGCTCGAGGCCACGTTGGAGTAGCTGTTGGTGATCACCGACATCATGATCAGCCCCGGCACGATGAAGTCCATGTAGCCGAAGCCATCCATCTCGCCGATCCGCGAGCCGATCAGGCTGCCGAAGATGATGAAGTACATGGTCATGGTGATCGATGGCGGCAGCAGGGTCTGCGGCCAGATGCGGGTGAAGCGCTTGATCTCCTTGACCAGCAGGGTCCAGAGGGCGATGGCGATCTGCTGCGGACTCATGCCTGACCCTCCGCCTTGGCGGTGGCGGCATTGCCCTGCTCCACCATGGAGACGAACATCTCTTCCAGGCGGTTGGCGCGGTTGCGCATGGAGACCACCTCGATGCCGCGGTCGTTGAGGGCGGCGAAGACGTCATTCAAGCGCTGGCCGCGATGCACCGCCACCGCCAGTTGGGCCGGCTCGCTGAGGCTGACCTCGAAGCCCTCGACCGCGGGGGCCTCGGCCAGGGGGCGGGCCAGGTCGAGCAGGAAGGTCTCGGTGTCGAGCTCGGCGAGCAGCTCGCGCACGCCGGTGTTACGGATGATCTCGCCGTGGTTGATGATCGCCACGTTGCGGCAGAGGCTCTCCGCCTCCTCCAGGTAGTGGGTGGTCAAGATGATGGTGGTGCCCTCCTCCCGGTTGATGCGGCGCATGTAGTCCCACATGCTGCGGCGCAGTTCGATATCCACCCCGGCGGTGGGCTCATCGAGGATCAGCAGCCGGGGGCGGTGCATCAGGGCCCGGGCGATCATCAGCCGGCGCTTCATGCCTCCGGAGAGCATCCGGGCGCTGCCATTACGCTTGTCCCACAGCCCCAGGTCGCGGAGCAGCTCCTCGGCCCGGGGCAGCGCCTCGCGGCGCGGCATGCCGTAATAGCCGGCCTGGGCCAGGACGATATCGATCACCTTCTCGAACTGGTTGAAGTTGAACTCCTGGGGCACCACGCCCAGGTGGTACTTGGCGCGGGCGAAGTCGCGATCGATATCGGTGCCGAAGATCTCGACCTTGCCGTCGCTCTTCTGCACCAGGGAGCTGACCACCCCCAGGGTGGTGGACTTGCCCGCGCCATTGGGGCCCAGCAGGGCGAAGAAGTCACCCTCGGCCACCTCCAGGTCGATGCCCTTGAGGGCCTGGAAGCCGTTGGCGTAGACCTTGGTCAGGCCGCGTATGGACAGGGCCGGTATGGACAGGGCCGATTCGGCCATTACACTCACCTTCTGGAAAATGATTAGGCGACAAATAATGCGGGCAATCGCGGCGATTGCAACAGCATCGCTCCTGAACGCGCTCCGGTTAAGCGTCGGGAGCCGCATCGGCGGCTAAGGGGCCACCGGGCAGTCGGGCATAGCGCCACGCCCCCAGGGGCACCGCCACCAGGGCCAGGCCCAGCAGCACCCACAGCTCTCGGCTGACCTGGCCCAGCCCCACGCCCATCTGATTGAGCGCCACCAGCCCCTGGATACCGGCGGTGCTGGGCAAAAGCCAACGCAGCCATACCAGCGGCTCCGGCAGCGCCTCCACCGGCCAGGAGTAACCGGCCAGGAAGAGCATGGGGATGGAGGTGGCCAGCAGCAGCTGCAGCCCCCGCTCGCGGGTATCGAAGGCACTGGCCAGCAGCAGGGCCAGGGCCGAGACGCACAACGAAAAGACCACCGAGAAGAGCAGCGTGGGCCCGAGGGTACCGGCCAGGGGGTAGTCCTGGAAGCGGGTCACCCCCTCGAAGTAGTAGAGGCAGTTGATCACCCCCACGCTGGTAAAGGCGGCCAGCATGCCACCATAACCCAGGGGAGACTGACCGAGGCGCCCCCGCTCGGCCCGGCTGCCGATGATCAAGGTGATCCCCATCAGCAGGGTCTGCTGGATGATCAGCACCATCACCGCCGGCACCACATAACTGCCGTAACCCTCGGCGACATTATACAGGGCCCGGGCCTCGAGCCGAACCGGGGCATGGCCCGCCTCGGCCTGCCAGCTGGCCTGTCCTTGCCCCAGCAGGCGCTGGCGGGTGACCCCGGCCCCCAGGGTCGCCGCCACCTGGCTGACCCCGGTCAGGACCTTGCTGCCGGCCAGCAGGTAGCCCTCATGGCTGGCCACCTGCAGTTCGGCCTGGCGACCGCTCAGCAGCTCGCCATGGAAGCCTTCGGGAATCACCACCAGCCCCATCACCTCGCCGCGCCATAGCGCCTCTTGCAGGGCGGCGGGCTCGCCGCCCAGGCGCTCCACGTCCAGGACCGGCAGTGCCTCCAGCCAGCGCACCAGGGTCCGCGAGCTGGGGCTCAGGTCCCGGTCGACCACCGCCACCGACACCGACTCCACCTGCTCGTAACGATAGGGCAAGGGGTAGAAGAGCGAATAGACCACCCCGGCCACGAAGAGCAGCATAAGGGCGCCCTTGTCGGCGCCGATCTCCCGCCAGACGGCGGCATAGGCCTGCCATAGCGCACGCACGCTAGTCATCGCACCTCCCGGGCATAGGAGCCGGCCTAGCCATCACGGATCGCCAGGGCATCATCGACTCCCCCAGGCCTCGGGCAGGAAGCCGCGCCGGGCCAGCAGCCAGGCGCCGATGCCCAGCGGCAGCGCCCCCATCAGGGCCAGGATGGCCAAAGGCTCCCAGGCCAGGGCAATGGGGCTGGCGGCCAGCCAGATCCGGTTGTAGAGCTCCAGCCAGTAGGTGAGGGGCAGCAGGGAGGCCCAGGCCTGGGCGAAGGCCGGCATGGCCACCAGCGGGAAGGCCTGGCCGGAGTAGGCGAAGGCCGGCGCGGCCAGAAAGCCCGCCAGGCTCAGCCCCATGCGCATATTGCGGGTGGCGGCCACCAGCAGCACCCCGAAGGCCAGCGAGGCGATCACCAGCAAGGCCATGCCGAGCAGCACCACCATCACGCTGCCCCGGATCGGCGAGCCCCGCAGCCCGGCGAACACCAGGATAAAGAGCGCCCCCAGGGCCAGGTAGAGCAGCAGATAGGGCAGCAGCTTGCCGACCAGGGCCGCCGTCAGGGAGCCCCCGGCGCGGTGTCGCCAGCTCACGGCGGTGCCGTCGCGCAGCTCGCGCCCCACCGCGGAGACGCCGGCCACCATGACCAGGATCTGCAGCACCGCCGGCAACAGGGTCGCCGCCAGGAAGACCTCGTAGTCGGGGCCTCGATCATCCAGGGTGTCGCGATGCACTCGGATCGGCTGGGCGGTGGCGGGGGCCGCCGCCGGCTGAGGCCCCCGGGCCAGGCGCTGGGTGACCCCGGCCACCGAGAGCGCCGCCACCGCCGCCTGCACCTCCCGGACCACCTGGGAGGCGTGGGTCAGGAACTGGGCGTTGTGCTCGAGGACCAGGGTCGCCTGCTGCCCTCGGGCCAGCTCGGCGGAGGTGCCGGCGGGAATCCATAGCACCCCATAGGCACGACGCGCCTCGAGCCAGGGCTGCGCCGCCTGGCGTTGCTCCAGCCGGGCCACCACCCGCACCCCCGGCATGGCATCCATCAGGCGACCCGCCGAGCGGGAAAACTGGCTGGCGTCCTCGTCGACGATCACCAGGGGCAGCTCCCGGGGCTGGCCGGCGGAGAAGATCCACCACACCAGGCCACCGATCAGCAGCGGCAGCCACAGCAGCAGGAAGCGGTCGCCGCGGCTGCGGCCCCAGAAGCGCAGTTCGCGGCGCGCCACCGCCAGGGTGCCGTAGCGCGGGGGGCGGCCGTCGCGCCTAGTCATCGACGGCGACGATCACGGTCATGCCGGCACGCAGCCCCGCCACCGGCGCCTCGGGACGCGCCTCCACCTGGAAGGTGCGCAGGTCATAACCGGGGGTGCCGCGCACCTGGCGCCAGGTGGCGAAGTCGGGCAGCGGATTGAGGCGCGTCACGCGAAAGCTCAGCCGCTCTCCCAGGGCGGGTACCTCGCCTTCCAGGCGGGTCCCCACGGCGAAGCCGGAGAGGCGTTCCTCGCGAACATGGAACACCACCCACTGATCCTCGGGGTCGACCAGGGTCACCACCGGGAAGCCCGCCGGCGCCAGCTCGCCGACATGGATCAGCAGCTCCGCCACCTCGCCGTCGATGGGTGCGACCACCCGGGTTTCGGCCCGGGCCGCCTCCACCTCCTCCACGGCGGCGGCGGCCTGGCGACTCTGGGCCTGGGCGGCGCGGCGCTGCTCGCTGCGCGCGCCCTCCAGGGCCATCTGGTAGCGCGCCTCGGCGGCCCGCGCCTGCTGCTGGCTGGCGCGCCATTGGGTGCGGGCCTCGTCAAACTGCTGGGCGGCGATCAGCCCCTCGGCGTGCAACGGCCGCAGCCGCTCGAAGCTGGCCGCCGCCAGCTCCGCCTGCACCAGGGCCCGCTGCCAGTCGAGGCGCGCCATCTCCACCTCTTCGTCACGCGGGCCGGCCTCGGCCTCGTCGGCCAGGGCCCGGGCACCATCCCGGGCGGCCTCGGCCTGCCCCAGGCGCGCCCGTACCTCGGGGCTGTCGATCTCGAAGAGCGGGTCGCCGGCGCCGACCCGGTCGCCCTCCCGCACCGGGGTCTGGCTGACCCGGCCGGCGATCTTGGCGGCCACGCGAATCTCGCGCAGCTCCACCTCGCCGTGTAGGTATTCCGGGTCGCGATGCCCACCGAGCCAGAGCACCGCGCCGATCGACAGGGCCACCAGTGCCAGGGCGGCGAGGCCATTCAGGGTCACACGGGTACTCGCCTTCATGGGGCGGCTCCTTCGCAACTGACGGAAGAGGTGAGATCCAGGAAATCATCGATCTCGCCCAGCAGACCGGCAGTGGTCAGCAGATCGAGCATGGCGCCGGCATAGTCATAGGCGGCCTGGGCCCGCTGGACGCCACTGCGGGCCACGCCCAGGTGGGCCTCGGTGACATCCAGGGAAGTGCTCAGGCCGGCACGGAAGGAGGCATCCTGGAGGCGGGCATTCTCCTCGGCCAAGACCAGGTCCCGGCCCAGCAGGACATACTGTTCCTGGTGCTGAAGCACGCCGCGGTAGGCGCTCTCGCTGGCCAGGGTGAGGTCCTGATGGGCCTGGGCGGTCAGCTCGCGCACCTGAACCCGGCGCGCCTGGGCGGAGTCGACGGCGCTAGCCCGGTCGAGGCCGGTGGTCAGTGCCCACTTGACGCCCAGGCCGGCGACCCAGTCGGGCTCGGTGAGGGGGGTGGCCTCGCGGTTGAGCTCGTAGCTGCCGAAGGCGAAGAGCTCCGGCAGCCATTCGCTCTGTTCGATGCGCACCTGCTGGGTGGCCTGTTCACCCCTGGCCTCGAGAACGGCCAACTGCGGGTGCGCCCCCAGGGCCTGGGTCACGAAAGACTCCACCGGCCAGTCGGGACGGCGGGGTTCGGGCAGGGGCGTGGTCAGACAGCCGAGGGCATCCGTGGCCAGCATATTGGCCAGGGCGGCCCGCAGGTCGGCAAGAATTCTCTGTGATTGCACCAGATCACGGCGGGCCTCGTCCCGGGCCACCTCCGCCTGGAGTCGGGCCAGCCGGTTGACCAGTCCCTGCTCCTCGAAGCGTCGGGCCCGATGCACATGGGCTTCCAGGGTCTCCAGGGCGGCCTCGCGCACCGCCATGACCTGGGTCGCCGCCTGGATGGCGAAGTAACGGTCGAGCATCTGGCGGGTCAGTTGGGCCTCGGCCTGGCGCAACTCGCCCTCGGACTGGGCCTCGCGGGCCCCGGCCTGGCGTTGGGCGGCGTCGATGCGCCCGCCCGTATAAAGGGGCCACTGGAGCTGAACGCTGGAGCGTACCCCGGTGCGCTCGATATCCGCCTCCAGGGTGCGATTGAGCAGGGCCAGGTCGAACTCCAGCTGTTTGCCATAGGCCACGCCGGCCACCGTCAGATCGATACGTGGTTCGCGTAGCCGGCGGGTCGCCTGGCGCTGCTGGTGCCAAGCCTCGCGGTCGGCGCGCTGGGCCGCCAGAGCATGGGAGCGTTCCGCCAGCTGCTGGCGCGCCTCATCGAGGCTAAGCGCCTGGGCTGGCGTGGCTGGAAACGCCATCAGGCACAACAGGATCACAGGATGGAATGGAGATCGCCGGCACCGGCCCTGCTGCTCTCCCCTTCCCTGGGTAAGCGTCAGAAAGCTCATGGGATTCCCTTATGAAGCCGCTAAGGGACTATAGCATGAGGGTATTCGAGGGAAATCAGGGGGAGGTAAACGACAACCATAAAAAAACCGCCTAAGCGCTGGGCTTGGCAGTTCCTTGAGATATCGATTGGAGCGGGAAACGAGATCGACCGGGCTGGCGCACCGGCTCGTGACCCGAGTCTTGGCCGTACAAGCAAAAAAACCACCTAGGCAATTGCCTGGCGGCTTCTTTAGACAGATCGATTGGAGCGGGAAACGAGATCGACCGGGCTGGCGTACCAGCTCGTGACCCGAGTCTTGGCTCTCAAAATCCTTGGAGGATCGATTGGAGCGGGAAACGAGATTCGAACTCGCGACCCTCGCCTTGGCAAGGCGATGCTCTACCACTGAGCTATTCCCGCTAATCATCGATGTGTGCGAAGTGGCGTCCCATAGGGGGTTCGAACCCCTGTTACCGCCGTGAAAGGGCGGTGTCCTAGGCCACTAGACGAATGGGACGCAGTAGCTTTTCAGCTGCTTCCAGACCGAAGCCTGGAGCGGGAAACGAGATCGACCGGGCTGGCGTACCAGCTCGCGACCCTGTGCCGCCGCTTCATTACCAGGCCGAAGCCTGGAGCGGGAAACGAGATTCGAACTCGCGACCCTCGCCTTGGCAAGGCGATGCTCTACCACTGAGCTATTCCCGCTGATGCTTGCTTCGCCTCGGATGGATCGAAGTGGCGTCCCATAGGGGGTTCGAACCCCTGTTACCGCCGTGAAAGGGCGGTGTCCTAGACCACTAGACGAATGGGACGCAATAGCTTGTAAAAGCTGGAGCGGGAAACGAGATCGACCGGGCTGGCGTACCAGCTCGCGACCCTGTGCCGCCGCTTCATTACCAGGCCGAAGCCTGGAGCGGGAAACGAGATTCGAACTCGCGACCCTCGCCTTGGCAAGGCGATGCTCTACCACTGAGCTATTCCCGCTTTTTCAATCATCCTGCCACGTCGAGGAGTGGCGTCCCATAGGGGGTTCGAACCCCTGTTACCGCCGTGAAAGGGCGGTGTCCTAGACCACTAGACGAATGGGACGCTGCCTTGCCTCGTCGAGGTGGCGCGTATATTACTGAGCGGGTCCTAGGGTGTCAAGCCTCTGGTTAAGCGCCAATTTTTGGCCTCGAGAAGCTACCCTATAGATGGGGCCATCGGCCGCCCCCGACCCTGCCGCCCCGCGGCGGCGACCGGCAGCAGCCAGAGAGGACGCCATGCGCAAGAAGATCGAGAAGAGTGACGCCGAATGGCGCAGCCAACTCACCCCCGAGCAGTTCCATGTGACCCGCGAGAAGGGCACCGAGCCGCCCTTCAGCGGCGACTACCGGATCAACGATGCCCAGGGCATCTACCACTGCGTCTGTTGTCATGCTCCCCTGTTCGAGAATGAGCACAAGTTCGATGCCGGCTGTGGCTGGCCCAGCTTCGACCGCCCCCTCGGCAAGTCATCGGTGGAGGAGCATCCGGACACTACCCACGGCATGGTGCGCACCGAGGTGGTCTGTGCCCACTGCGATGCTCACCTGGGGCATGTCTTCGAGGATGGCCCCGCCGAGAGCACCGGGCTGCGCTACTGCATCAATTCGGTGGCCATCAGTTTCCATGAAGGGGAATAGTCTCCAGAGGCGCTGAGTTGAAGCAGCGCCGACGGCCGTTCATCTGCTAAGATGAACGGCCGTTTTTTCTGCCCAGGAGACACGCATCATGCTCGGCTGGTACCCGGGACACATGCACAAGGCGCGCCGCCAGATCACCGAGGCCCTGCCCGAGATCGACGTGGTACTGGAAGTGCTCGATGCCCGCCTGCCCTACTCCAGCGCCAACCCCATGCTGGCCGAACTGACCCAGCACAAGCCGGTGCTCAAGCTGCTGTCCCGGGCCGATCTGGCCGACCCGGCACGCACCCAGGAGTGGGTCGACTATTTCGATGGCCTGCCGGACACCCGCGCCCTGGCGGTGACCACCACCCAGGCCCGGGAGCTCAAGGGCATCCCCAAGCTGTGTCATGTCCTGGCCGGCCAGGTACGCGCCGACCGCGATGTGCGGGTCATGGTGATGGGCATTCCCAACGTGGGAAAATCGACCTTGATCAATGGCCTGGCGGGCCGCAAGATCGCCAAGACCGGTAACGAGCCGGCGGTCACCAAGCGCCAGCAGAAGGTGCGCATCGATGGCCGGGTGGCGCTGATCGACACCCCGGGGGTGCTGTGGCCGAAGATCGAGGATCAGGCCAGCGCCTTCCGCCTGGCCGCCAGCGGCGCCATTCGCGATACCGCCATCGACTATGTGGAGGTGGCCATCGTCACCGCGGCGGAGCTGGCCAAGCGCTATCCCGAGGCCCTGACAAGCCGCTACAAGCTCAAGGCCCTGCCCGCCTATGCCGCCAACCCGGAGGCCGAGGCAGTGGATGCCGATGGTCCCCGTCGCCTCGACCTGCTGGCCCTGGCCGGTTTCGATGGCCATGCCATCCTCACCGAGATCGCCGCCAAGCGCGGTGGCCTGCGTCCCGGTGGCGAGGTGGACCTGCACCGCGGTGCCGAGGTGCTGCTGCATGAGCTACGCGCCGGCAAGCTGGGTCGCCTGAGCCTGGAGACCCCGGCGGATATCCCCCCGGAGCCGGCCGCCGAGGACGAGACGCCGGACTCGCCAACAGATTCCTAGATGACAACGCTCGGGGGCGTCGCGCCCCCGACTGGACAGCGGATTCCCAACGCCCATGGACACCCCCACCCCGATCAAGAAGTCACACAAGCTGCATAACGTCTGCTACGACATCCGCGGCCCGGTGCTCGACCATGCCAAGCGCCTGGAAGAGGAAGGCCAGCGGGTGCTCAAGCTGAATATCGGCAACCCCGCGCCCTTCGGCTTCGAGGCCCCGGAGGAGATCCTCCAGGACGTGATGCGCAACCTGCCCACCGCCCAGGGGTACTGCGACTCCAAAGGGCTCTATTCAGCGCGCAAGGCGATCATGCAGGAGTGCCAGCGCAAGCAGATTCCCCATGTCGGCATCGAGGACGTCTATATCGGCAACGGGGTCTCCGAGCTGATCGTGATGGCCATGCAGGCGCTGCTCAACGACGGCGACGAGGTACTGATCCCGGCCCCCGACTATCCGCTATGGACCGCCGCCGCCAACCTGGCCGGCGGTCGCGCCGTGCACTACCTGTGCGACGAGCAGGCGGACTGGGCCCCGGACCTGGAGGATATCCGCGCCAAGGTGACCGGCCATACCCGGGCCATCGTGATCATCAACCCCAACAACCCCACCGGCGCCGTCTACCCGCCGGAGGTGGTCAGGGAGATCCTGGAGATCGCCCGGGAGCACGACCTGATCGTGTTCTCCGACGAGATCTACGACAAGATCCTCTACGACGGGGTGGAGCACGTCTCCACCGGGGCCCTGGCCGGCGACGACCAGCTGGTGGTGACCCTCAACGGCCTCTCCAAGAGCTACCGCTGCGCCGGCTTCCGCTCCGGCTGGATGATCCTCTCCGGCCAGGTGGCCATGCAGCGCGCCGCCGACTTTATCCAGGGCATCAATATGCTGGCGTCGATGCGCCTGTGCGCCAATGTGCCGGCCCAGCACGCCATCCAGACGGCGCTGGGCGGCTACCAGTCGATCAACGACCTGATCCTGCCCGGCGGGCGCCTGCTGGCCCAACGCGATATCACCGTGGAGAAGCTCAACGCCATCCCCGGGGTCAGCTGCGTCAAGCCCAAGGGCGCCCTCTACGCCTTCCCGCGCCTGGACCCGGCGGTCTATCCCATCGCCGACGACGAGAAGCTGGTGCTGGACCTGCTGCTGCAGGAGAAGATCCTGCTGGTGCAGGGCACCGCCTTCAACTGGCCGGCGCCGGACCATGTGCGCATCGTCACCCTGCCGTGGGCCGATCAGTTGGGCGACGCCCTGGATCGCTTCGCGCGCTTCCTGGAGCGCTACCGCAAGGGGCTGTAGCACGGGACGCCGAACCAGCGAGCTAACGGCTTGAAAGCGCACTTGAAACCCGCCGCCAAAGGCCGTATCTAATCGTCATTGCTTTTCCCGGGCGGCGACATGCCGCCGCCCTCTGAGGTTGCCACTCCTACGGAGATTCCCCCGATGATGAGAATCCTGCTCTTCCTGGGCACCAACCTGGCGGTGATCGTCGTCGCCAGCATTACCCTGAGGCTGCTGGGCGTCGAGCCCTACCTCAACGCCCAGGGCATCAACTTCAACAGCCTGCTGATCTTCTGCTTTATCTTCGGCATGGCCGGCTCGATGGTCTCGCTGTTCATCTCCAAGTGGATGGCCAAGCGCGGTACCGGCACCGTGATCATCGAGACCCCCTCCAATGCCACCGAGAAGTGGCTGCTGGACACCGTCGAGGAGCTCTCCCGGGAAGCCGGCATCAAGACGCCGGAGGTGGGCATCTTCCCCGCCCAGCAGTCCAACGCCTTCGCCACCGGCTGGAACAAGAACGACGCCCTGGTGGCGGTCTCCGCCGGCCTGCTCAACCGCATGCGTCCCGAAGAGGTCCGCGCGGTGCTGGCCCACGAGATCGGCCACGTGGCCAACGGTGATATGGTCACCCTGGCGCTGATCCAGGGGGTGGTGAACACCTTCGTGATGTTCTTCGCCCGGGTCGTCGCCCACCTGGTGGATCAGTTCCTGAAGAGCCGCACCGATGGCGAGGGCCTCGGCTTCATGGGCTACTTCGCGGTGGTGATCGTCGCCGAGATCGTCTTCGGCATCATCGCCTCGGCGGTGGTGGCCTGGTTCTCGCGTTTCCGGGAGTACCGCGCCGACGCGGCGGGGGCCCGGCTGGCCGGCTCCGGGGCCATGATCAACGCCCTGGCCCGCCTCAAGGCCGAGACCGAGCTGCCCGACCAGATGCCGGACACCCTGACCGCCTTCGCCATCACCACCGGCCGGACCCGCAAGGTCATGGAGCGGCTCTTCGCCAGTCACCCGCCGCTGGATGATCGTATCCGCGCGCTCAAGGAAGCCGCCTATCGCCAGTAACTGCCAACCGGGGCGGGTCCGGCTATCGTCACCCGCCCCTTTCCACCGGCCCGACCGTAGCCGCGCGCTCAAGGAAGCCGCCTATCGGCAGTAAGGCATCTATCGACTCAACAACGCAATCGGGCCCGCCAATGGCGGGCCCGATTGCGTTCAGGTGAGCTCGACGCGGAAGCCGGCGCCTTCGAGCCAGGGGGCTAGCTCGGCGGCGCCCTCCCGCAGCGCCACCGTCAGGGTGGCGAACTCGCGCCGCAAGGGGTAATCGGCCCGGTAACCGTCGAAGCCACGGGCCATGCCCCGCTCGCGGGCGAAGCGCGCCAGCCCCAGGGCGTCGCGTCGCGGGTCATAGCAGGCACGGATACAGAGCCGCAGGGCGTCCCAGGGACTCAGGCCGGCGTCCAGGGTCAGGCGAGGCAGGGCCGGTGGCGGCAGCAGGCTAGCCAGCTTGCGCCGGGCCGGCAGGCCAAAGTGATGCATGGCGGCAACATAGACCTGATGGGTGCCACGCAGCTTGCCATCCAGGCTATAGCCCGCCACATGGGGGGTGGCCAGATCGGCCGCCCGCCACAGGGCCGCGTCGATGGCGGGCTCGCCCTCCCAGACATCCAGCAAGGTGATCAGGTCGCCCCGTGCCGCCAGGCGCGCCTTCAGCGCCTCGCCATCCAGGCAGTCGCCACGCCCGGCATTGAGCAGCCAGGTGCCCGGGCGCAGGGCCGCCAGGCGCCGCGCATCGAGCAGGTGGTGGGTGGCATGGGACCCGCCCCGCACCAGGGGCGTATGCAGGCAGAGCACGTCGCAGCGCTCGATCAGGGTCTCCAGGTCGTGGAAGCCCTCGCCGCCCTCCGCCTCGGCCCGGGGCGGGTCGCAGCACAGCACCTCGATGCCCAGGGCCGTCAGGCGCGCGGCCAGGCGCCCGCCCACCTGGCCGACCCCGACGATACCCACCCGGCGCTTCTCGAGCTCCTGGCCTTCCCGCTCCGCCGCCCAGGTCAGGGCCGCCAGCACATAGTCCACCACCGCCTCGGCATTGCAGCCCGGGGCGCTGCTGAAGCCGATACCGCGCTCAGACAACGCCTGCCGGTCGATATGGTCGGTGCCGATGGTGCAGGTGCCCACGAAACGCAGCCGCGGCGCTTGGTCCAGCAGGGCCCGGTCGACTCGGGTAATGGAGCGGGTGATCAATACCTCGGCCTCGGCCAGCGCCTCGGGGGCGATGTCGCGGCCGGGCAGGCGCTGGACCTCACCCAGCTCGCCGAAGCAGGCCTCGGCGGCGGGAATATTGGCGTCCACGATGATCCGTCGGGGGGCAGGCATGCATGACTCCTGGGGATGGCTTGTTCATGGGAGGCAGGTCGCTACAATAGCAGCTTCGCCCCACCGGGGCCCCCTCGCCGCCACCAGGAGCCGCCGTGATCGTCCGCTGGGAAAGTGACCATGACTATGTGCTGATCCATATCCACCAGGACATGTTCGGTGACTGGATCTTCAGCCGCGCCTGGGGGCAGATCGGCACCCAGTTCGGCGGCCTCAAGCACCAGCTGGCCGAGGATCATGACCAGGCGATGATGTGGCTCGACGACGAGGCCACCATCCAGCGCTCCCGGGGCCTGCACAAGGTCCTCGAGGTGCAGGCCGACTCCCCCGAGGGCCAGGACGCCGTGCGCCAGCTCTCGCTGCTGGATAACGCCTGACGGACGCTTGCACAACGCCTATGTAGGGTCGGCCTCCGGGAAGTAGGCGAGCGATTTCGCCGGGACGCCGACGCGCAGCGAGCCAAGCAGCGGCGATCGACAGGGATGTCGATCGAGAACGTGCGCGTTTGCGATCGGCGAGAGGGACCTCGATCCGATTCGTCGCGTCGCGCGGCTCGCGCAGCGTCGGGGTTTCGTCCCGGGGCAAGCGAGCCACCTTGCCCGGAGGCCCCCTTCCCTATCCTGTGGTCAGCCCAAGTAACGCCGGCCGTGGCGGATCTGTGCATCGACGGGCTCGGCCGATGGGGCCGGAGCCTGCAGCTGCCGCCAGGCGGCCTCGTCGAGCCAGCCCCGGGCGGCCAGCCAGGCCGCCAGCCGCGGGGCCTCGAAGCCGCGATCCAGCTCCTCGCCATCCTCCGCCACCAGCACCGGGATGCGCACCCCATAGCGCTCCACCAGGGCGTCATCCTCGCTGATCTCGACCCGTTCGAGGGCGTATTCCACCGAGCAGAGCCTCGCCAGCAGCGCCTCGAGCGCCTCGCAGAGATGACAGCCCAGGGTGGTATAGAGCCGTAGTCGGATCATGCGCCCTCCCTCCGGCGCTCTTCTCCCCGATGGCGAATCAGAAAGACGTGGTGAAGGTCGGGGTTTCGGGTGCCAGATAAAGAGCGGGTCGAAGGTCTCATGCCGTTGGCCCTCCCCGATGGCGAATCAGAAAGACATGGTGGAGGTCGGGGTTTCGGGTGCCAGATAAAGAGCGGGTCGAAGGTCTCATGCCGTTGGCCCTCCCCGATGGCGAATCAGAAAGACATGATGAAGATCAGGATTTCTTGTGAAATCCGGGTCGAAGGTCTTCGCCGAGATCTCTTCCACCGCATACCGCTCGACCAGGTCGGCATCCAGCACGAAGCGCCGCTGGTTATTGGAGAAGACCAGGGTGCCGCCACCGGCCAGGCGCGCCATGGCCAGGCGAATCAGCCGCCCATGGTCGCGCTGGATATCCAGGGTCGCCTCCATCTTCTTGGAGTTGGAGAAGGTCGGCGGATCCATGAAGATCAGGTCGAATTCCGCCTTGGCGGTCTCCAGCCAGCGCAGGCAGTCGTCGCGCACCACCCGGTGGTGGGCCGGGTCGAGGCCATTGAGGGCGAAGTTGTCCCGGGCCCAGCTCAGGTAGGTATTGGAGAGGTCGACGCTGATGCTGTCGCTGGCCCCTCCTTCCCGCTCGCTGCCCAGCGCCGCCTGCACGGTGGCGGTGGCGGTGTAGCAGAAGAGGTTGAGGAAGCGCTTGCCGGCGGCCATCTCGGCGAGCCGCCGCCGCACCGGACGGTGGTCGAGGAAGAGCCCCGTATCCAGGTAGTCGCGCAGGTTGACCCAGAGCCGCGCCCGCCCCTCGCGCACCTCGAAGCGCTCGCCGTGGCTGCCCTGCTTCTGGTACTGGGCGCGGCCGCTCTGGCGCTCGCGGCGCTTGATCACCACCCGACTGGGGGACACCTCCAGCACCTCGGGGATCACCCCCAGGGCATCGAAGAGGCGCTTCTGGGCCTGGGCCGCATCCACCGACTTGGGCGGCGCGTACTCCTGCACATGCACCCAGTCGCCATAGACATCGATGGCCAGGGCGAATTCCGGCATATCGGCGTCATAGAGGCGATAGCAGGACTCGCCGGACTGCTTGAGCCACTTCTTGAGGCGCTTGCGGTTCTTGTGCAGGCGGTTGGCGAACATCTGGGCATTCTCGGAACGCGCCGGCGCCTCGGACCTGGCGTCGCGGCCCGCCTCGCCGCTCGCCTCGGGCACCCGGATCAGCAGCAGTCGCGCCTCCAGGGGCCCATTGCGAAAGGCGTAGTGCTTATGGGCACGCATCCCCAGGCGGTGGCCCAGATCGGGGTTGCCGGTGAACAGTGCCAGGTCCCAGCCGGGGAAGGCGTTACGCACGCCCTCGCCCAGCTGACGATAGAGGGTCACCAGCTCCGGCAGCTCGCCGATCCGCTCGCCATAGGGCGGGTTGGTGATCACCAGCCCCCTGGCCTCGGGGCTCAGGCTCTCGGGACGCTTCAGCTCGGCCACCGAGGCGCCCTGGAAGTGGATCAGCGCCGGGATGCCGGCGCGCATGGCATTGGCCTTGGCGGCGGCGATGGCCTGGGGACTCTGGTCGCTGCCGAATAGCCGCGCCTTGCAGCGCTTGCGGCCCAGGCTGGCCCGCGCCTCGGCCTCCCGCCGGAGCTCTCGCCACAGCTCGCGATCATGGCCGGCCCAGGCTTCCAGGCCGAAGCGCTCCCGGTTGAGGTTGGGGGCGACATCCGCCGCCATCAGCGCCGCCTCGATCACCAGGGTGCCGGAACCGCACAGCGGATCCACCAGGGCCTCACCGGCCTTGGCCCGGGCCGGCCAGTCGGCGCGGATCAGCAGGGCCGCGGCCAGGTTCTCCTTGAGGGGGGCATGCCCCAGCTCGCGGCGATAACCGCGACGATGCAGGCTCTCGCCGCTGAAGTCGATGCCCAGGGTCAGGCGCCCCCGATGCAGGTGGGCATAGAGGCGCAGGTCGGGCTCCCGGGGCTCGACCGTCGGCCGTTCGCGACCGCCCCGGGCCATGGCGGTGACCACCCCATCCTTGACGGTCTGGGCGCCGAACCGGGTATGGCGGATCTTCGCCGACTGGCCATGGAAGTCCACCGCCAGGCTGAGCCCTGGCACCAGGTGCTCCGCCCAGGCCACCCGGGCCGCGGCGTCCGCCAGCTGCTCCGGGTCCTCGATGCCTTCCTCCCGGGCCAGGCAGAGGATGATGCGGTTGGCCAGGCGCGACCAGAGGCAGGCACGATAGGCCATCGCCAACTCGCCGCGGAAGTGGACGCCGGCCACCGTGGTCTTCTCCACCTGGGCACCCAGAGCCGTCAGCTCCTCGCCCAGCAGGGTCTCGAGCCCGCGCGGGCAGGCGGCAAAAAAGGCTGGAAGATTCGTCACTTGCATATCGCTCATGGTGTGCTGTGGAGACTCGCTATGGCGGTTGGTAAGGGCGGTAGCGCCTGAGGCCTGGCCGCGTGGGACGGGCGTCATATTCCCGTCATCCCGATTTGCTTGGCCTCTTATGCCAAAATACCGGTCGACAAGCGGTCCCGTCATGGTCTAAATGTATAAGCGTAGCTACGAAATAACGCATGCGTTGCTTGCCGCAGATGCTGGATAACTACGGCCGGGCGAATGAATCGTCTATAGGCCGATAAGGAGTCTTGTGTACTGCAAACGTCACAAAGTCTAACGGTTCTGAAGAGGCCATCCGATGAAACGACAGAAACGTGATCGCTTCCAGCGTGCTTATGTTCATGGCTACAAGGCGGGACTCAGTGGTCGTTCCAGAGATGAGTGTCCCAGCCAAGATGTGGATCTTCGAGAATACTGGATGAGCGGTTGGCGTGAAGGTCGTGGGGACCAATGGGCCGGCATGACGGGAGTCGCCGGGATCCACAAAAACCCCATGGTAATGTGACGTCTTCTCTAGACACTACCAGACACTACCCATTCCCAAGGCCCGCCACGGCGGGCCTTTCTATTGCTCGCCCTTGGTGTCGTCGCCTCAGCCCCGTCCTGGCGCTCCCTCGAGGGCCCGGGCACACTCCCCCACCAGCTCGGGGCCTCGATAGATAAAGCCCGAATAGAGCTGCACCAGGTCGGCCCCCGCCTCGCGCTTGGCGAGTGCCGCCTCGCCGCCGTCGATGCCGCCGACGCCGATGATCGGCATCTCCGGCAGGCGGCGGCGCAGCTCGCGAATCACCGTATTGGAGGCCTCGAATACCGGCCGCCCGGAGAGCCCACCCTGCTCGTCGCCGTGGGGCAATCCCGCCACCGCCTCCCGGGCGATGGTGGTATTGGTGGCGATCACCGCGTCGATGGCGTTGTCGGCCAGGGCCTTGGCCACCAGCCCCACCTCATCGGCGCTCATGTCCGGGGCGATCTTGACCGCCAGGGGCACGCGACGGCCGCTCGCCTCGTCCAGGCGCCGCCCCTCCTCGCGCAGGGCGCCCAGCAGGGCATCCAGCTGTTCGCCGAACTGCAGGTTACGCAGCCCCGGGGTATTGGGCGAAGAGATATTCACGGTGATGTAGTGGGCGTGGGCATGCACCTTGCGCAGGCAGATCAGGTAGTCATCCACCGCCCTCTCCACCGGCGTGGTGAGGTTCTTGCCGATATTGATGCCGATCACCCCGTCATAGCGGCTCGCCTCGACCCGCGCCACCAGGTGATCGACGCCGGCATTGTTGAAGCCCATGCGGTTGATGATGGCACCGACCTCGGGCAGGCGGAAGAGCCGCGGCCTGGGGTTGCCGTCCTGGGGCTTGGGGGTCACGGTGCCCACCTCGACGAAGCCGAAGCCCAGGGCGCCCAGGGCATCCAGGTGATCGGCGTTCTTGTCGAGGCCCGCGGCCAGGCCCACCCGATTGGGGAAGCGCAGCCCCATCAGCTCCACCGGATCTTCCACCCGCGCCCCGCCGAGACGCCGGGCCAGCCCCAGGCCATTGGCCAGGTCGAGCCCCTTGAGGGCCAGGCCATGGGCGGTTTCCGGGTCGAGACGAAAGAGCAGCGAGCGGGCCAGGGCGTACATGGGAGTCCTCGGGTGGATGAGCGGCGCCGCATTATAGCCCAAGGCGCCCGAAAACGACGAACCCCGCCCAAAGGCGGGGTTCGTCATGGTGGTGGCAACGGTCTCAGTCGTGGCGGCTCTCGGCCAGGTCGACCAGCTCGCGGATGGCCACCGCGAACAGTGGGAAGCTCACCTGGTTGCCGGAGCGAACCTCGCCGAGCAGGCCACACCAGCGACGGTAGAGCTCGTCGTGGCGTTGTACCCACTGTTCGACCCGGGCCTCCATCTCCCGCGGCGCATCCTCCAGCTGCAGCACCGCCACGGTGAGGGCCAGCTGCTGGCGATCCAGATCGTCGCGGAAGGTCTCGCGGGCCTGAGCCTGCCAGCCGTCGCGCACTTCCAGGGCATTGATCTGCTCGATCATCCACGGCAGCTCGAGACGGTGGCCCACCTCGTAGTAGGCCTCGGCGACCCGCTGGATCTTCTCGCCGGAGAGCTTGGCCGCCTCGATGATGCCGAGACCGGCATAGAGGCTGTTGGCCGCGGCCACGGCGTTGGCCAGGGCCTCGGGCACGCCGGCCGCCACCAGCTCGTCACGGCGCGCCTGCCAGGCGGCCAGCTCGTCGCCGCGCAGCCGCTTGCCGAGGCTCTCCTGCAACTGGGCCAGGCGCGGCGCGAAGTGGGCGATGCTGTCCTTGGTGGTCATGCCGCTGCGCTGGCGCAGGAACCAGCGGGTGGCGCGACGCAGCAGGCGCATCAGGTCGATCATCATGGCGTACTGGACGCGGCTCGGCACCTGGTTGTCCAGGGCTTCCACCTGCTCCCACAGGCCACTCAGATTGAAGCTATCCCGAGCGATGATATAGGCGCGGGCGATATCGGCGCGCTTGGCCCCGGTGGTGTCCATCAGCCGGCGCACGAAGACGATCCCCATATGATCCACCAGGTCATTGGCGATCTGGGTAGCCACGATCTCGCGCTTCAGCTTGTGCTCGTACATGGTCTCCTTGAAGCGCTCCACCAGCACCGCCGGGAAGATCCGCTCCAGGTGCTGCTGGATATAGGGATCATCCGGCACCTCGGAGTCGATCAGGTCGCCCTTGAGCACCATCTTGGAATAGGAGATCAGCACCGACAGCTCCGGCAGGGTCAGGCCCTCGTCGGCATTGGAGCGCTCCAGCAGGGCCTCGTCGTCGGGCAGGAACTCCAGCTCCCGATCCAACTGGCCGCCGGCCTCCAGCTCGGAGATAAAGCGCCGGTAGGGCCCCATGCCCTTCTTGGAGAGGGTCTCGGCCAGGGAGAGTGCCTGGGTCTGCTGGTAGTTGTCGCGCAGCACCAGCCGCGAGACATCCTCGGTCATCTCCGCCAGCAGCTGATTGCGCTGCTTGTCGGTCATGTCGCCGCTCTTGACGATATCGTCGAGCAGGATCTTGATATTGACCTCGTGGTCGGAGCAGTTGACCCCGCCGGCGTTGTCAATGAAGTCGGTATTGACCCGCACCCCGGCCTTGGCGGCCTCCATGCGGCCGCGCTGGGTCAGGCCCAGGTTGCCGCCCTCGCCCACCACCCGGCAGCGCAGCTCGCCGCCGTCGATGCGCAGGGCGTCGTTGGTCTTGTCGCCCACCTCGGCGTCGGTTTCGTCGGCCGCCTTCACGTAGGTGCCGATGCCGCCGTTCCAGATCAGGTCCACCTGGGACTTGAGCATGACGCGAATCAGGTCATTGGGCGCCAGCTTGTCCTCGGCGATGCCGAACACCCGCTTCATCTCCGGGGTGATGGCGATGGACTTGGCACTGCGCTTGAAGATGCCGCCGCCCTTGGAGATCAGGCTGGCGTCGTAATCCTCCCAACTGGAACGGGGCAGCGCGAAGAGGCGCTGGCGCTCGGCAAAGGACTTGGCGGCATCCGGACTCGGGTCGACGAAGATATGCAGGTGGTTGAAGGCGCCCACCAGGCGGATCTTGTCGGAGAGCAGCATGCCGTTGCCGAAGACGTCGCCGCCCATGTCGCCGATGCCCACCACGCTGAACTCGTCGGCCTGGGTATTGACCCCCAGCTCGCGGAAGTGGCGCTTCACCGACTCCCAGGCGCCCTTGGCGGTGATACCCATCTTCTTGTGGTCATAGCCGTTGGCGCCACCGGAGGCGAAGGCATCGCCCAACCAGTGGCCATACTCGGCGGAGATCTCGTTGGCGATGTCCGAGAAGGTCGCGGTGCCCTTGTCGGCGGCCACCACCAGGTAGGGGTCGTCATCGTCGTGACGCACCACATCCACCGGCGGCACGATCTCGGCGCCGTCCAGGTTGTCGGTGACATCCAGCAGGGCGCGGATAAAGGTCTTGTAGCAGGCAATGCCCTCGGCCTGGATGGCGTCGCGGTCACCCTCGGGCAGGCGTTTGCAGACGAAGCCGCCCTTGGCCCCCACCGGCACGATCACCGAATTCTTGACCTGCTGGGCCTTGACCAGGCCGAGCACCTCGGTGCGGAAGTCCTCGCGGCGGTCCGACCAGCGCAGCCCGCCCCGGGCGACCTTGCCACCGCGCAGGTGCACGCCCTCGACCCGCGGCGAGTAGACGAAGATCTCGAAGGCCGGACGCGGCTTGGGCATCTCCGGCACCTTGCTCGGATCCAGCTTGTAGGCGATGTACTCCTTGTACTCGCCACCGGCATCACGCTGGTAATAGTTGGTCCGCAGGGTGGCCTGGATCAGGGCGATATAGCGGCGCAGCAGCAGGTCGTCATTGAGGCTGGCCACGTCATCCAGCATCGCCTGGAGGCGCGCCACGCAGGCGTCGCTCTCGCTCTCCCGTTCCTGCTGCTCCGGGTCGAAACGCAGCTCGAACAGCGTCACCAGCTCACGGGTGATTTCCGGGTAGCTGGCCAGGGTGTTGGCGATATAGAACTGCGAGAGGCCGAAGCGAATCTGCTTCAGGTAGCGGGCATAGGCACGCAGCATGGCCACCTCGCGCCAACTCAGGTTGGCACCGATCACCAGGCGGTTGAAGGCGTCGTTGTCGGCCTGGCCGGCCCAGATGCGCTTGAAGGCCTCGATAAAGGGTTCGCGCATCTCCTGGAGGTTGACCACTTCGCTGCCGTGATGCTCCAGATTGAAGTCGTGGATCCAGTAGGTGCCCTTGAGAGAGTCGATCTCGTAGGGGCGCTCGCCGATCACCCGCAGCCCCAGGTTCTCCATGACCGGCAGCACGTCGGAAAGCGGAATCGGCTGCGCCTTGTGGAACAGCTTGAGGTTGACCCCGTCGACGTCCTCCTCCACCAGGCGATAGAGGGAGAGGGAGAGGGGCTCGCCGGCCTCGACCTCGCCCAGGTGATGGATATCGTAGACGGCGGTGCGCGCCGAGAAGTCCTCCCGATAGCTTCCCGGGAAGGCATCCCGGTAGTCGTCCATCAGGCGATTGGCCTGCTCCTCACCGAAGCCTTCCACCATGGCGGCCTGAAGGTCGTCGTTCCAGCTACGCGCCAGTTGGATCACCTTGTGCTCCAGGCGCTCCAGGTCATAGCTCACCGGCTCGTCGCCATTGAAGCGCAGGATCAGTTGGATACGCGCCAGCACCGACTCGGAAAGGTGGGTATTGAAGTCGCCGAAGGTGGCGTCCAGCTCCTCGCAGAGCATGGTCTGGATACGCACCCGCAGGTCGGTGGAGAAGACGTCCCGAGGCACGAAGACCAGGCAGGAGTAGAACTTGCCGAAGCGATCCTCGCGGACGAAGAGGCGCACCCGGCGCCGCTCGCGAATATTGAGGATTCCCAGAGTGGTTCTGGTCAGCTCCTCGGTGCTGGTCTGGAAGAGATCATCGCGGGGGTAGACGTTGAGGATCTGGCGCAGCTGATGGCCATCATGGGCCTTGGGATTGACCCCGGCGGACTTCATCACCGCCTCGATCTTGCGCCGCAGCACGGGGATATGCCGCGGCGAGTCGTTGTAGACGGTGGCGGTGAACAGGCCCAGGAAGCGGCGCTCGCCGATCACCTTGCCCTGATCGTCATAGCGATCGATGGAGATATAATCGGGGTAGGAGGGACGGTGCACCCGGGCATGGTAGGCGCTCTTGGCGAAGGAGAGCAGCTCCGGAATCAGCACATAGTGGTCGTCTTCGACGCCCTGATCGTTATGGATACGCTCCTGATAACGGGGGGCGTCGAGCTTGAAGACGCCCAGCTCGCTGCCCTTGCGCTTCTTGAGCTGCTCCTGACCTCCCTTGCCGACCACTTCGTACTCGTCGCAGCCGAGGAAGGTGAAGTTGTCATCGATCAGCCACTCCAGGAAGGCGATGGCCTCCTGGTGGTCGGCGGCATCGACCTGCTCGGGTCGAACCGCCTTGAGTTCCTCGAGGGCCGCCCGCACCTGATCGCGCATCGGCTCGAAGTCGGCCACGGCGGTACGCACGTCCTGCAGCACCTCCTGCAGTCCGGCCTCGATATCGGCCAGCAGCTTGGGATCGGAGTGGCGGTCGATCTCGATGACGATCAGCGACTCGCGCCCTTCGGGCGCCTTGTCGGCCTGGGGATGCCCCAGCCGCTTGAGCTGATGCTTGGCATCCCGCTCCACCGCCAGCACCAGGTTATGAATGGCATGCAGGGTAACGCCGCGACGGTTGAGCTCGATGCGCACCGAGTCCACCAGGAAGGGCATGTCCTGGTGGAGGATACCCACCACGGTATGCAACGACTGCCAGCCATGCTCCTGGTAGTCGGGATTGAAGACCCGCACCTTGGGAGCCTTGGCATCGTGCTCCTGGACGAAGTGCCAGGTCGACAGGGTCGCGCCATAGAGGTCGTCGAGGCGCCGCTCGGACAGATCAGCCAAGGGAACATTGGCGTAGAAGAGTTCGGCAAAGCCGGCGATCTCCGCCACCTTCTCTTCGGGTAGCCGCTTGGTGAGCTGCTCCTTCAACTGAGCGAGAAATTCCTGTTTGCCATCGATCACGACGTGTTGCATCCATCACCTCGGCTGCTGTCGGCCTGGGGGCCGTCGAATTAGGGTGAAACGCGGCAAGCGCCGCGTTTCATGAAGGGTACTGTAGCCCCCGCTCCGGCCCTATCGAGTTGCACGTTTTCTCATGGAGCATGTCAGTTGCGCATCATGACACGCCCCGGTCCTCTTGACTTTAGTCGCTGATTCGCTCGAGCAGCACGCCACACTCACAATGGTGGGTCCACGGAAACTGATCGAAGAGCGCCATGCGGCGGATGCGGTGGGTCCGGCAGAGTCGCTCCAGGTTCTGCTCCAGGGTGTCCGGGTTACAGGAAATATAGACGATGCGCTCATAGCCGCTGAGCTGGTCGCAGCTGGCCTCGTCGAGGCCGGCCCGGGGCGGATCCACCAGCACGGTGGAGAAGTCGTAGTCGGCCAGGCCCATTTCGGTGACCCGACGCCCGCCCTTGTCGCCCTTGAGGGCGGCACTGAACTCCTCCGCCGACATGCGCCCCACGCTGGCATTGGTGATGCCATTGGCCTCCAGGTTGATGCGCGCCGAGGCCACCGAGGTGCGCGAGATCTCGGTGGCCAGGACCCGCCGGAAGTTCTCGGCCAGGGCGATGGTGAAGTTGCCGTTACCGCAGTAGAGCTCCACCAGGTCGCGGGCCTGGCTGGCGCGGGTCACGTCGCGGGCCCAGCCCAGCATGGCGCGGCAGATCTCGGCATTGGGCTGAGTAAAGCTGTTTTCCACCTGCTGGTAGGCGAACTCGCGCCCCTCCACCGAGAGCCGCTCCCAGACATGGTCGCGTTCCAGCACCAGGCGCTGCTTGCGGGAGCGGCCGATGATCATCACCCCGAGGGCCTCCTGGAGGCGACGCGCCTCGGCCTCCCAAGCCTCGTCCAGGGGACGATGGTAGATCAGGGTCAGTAGCGCCTCGCCGCTGAGGGTGGTGAGAAACTCCACCTGGAACAGCCTGCGGCGCAGCAGCGGCACCTCGCGGATGGCATCCAGCAGCGCCGGCATCAGCGCATTGATGCGCCGGCTGGCCACGGGGAAGTCGTCCAGGCGGACCACCGTCTTCTTCTTGGGGTCCTCGGGATCCACCTCGAACATGGCGTAGAAGAGATCGTCCCCCTCGTGCCAGAGGCGGAACTCACAACGCATGCGGTAGTGACTGGGCGGCGAGGCATAGACCTCCAGCGGCGGCGGCGAGAAGCGGGCAAACTGGGCGGTGATGCGTTGGCGCTTGGCCTCGAGCTGCTCGCCATAGTACTCGGGATCGACGACGGGTACGGCCACGGGGCCTCCTTGGGGTGAAATCGGTGAGGCGAGACGTCTAGTGTGGGGCGTCTACCGCCAGGAGAAGAAGTTGCGGCGCGGCGAAACCGACGCCGGCCAGGGCCGCGGTCAGGGTCGGGGCCTCGGCGGTGACCCAGGCCGGCCCCGGGCCCTCGGTCACCCGGGGGTGGGGCACCACCTGGGCGACCCGCCGGGCGATGGCCTCGCCGGAATCGATCCAGGTCACCGGTCGCGGCGCCGCCCGGTTCAGGGCGTCCCGCAGCAGTGGAAAATGGGTGCAGCCCAGCACCACGGTGTCGAGCTCCGGATCCTCCCAGAGCGGCGCCAGGCCATCGGCGATGGCCGCCAGGTCCAGGGGTTCGCCGGCCAGGTGACGCTCCGCCTGGACCACCAGGGCATCGGCGGCCAGGCGATGCACCCGGCAGCCACCGGCGAAGTCGCGAATCAGGCCCAGGGTATAGGGGCGATTGACGGTGGCGGAGGTCGCCAACAGGGCGATATGGCCGCTATGGCTAAGCGCAGCGGCGGGCTTGATGGCCGGCACCGTGCCCACCACCGGGATCGTCAGGCTCGCCCGCAGCGCCTCCAGGGCCAGGGTGCTGGCGGTGTTGCAGGCCACTACCAGGGCGGCGGGACGACAGGCCGCCACCGCCTCCCGACAGACCGCCACGATGCGCTCCACCAGCCAGGCATCGGGCTTGGTGCCATAGGGCAGCATGGCATTGTCGCAGACATAGGCCAGGGCCGCCGTGGGCAGGCGGCGGCGAATCGCCGCCGCCACCGAGAGGCCGCCGACGCCGGAGTCGAAGATCAGGATGGGGCCGCTCACGGTCGCTCTCCCGTCGCTGGCTCCTGGAAGTGCGCCAGCAAGGCATCCACCAGCACCCGCAAGCGAGCCGGCATCAGGCGCCGCTCGGCATAGAGCAGGTGCGCCTGCATGGGCGGCGGCGCATAGGCCTCCAGCAGGCGCACCAGGCGCCCACGACGCACCTCCGGCTCGCCCAGGAAGGTCGGCTTGAGCACCAGGCCCATGCCGCGGGCCGCGGCCTCGATCAGCGCCCGCCCGTTATTGCAGGTCAGCACCGGCCGGAAACGGACCCGCTCCAGGCGCCCCTCCACCAGGAAGAGCCAGCCCGGACCGCCGCGCTGCAGGCTGTAGTGCAGGCAGCGGTGCCGGCTCAGGTCGCGGGGATGCTCGGGCACGCCATGGCGTTCCAGGTAGCCGGGGGCGCCATAGAGATGGACCGGCATCGACATCAGCGGCCGGGCGATCAGGCTGGAGTCCTCCAGCTCGCCGATGCGCACCACCAGGTCGAAGTCCTCCGCCAGGGGGTCGACGCGGCGATCCTCCAGCACCACCTCGAGTTCCACCGCCGGATGGGCCTCCTCGAAGGCCTGCAGAGCCGGCATCAGCTCGCGGACCCCGAAATCCAGCGGCGCCGAGAGACGCAGGCGGCCACGAATCTCGCCGCGCTGCTCACCGAGGCTCGCCTCCAGCTCATGGAGTTCATCCATCAGGCGGCTAGCGCCCTGCAGGTAGCGCTCGCCCTCGGCGGTCAACTGCAGGCGGCGGGTGGTGCGGGTCAGCAGGCGCACGCCGAGCTCGCCCTCCAGGCGCGCCACCTGCTTGCTGACCATGGCATTGGAGAGGTCCAGCTTGCGGGCGCCCCCGGCGAAGCTGCCCGCCTCCACCACGGCACGAAAGATTTGCATGGCCTGGAGTCGATCCATCGGTGAGTCTCCCCTCCCCCGGTTGGCACAGGGGGAGCATTCTACCCCAGTCGTGGCACGGACTTAACGGCGTATTGCCCCGGCAACGACAAACGCCCCGGCCAGGGCCGGGGCGTCGGGGGATGGCGAAGCGCCGCGGGGTCAGACCACGGGCTCCGGAGCACCGCGGAACTCGGCATCATGCAGAGACACGGGATCAGACAACCGGCTCGGGCGCCCCGCGGAACTCGGCATAGAGCTCGGGATAGGCGTCATGGAGCTGTGCCAGCCTGGCGGCCGCCCCCTCCGGCAGCGACTCGTCGAGGCGCGCCAGCTCCTCGTCGCTCAGATGCTCGGCGATCAGCGGGAAGAGCTCCTCGCGCTCGTCACGCAGGTAGGCCCGATGCGCCTCCAGATAGGCCTTGAGGTCATCGGCGAAGCGATCCATGGGCACCACGGCATCCATCAGGATCATGTCGATATCCTGGGACAGCCGCATCAAGCGTTCGCGCAGCTGTCGATAGTCGTCGGCCAGGCGACGGGTCATCGACTCGGCCTGTGGCAGACTGGCCAGGAGTTTCTCGCCACACAGCTGCTCGAGGGGTTGGGTGTAATCCTCCATATAGCCGAGGATATAGTCGACGACCTCGCGTACCAGCTTGAAGTCGGGGC